>CAZQEW010000033.1:27283-33203 GCA_964591495.1 uncultured Klebsiella sp.
CATGCCCTACACCGTCGCTGACATCGCCAAACACGTCCGTGGAGAAATCCTCGGTGACCCGACTTCGCCCATCACGGGTTTCGCGCCGGCAGACTCTGCCAAGCGCGGCGACCTGACCTTTGCCGAGACCGACGCCTACTTCGCCGCCGCCGAGGCAAGTGCCGCATCCGCCATCCTCGTTGCGGGCGACCGCACTTCCGCCACCAAGACGCTCATCCGGGTGAAGAACGCGCGCGTGGCGTTTGCCAAGGTGCTGCCGCTCTTTTTCGCTGAGCCGGTGCTGGAAGGCCAACGCCACCCGACGGCCGTGATACCGAAAACCGCCTCTTTGGATGACACGGCTTACATCGGGCCACACTGCGTCATCGGCGAACACTGCCGCATTGAGGCGCGCGCGGTTTTGCTCGGCGGCAATCACCTCGGCGACAACTGCGTGGTGGGCGAGGATACGAAGCTCTTCCCCAACGTCGTCCTCTATGCGCGCACGCAAGTCGGCAAACGCGTCCGTCTCCACGCCGGCTGCGTCATCGGTTCGGACGGCTTCGGCTACGTGTTCGATGCGGGTGCGCACCAGAAAGTTCTGCAGGTTGGCCACGTCGTCATCGGCGACGACGTGGAGCTGGGCGCGAATGTGACCGTGGACCGGGGTGCGATCGGCGCGACGGTCATCGGCAAGGGCAGCAAGGTGGACAACCTCGTGCAACTCGCCCACAACGTGCAGCTCGGCGAACACTGCATCGTGGTCTCGCAGACCGGCATCGCGGGCAGCACCAAGTTGGGCAATTACGTCGTGCTCGGCGGCCAAGTTGGACTCGCGGGTCACCTCAAAATTGGCAACCAAGTCACCGTCGCCGCGCAATCCGGCGTGATGCACGACATCCCCGACGGCGAGAAATGGTTCGGCTCGCCTGCGCAACCCGACCGCCAAACCAAGCGCCAGCTCCTCGCCATCCAGCAGTTGCCCGAACTCCTGCGCCGCGTGAAGCAATTGGAATCGCAACTCGCGGAACGGAAGTAGTCGCGCCTTCAGATCCGCAAGACACGCCGCAAGGGGTCTCGCCATGAATTACGACTGCACCCGCCGGAGTTGGGAGGAGAGTTAACGACCCTTCACGCCGTCTCCTCCGGGGCGAGGTTTTTCCGCAGCGTTTCCGGTGTGACCTCGCCTTCCCAGCGGCTGATCACGACGGTCGCCACGCCATTGCCGATGAGGTTTGTGATGGCGCGGCACTCGCTCATAAAGCGGTCAATGCCCACCAGCAACGCAAGTGAGGCGATGGGCACCTTGGGCACCACGGCCAGCGTGGCGGCGAGCGTGACGAAGCCTGCCCCGGTCACGCCGCTCGCGCCCTTCGAGGACACCATCGCGACGAGCAGCAGCGTGATCTGCTCGCGCAGGTCCAGCGGCGTGTTCGTGGCCTGCGCCAGGAAGATGGCGGCCATCGTCATGTAGATGTTTGTGCCGTCGAGGTTGAAGCTGTAGCCTGTTGGGATGACGAGGCCGACGGTGGAGTTCGAGCAGCCGAGCCGCCGCATCTTTTGAATCATGCCCGGCAGCGCGGTCTCGGAGGAACTCGTGCCCAGCACGAGCAGCAGCTCCTCCTTGATGAACACGAGGAAGCGGAAGATCGAAAAGCCGCAGAGCGCCGCGATGCCGCCAAGCACCACGAACACAAACACGCCCGCTGTGGCGTAGAAACCAGCCATGAGCTTGAGCAGCTTTTCCAGTGAGCCAATCCCGTAGCTGCCCACGGTGAACGCCATCGCGCCAAACGCCCCGACCGGCGCGAACTGCACCACGATCCGCATGATGCCGAAGAGGATTTCCGAGGCGCGCTCAATGACGCCGAGCACGGCCAGCCGGTGGTGGTTGGGCAGCGTGGTGATGGCGAAGGCCGTGAGCGTGGAGACAAGGAGCACTTGCAGGAGGTCGCCGGTGACGAAGGCGGAGAAGAGCGTCGCGGGAATGATGTTGAGCAGGAAGGCCGACATCGTCTGCGACTCGGCGCCCTGCACGGCATTCTTGGCTTTGGCCGAGTCAGCGGTGTTCAGCGCGGTGGGATCGAAGTTGAAGCCCGCCCCCGGCTGGAGCCAGTTCACCACCACAAGGCCCACGACGAGGGCGACGGTCGAGACGACCTCGAAGTAGAGCAGCGTTTTCACGCCCACGCGCCCGAGCTTCTTCATGTCGCTCATCGAGGCGATGCCGTGGACGATGGTGCAAAAGATGATCGGCCCGATCATCATCTTCACCAGCGCGATGAACGCCTTGCCCAGCGGTTCCAGCTTGGCGGCGCTCCACAAGTGCGGCGCGGCCTTGTCGAGCGGGAAGAGGACGCCGGCCAAGATGCCCAGCGCGACGGCAAGGAGCACCTGGATGTAGAGCACGCGCCACCAAGGCGTGGGCACGGCGGGGGCGGCGGGACCGGGGACGTTCACGCGGGGCGGCGGGTTGGGGTTGGCACGGGCGGAGCCTATCCCAACGGGGCGGTTGAAAAAGGCAAAACGCGGGCGCAGGCCGCCCGCGTTTGCCCGAGGAGAATGATCCGGCCAACTCAGGCCAGCCGCGCCAGCTCGCCCGTGCTGTCGCCGAGCTGCTGGGTCTTGATGTCCATGCGGTTGAGCATGGCGAGCCAGAGGTTGTTCAGCGGCGTTTCCTTCGGGTAAACGAGATGCTGGCCCGGCTTGATGGTGCCGCAGCCGCGGCCTGCGAGCAGCAGGGGCAGGTTGTCATGGTTGTGCGCGTTGCCGTCCGAGTTGCCGCTGCCGTAGGCGAGCATCATGTGGTCAAGCAACGTCCCGTCGCCCTCCTTGACGGATTTGAGTTTGCCGAGGAGGTAGGCGAGCTGCGTGGTGTGGAAGCGGTTGATCTGGGCGATCTTCGCCTTCTTCTCCTCGCTGTTGCCGTGGTGGGAGAGATCATGGTGGCCTTCGCGCACGCCGATGAAGGGGTAGGGCTTGTTGCTGCCCTCGTTCGCGATGACGAACGTGCAGACGCGCGTCGTGTCGGTCTGGAAAGCCAGCACCATGAGATCGCACATGAGCCGGATGTGCTCGTCGTAGGTGGGCGGAATGCCGGCGGGCGTGGCGAAGCCCTCCGGGGCTTTGGGCTCGGCGAACTTCCCGGCGCGCTCGATGCGGAGCTCGATGTCGCGGATGGCCGAGAAATACTCATCAAGCTTGCGCTGGTCGCTGCGGCCGAGCTTGCCGTTGAGGTCGTTGAAGTCGGCCTTGACCATGTCCAGCACGCTTTTGCGTTGGGCATCCCGTTTGGCCCGTTCGGCGGCGGAGCCGGCCCCGAAGAGCCGCTCGAAGACGAGCTTGGGATTGACCTCCTTGGGCAGCGGCTGCGTGGCGGAGCGCCAGGACATCGTGGAGGAATAAACGCAGGAGTAACCGGAATCGCAGTTGCCGGCCATGGAGCCGGCCTCGGTGCCGATTTCCAGCGAGGCGAGCCGCGTCTGGTCGGCCATGCGGGAGGCCGCCACCTGGTCCACGGAGACGCCGGCCCGGATGTCGGTGCCGTCGGTCTTGCGCGGCTGGCAGCCGGTGAGGAACGCGGACAGTGCCCGGGCGTGGTCGCCCCCGCCGTCGCCGTTGGCGCGGGCCTTGTCGGCGGTGAGGCCCGTGAGAATGGAGAAGTCGCCGCGATGCGGTGCCAGCGGCTGCAGGATGGCGGGCAGTTCGTCCGGCAGCGCGCCGTCCTGCTTCGGCGTCCAGTCCACCATGTTTTTGCCATTGGGGACGTAAAGGAACGCCATGCGGTTGGGGGCGGCCTGGCTGGCGGAAGTGTTGCCCGCCCAACTGGTCAGCGGGCCCATCGCTTCAAGCCAGGGGAGGGCGAGCGTGGCACCGAGGCCCTTGAGCGCCGCGCGCCGGGAGAGAGTGGATGCGTTCATGGTCGTAAAATACCAGCAACATGGACGACCTGAGCGGTTAATCCTTCAGCGTCTTTCAAACCGGCCGGCCGGGATAAGGTCTGGACGCTCCCGCAGCCGCTCCTTAACTTCCGCCCGATGTCAAAAGCCGCCAAACCCGCCCCGAGCCAGCCGACTGATCTGCCTTTCGAGACCGCGCTGGAAAAGCTGGAAGGCATCGTGGCCAGCATGGAGGCGCAGGATCTTCCGCTGGAGACCCTGCTGGCCCGTTACGAGGAGGGGACGCGGCTGGCGGCCGTCTGCCAGGCCAAGCTGGCCGAGGCGGAGCTCAAGGTGAAACAGCTTGAGCAGAAGCCGGGCGGAGGGTTCGAACTGAAGCCCGTGGACACCGGCGCGGAAGACTGAGGCCGGACGCCGCCAAGCCCCTTGCGCGCCGCGCGGGTTGGGCTGACACTTCGGCCATGAGCGGCACCACGACAATGCGGCAGCGGCCCGGCGGCCCCGTGAAACAGTTCTCCGTCTTCACGCCCAACCGCCTCGGCCGGCTCCACACGCTCACCACGCTCCTGGCGTCACGGAACGTCCACATTCTCGCGCTCACGGTGCTGGACACCACCGACAGCGCGATCATCCGGCTCGTGGTGGACGACCCCGAGGCCGCGCGTGACCTGCTGCAGGAGCATGGCTTTCCCTTCAGCGAGAGCGACCTGCTGGTGGTCGAGATCGAATCCGAATTCCGGCTCAAGGACGTGCTCTCCGCGCTGCTCCAGGCGGAAATCAACATCCACTACATCTACTCGTTCATGACCCGTTCGCAGGACAGCACCGCGCTGGCGCTGAATCTCGAGGATCGCGACGTGGCCGAGGAGGCGCTGCGCCGGCATCAGTTCAAGGTGCTGGGTCAGGCCGACATCTCGCGCTGAACGGCGCCAGCACGCACCCTCGTGTCCGGTTAAGGCGTCGAACCCCACCTCAGCGCTGACACTGCGGACAGCAGAATGTGCTCCGCGCCGCCTGCACGAATCTCCGGATGGGCGTGGCGCACTTCACGCACGGCTGGCCGGCGCGGTCGTAAACCAGAAGCCGTTCCTGGTAGAATTTGGACTCGCCCTCCACCGCACCGTAGTAGAACAGTCCGTCGCGTTTTCCGCCGCCTCCGAAGTCCAGCGGAATGGTGCTCCCGCATTCGATGGCCTCGGCCAGCACCGCGCGGATGGTCGCATGCAGCCGCGCGGCTTCCTCCATCTTCACCCGGCGGGCGGCGCGCTGGGGCGAGACGCCGGCGCGGAACAACGCCTCGCTGGCGTAGATGTTCCCGATGCCCGCCACGAGCGATTGGTCCAGGAGCTTCACCTTGATGGCCTGCGCCGAGCGGCGCAGCGCGGCGGTAAAAGTCTCAACCGAAAACCCTTCATCCCACGGCTCCGGGCCGAGTGCGCGCACCGCTGTGTCGTCCAGCGTGAACCGCCCGAACTGGCGTGGGTCCTCATACACGAACACGTGCCGACCCAGGTCCAGCACGACGACCGCGTGCTTCGGCAGTGCCATGGCTTTCGGCTGGAGAAACATCCGGCCCGTCATGCCGAGGTGGCCGGTGACTGTCAGCGGCTCGTGCCGATGCCGGCGACTCAGCGTGAACACGAGATACTTCCCCCGTCGGTCCAGCCCGCTGAACTTCGCCCCGACCAGCGCTGTGCGCAGGTCCTGCACCGTCGTGGGCCGCAGCACCTTGGCCTTTCGCACGGCGACATCGCGCACGACTTTGCCCCGCAGCAGCGGCGCAAGATGGCGTTTCAGGACTTCAACCTCGGGCAGTTCCGGCATGCCGTGAATCTGACTTGCCCGCCGCAGCTCGCCAATCCTCCAGTGTCCCGACGCCAGCCCTCGGGAACCTGCGACAACGTTCCAACCGATATTCTCAGCCGAGTTTGCGCTGCGCCCACTTTCGGCCCGACTGCAACGCCGCGAGCGTCTCGGCGAGCCGGCGGGCGCGGGTTTCCGGCTGCTTTGCCGTCGAGAGCCAGACGAGGTATTCGCGCTGG
>CAZQEW010000034.1:0-18468 GCA_964591495.1 uncultured Klebsiella sp.
GGGCGTTGGACGCGGGCAGGGAAAGCGCAGTTCAAGCGGAACTGTGGCCGCGGAAGCGCTTGCTCCTTGCCGCGCCCGGCGCGAGCGGGCATTAACCCGGCATGAATTATCTTTTGGCGGGGCTCATTGGCATCATCGGCGGCGTGACCAGCGGCCTGTTTGGCGTGGGCGGCGGCGTGGTGATGGTGCCGGCCATGCTGCTCCTGCTTGGCTCGCAGGTGACGGACATCAAACAGGCCATCGGCACCTCGCTTGCGGTGATTGTGCCGACGGCGCTGGTGGGGTCATGGCAGCATCACACCCGGGGTAACGTCATCTGGCCGGCGGTCGCCGCGCTGATCCCCACCGCTTTGGCCGGCGGCTACCTGGGCGCGTGGCTGACGACCAAAATCCAAGCGGACGACCTGAAAAAGATGTTCGGGGGCTTCCTTGTGCTGGTCGGGTGCAAGCTGCTGTTCTTCAAGTAGGCGGCCGCAGTTTGCACTTTGAACTTTGGGGCTGCGCCCCTAGCTTCCCGCCCGTTTTACATGGCGCTGCAACTCTTCAACACGCTGACCCGTTCGGTGGAAAAATTCGTCCCGCTGGATCCCGCGGGCCGGCAGGTGGGGCTCTATTGCTGCGGGCCGACGGTCCATGACTTCGCCCACATCGGGAACTTCCGCACGTTTGTCTTCACCGACCTGCTGCGGCGCTACCTGGAGTTCCGCGGCTTCGCGGTGAAGCACGTGATGAACATCACGGACGTGGAGGACAAGATCATCAAGCGCGTCCAGCAACGGCAGACGACCCTGCGCGAGTTCACGGGGAAGTATGAGGCCGAGTTTCTCGCGGACTTCGACGCGCTCCAATGCCGGCGCCCGCATGTCCTGCCGCGCGCCACGGAGCACATGCCGGAGATTGTCTCGCTCATCGAGAAGCTCGTCGCGCGCGGCATTGCGTATCAGGCAGCGGACGGCTCGGTCTATTTCAGCATCGAGAAGTATCGTGGCTGCGGCTGCTGCTACGGCCAGCTCGTGAACCTGAACTTTGACGGGATGCGCGTGGGCGAACGCGTGGCCAGCGACGAGTATGAGAAGGAGGCTGTGGCCGACTTCGCCCTGTGGAAGAAGCGTGTTCCGGAGGACGGCGACGTGTTCTGGCCCAGCCCGTGGGGCGAGGGTCGGCCTGGCTGGCACATCGAGTGCAGCGCGATGAGCACGAAGCACCTCGGCGAGAGCTTCGACCTGCACCTCGGCGGCGAAGACCTGATGTTTCCGCACCATGAGGACGAGATCGCCCAGAGCGAAGGCGCGCTGAACTACCCGCCCGGCCGCCGGTTCGTGAAGCATTGGATGCACGGTTCACACCTGCTGGTTGAGGGCAAGAAGATGAGCAAGTCGCTCGGCAACTTCTTCACCCTGCGCGACCTGCTGGCGAAGGGGTTCAGCGGCCGGGAAATCCGCTACCTGCTGCTCACGGCGCATTACCGTGCGCAGTTCAACTTCACCCTCGACGGCCTCGCGGGCGCGCGGGCATCGCTGGCCCGCCTCGATGAGTGCGTCGGCAAACTGCGCGAACTCGCGGGCGCCGCCAGCGTGCCGCCGGAGCAGGGCCTGCTGGTATCTTTCACCAAGGCGATGGATGACGACCTGAACGTGTCCGCCGCTTGGGGCGCGGTCTTCGAGTGGGTGACGGAGACGAACCGCCGGCTGGCCGCGAACCAATTGACCAGACCGCAGGCGGCGGCAGCCCTGGAAGCCTGGACCCGGGTGGACGAGGTTTTTGGCCTCGGCACCCCAAAGGCCGAGGAAGCCCCGGCCGAAGTGCTGGCGCTGGTCGAGCAGCGGCAGGCCGCGCGCAAGGCGAAGGATTTCAAGCGCAGCGATCAGGTCCGCGACGAGCTCAAGGCCCTGGGTTGGGTCGTGGAAGACACGCCGAAGGGACCGCGCGTGAAGCGGATTTGAACGCGGAGGAGAATTGGATCGCAGTGACGCCCGCCAGCGGCCCCGGTGGTGATGCTTGCGCTTGAGGCCGATCCCCACCTAAATGCCGTCCGCAGTTCCCTATGTCCGGTCTGTTCATCACGTTTGAAGGCACTGAGGGCGGTGGCAAGAGCACGCAGATCGCGCTGCTTGCCGAACGCCTGCGGCAGTTGGGCCATCGGGCTCGGGTCTTGCGGGAGCCGGGCGGCACGCCCATCGGGGAGGAGATCCGCCATCTGCTGAAGCACCATCCCGCCAACGAGGTCATGATGCCGGAGGCCGAGCTGCTGCTCATGAATGCCAGCCGCGCGCAGCTGGTGCTGGAAGTCATCCGGCCCGCCCTCACGGCCGGAGAGATTGTCCTCTGCGATCGCTTCTACGATTCCACCACGGCTTACCAAGGCTACGGGCGACAACTTGATCTCGCGTTGGTGCAGGCCGTGATTGATTTTGCCGTGGGCCGGACGCGTCCGCACCTGACCTTTTTGCTGCATGTGTCAGTCGAGGTCAGTGAGGCGCGGCAGCGGGCCCGGCAGTCAGCCAACGCCGGCCCGCGCGACCGTTTCGAAGAGGCGGATCGCGCCTTCTTCCGGCGGGTTGAGCATGGCTTTGAAAAGATCGCCGCGGCGGAACCGGAGCGGGTCATGGTGGTCGACGCCACGCAATCCATCGAGGCCGTCCATGACGATATTTGGCGGCATGTGGCCGCGCGGCTTTCCGTGCTGGGAGAGTGAGGCCTGGGCCTCGGGGCTTGTTCCGGCTCCATTCCGCGCTAGCTTGCGACCATGAACATGGAACATTCCGTGGCAGCCCACTGGCCCGGCGGCTTCGAGGAGGCTCGCCTGCGGGTTTGGGCGGAGGAATTGCGCGCGAAGCTGCGGGCTCCGCGCGTCTCGCTCGGGCTGGTCTTCATGTCGCCCAGGTTTTTTCCCCACGCGGCCGAGACGTTGGAAGTGCTCCGCGTGCATGCGCAAATTCCGCTGCTGGTGGGTTGCTCCAGCCAGAGTCTCATCGCCAATGCGATGGAGATTGAAGATGACGCGGGGCTGGTGCTCGCCCTGCACCACCTGCCGGATGCGACGTTGCGAGCGGTGCGCTTCACGCAGGCGCAGGTTGAGGAGTGCAGTAACCCGGCCTTCTGGCACGCGGAGACCGGCGTGGGGCCCGAGGCGGCCCATGGCTGGCTGGTCTTTGCCGATCCGTTCAGCCTCGACGCCGAGGCGTGGCTCAAGCAGTGGAACGAGGCTTACGCGCCGCAGCCAATTCTGGGCGGCCTGGCGAGCGGGAACTTCGCGGACCGGACGACGCAGGTGTATCTCAACGGGGACGTGTTCGAGGAGGGCGGGGTGGCTTTGTCCGTGGGCGGGAAGGTGCGGTTACAGGGCGTGATTTCGCAGGGCTGCACGCCCATCGGCGAGACGTGGACGATCACGCAGGCGGAGCGGAACATCATCGGGCAGATCGGCAACCGGCCGGCCTATCAGCGGTTGGTGGAAACTTTCGAGCAGCTGCCCGCGTCGGAACAGAAGCAGGCGCGCGGCAATCTGTTCGTCGGCCTGGTCATCAACGAGTATCTGGAGGAGTTCCATCGGGGTGATTTTCTGGTCCGCAACCTCATCGGGGCCGATCCGGTGTCCGGCGCGCTGGCGGTAGGGGCGCTCCCCCGGCTGGGGCAGACGGTGCAGTTCCAGCGGCGCGATGCGCAGGCGGCCACCGAGGACATGGAGGCGATGCTGGCCCGGGCGAAGCGCGAGTTGGGTGACCGGGAGGTGCTGGGGGCTGTGCTGTGTTCCTGCAATGGCCGCGGGCACCGGCTGTTTGGCGAACCAAATCACGACGCCCGGATGGTGCAGGACTGCCTCGGACCAGTCGGTCTGGCGGGCTTTTTCTGCAACGGGGAGCTCGGGCCCGTGGGCGAGCGAAATTTCCTGCACGGTTACACCGCGTCGCTCGCGCTGTTCGTGCGCGGGTAGCCGGCGTTACTTCTTGGCGGAGGCGAGCGCGGCGTTGGTGCGGCGCAGGCGGACGGTCAACTCCAGGGCGATGTTGCGCATGACCGCGAGGCCGAGGTTTGGCTCCCGCTGGGTCAGTTCAAAAAACTGCGGGCGCTGCATCACGAGGAGGATGCTGGCCTGCTTGGCCACCGCCAGTGCGCCGCGTTTGCCGCCATCAAGGAAGGAAAGTTCACCGAAGACCTGGCCTTGGCCGAGCGTTGCGATGGGCGTGGCGTTTTCCTCGAGCAGGATATCGATCTGGCCCCGCATGACCACATAGGCCTCGTGCCCGGAATCATCCTTGCCAAAGACTTTTTCGCCGGGGCGGAAGAGCTTTTGCGTGAAGAGCCGCGCCACCTTGCGGAGTTCCCCGTCGCCCAGGCCTTTGAAGATTTCCAGGTCGCGCAGGAGGTTGATGATCGCCACGCCGATGCTCTGGTCCTGCAGACAGTGCTTGATGACGTTGACGATGGTGACCGCATGGGCGGTCAGCTTGTCGTGCTCAATGCTGTAGGTCTGGTTGAGCTTCACCATTTTCACCAGATCCATGGTGCCGTCATGAACCTTGTGAAAGCCGGGCAGGTAGGCGGCAGGCACGAAGCCGAGCTGTTCGGCACTGATGAGCAGCTTCACCGCACTGGTGAGCACGTCCATCTCCACATACACCGCACTCAATTCCGCATGCGATGCCTTGGTAACGTGCTGGAGGACCGCGCCCAGCGAGAGATTGTCCGTGCAGAAAGCATCCATGACGCGAACGCACCGGTCCTGCTCGTCGTAAAGGTAGCGCATCCCTCCGACCACCTTGTTTTCGCGCCGGCAGAGAACCGCCCGCAGCGTGGCAGTCGAGGCGACCCGCATGAAACCGGTGCCCCAGTTGAAGTTGCTGGAGATTTCCTGGGGCGGGTTTTGCGCCGCCGCGGCTTCGCGCGCCGCCTTGTAGTCCTCTTCCTTGGCCGGGGTGATGGCCACGTCGGTTTGCAGCGGGTAGCCGGTTCCGCCATCGCGGACGGCAGGAACTCCCGGAATCACGAGATGCTGCAGGACCGCTGCGGCGAGCTCCCCAATCTGCGGGAGCGACTCGGACAGAGGCAGCCGGTTGGTGGCCATGGAGCGCGCGCGCTTCACGTAGAAGAGGACCTCCTCGCGGGTCTTGGTGATGTGCTTCAGCGGCTGGAAGCCGACGCACACGAAGCCCGTCCGCTCGACGAGCACCTGTTGGGCGTTGTCCGAGGCGAGCACGCGCGTGACGCACATTTGCCGGCGCAAGACCGCCAGCTCGGTGATTTTTTGCAGCAGCGCCTCCGCCGAGCCGTCACCGTAGCTGGCGGGGTGGAAAAGGTTGCGGCCGAGATTGCAGACGGGGTTTTCGTTGGCCGTCACCGCGCCCAGCACGGAGATGCTGGCGAGAATCTTGCCCCCATCTTCGGCCACCCATGTCTCGTTTCCGGGGAGGCCGGAGGACAGCTCGGCCGTGACCCAAGCGGCATCGTATACCTGCTTGTTGGGGTGATCCTCACCCAGCGCCGATTTAACAAGGGCAATCCAACCCGTGGCGTCCTCGGCGGTGGCCTTGCGGATAGTTGCTGGCATAAGGGTGTCGCGGCTAAGCGTGCTAAGAGTCGCTGGGAAGTTTCATGGTGCGCACGGCAGGACTTGAACCTGCACGATGTTACTCACTAGAACCTGAATCTAGCGCGTCTGCCAATTCCGCCACGTGCGCAGCGCAATTCGTGATTGCGGGAAAAGCATTACTGCGCGTCGGGAGCGGGGCAAGCGCAATCTCACGGCCTGGTGTCGGCGGCGTTTGGTGGGAGCCGTTTGCCCGCCTCCGATGCGGTTTGAACATGCCCGCCGGCCGAGCGTCGGGACTGTCATGCCGTCCCGCCGCTCATGGCCCTTCCTCTTGCTGGCTCCTTGTTTGGTCGCTGCTTCTCCGGCCTCGGGCGTGGAGCCGTTCGCCTCCTACATCTTCCCCGCCGGTGGACAGCGCGGCACCACGGTGTCGGCGCGCGTCGGGGGCTGCTACTTCCATGGCGAGGCGGGTTTTGAACTGTTCGGGCCCGGGGTGACCGGGCCTGCCCGGATCCGCGAGACGAACACCGTCTGGTTCGAGGGGCCGCTCATCGTCCAGCCCGCCTCGCAACGCAGCGAAGATTATCCTCGCGATCACGCTGCGCTGATCCGCATCGAGCCGCATGCCACGCCCGGCGTGCGGCATTGGCGCGTGTGGACGGCGCAGGGCGCGACGCCGGCGATGAAATTCGTCATCGGCGAACTGCCTGAAGTGATCGAAGCGGAAGTGGACGGTGAACCGCTGCCGGTCGCCGTCACCCCGCCCGTGACCGTCAACGGCCGCATCTTCCCCCGCGAAGACGTGGACGTCTGGAGCTTCCCGGCGCAGGCGGGGCGCACCTACACACTCACTGTTGCCGCGCTGGCGTTTGGTTCACCATTGCAGGCCCGGTTGGTGGTGCTGGACTCTGGCGGCCGGCCGCTCCACGAGGCCATGGCCAGCCAGCGCGGGGATCCGGTGATCGCCTTCACCGCGCCGCGCGACGGGGTTTATTCGGCCCGCATCGACGATGTGAACGCGGCCGGCCTCCAAAACCACGTCTATCGTCTCACGATCACGGACCAGCCCGTGGTGACCCGCGTCTTCCCGCTCGGGGCGCGGCGGGGTGAGCCGGTCAGTCTGGAACTCACGGGGCATGCCCTTTCTGTCAGCCGGGTGGAAGTGACCTTCCCGAAGTCCGCGGGCAGCAGCGCCCCCCTGCATCTGGCAAACGCCGCGCTCAGGCTGGGCGTCACGCCGCCCGTCGAACTCGACGACCTGCCCGAACAAATTCACTCCGGCTCGGAGGCCAGCTTCACGGTGCCCGCCACGCTTAACGGCCGGATTACTTCGCCTGGCTCGACCAACCTCTGGCGCTTCGCCGCGCGCAAGGGGGATGCGTTCGATTTCACGCTCGCCGCCGCGCGCCTCGGCAGCCCGCTTACGCCGGTGCTGGTTGTCACCGACGCGGCGGGCAAGTCCGTCGCCCGCGCCGAAGCTGCGCCGGGCGAACTCACGGACCTCAGCTTGAGCTTCAAGGCCCCGGCCGACGGCGATTTCACCCTGCACATCAGCGACCGTTTTGCTTCACGGGGCGGGGCGGACTTCGCGTATCGGCTCCGTGTCGCCCCGCCGGCCACCGCGCCGGATTTTCAACTCACCCTCACGGGCGATGCAGTCACTGTCATCCGCGAGACGGCGGATGGCGAAGCCGCCGCCCCCGGCAAGCCCAAGCGCGGCGGTAAGCAGCAGCCGGGCAAGCTCAAGGTCAACCTTCTGGCCACCGGCGGCTTCAAGGCGGACATCGAGCTTGAAGTCCTTGGCCTGCCTTCCGGGGTTTCCGTCAGCGGCAACAAGATTCCGGGCGGGCGCAATTCGGCCGACCTCAGCTTCGTCGCCGAGCCCGCCGCGAAGATTGCCGCCGCCCGCCTGAGCGTGCGCGGGACCGCAACGATCAACGGCGAGCGAGTCACGCGCACGGCCACGCTGCCCGCACCGCGCGGTGAAACGGCTGTTGATTCCGTGCTGCTGGCCGTTGCGCTGCACACGCCGTTCAAGTTCACGAGCGACTACCTGATGAACATCGTCCCGCGCGGCTCGACCTATCGGCGGCCCTACCGCCTGGAGCGCGGCGGCTACGAAGGCCCGCTCATCGCGCGCCTGGCGGACCGGCAGGGCCGGCATTTGCAGGGCGTCACCGCGCCGCCAGTCGAGATTTCGCCGGGCGACGACCGCTTTGAATTCGAGGTCACCTTCCCGCCGGGCATGGAGTTGGGCCGCACCAGCCGTTCCCAGGTCATGCTGCTCGGCACGCTGCGGGACCACGATGGTTCCGAGCACGTGGTCAGCTACACCCAGAACGAACAGAACGACCAGGTCATCACCATCACGCAGGCGGGGCTGCTGGAACTGGAGCTGGATGCCGCGTCCGTGCGCGTCGTGCCGGGGGGCGCGGTGAAAATTCCCTTCCACCTGCGCCGTGACCAGTCCTTGCGTGCCGATGCCGTGCGCGTGGAACTGCGCCCGCCGCCGCACCTCAAAGGACTGCGCGCCGACCCCGTCAACCTGCCCGCCGGCAGCGACCGGGGCGTGTTGGAGATCCGTTTCGACCTCAACCCCGGCCCGTTCAATCTCCCGTGTCCCGTCCGCGCCACGACGCTCGACGCGAAGGCTCCGCACACGGCGGAGGCGTTCATCGAGTTCGTGAAGCCGGCCGTGGCCCGGAGCACTGCCCGCGAATGAGCGTCCCGCCGCCGGTTCCGGCCCGGCCGCTTGGCGGCACCGGACTTGCCCTGCCCGCCGTTGCCTTCGGGGCCGGCCCGGTTTCCGCGCTGATGACCGACACGCTGGCGCGGGACCGTCAGTTGGCGACGATCCGGGCGGCGCTGGCGTTGGGCGTGAACTGGTTTGACACGGCGGCGACCTACGGCAACGGCGCTTCCGAAACGAGCCTTGGCTGGGTGCTGCGGGAGTTGGGCGAGGCCAAGGCGGTTCGCATCGGAACCAAGGTGCGGTTGGCCAACGAGCAACTCGGGGACATTCCCGGCGCGGTGCGCGCGTCGGTGGAAGGGAGTCTGAGGCGGCTCGGCGCGGACTCAATCGCCTTGCTGCAACTGCATAATTCCGTCACCCGCCAGCGCGGCGATCTGCCGACCTCGATCACGCCGGCGGACGTGCTGCGTGCGGACGGCGTGCTGGCCGCGTTCGAGCAACTTCGGAGCGAGGGGTTGGTCCAGCACTTCGGCCTCACGGGCCTGGGCGATGCGGAGGCGTTGGAAGCAGTCCTGCGGGCAAACGCATGGGCGACGATGCAGGTGAACTTGAATCTGTGCGATTCGCATTCGGCCCTGACTCAAGCCCAGGCGGAACGCGCCGATGGGGCGCCGGCGCTGTTGGCCATCCGGGTCTTCGCGGGTGGGGCGCTTGCCGACCGGCCGCCGAGCGCGCACACGCTCACGACGAAGTTCTTCCCGCTGGCTGGTTACGAGCGCGACCGGCGCCGGGCGGCGGCAATGCAGGCGTTGCTGCCCGCTGACCTTTCCCTGCCTGAGGCGGCCGTGCGCTTTGCGGTCCATCATGCGCGGGTGACCGCTGCCATCATCGGCTTCAGTTCGCCGGCGGAGGTGGCGGACGCGGTGCGTTGGGCGGCCAACGGGCCGTTGCCGGATGAATTGATTGCCAAGCTTACGAACCCCGGTGTTCAATCCGGCGACCCATGAGCCAGCCGGCCCCCGTATCGCCCCGCGACCGCTATGTCGCCATCACCGTCGCGTTTCTGGGCTGGATGTGCGCGGGGGTCCAGATGGGCACGCTGCCCATCGCATCGCTGTCCATCTCGAAGGATCTGATGGGCGCGGCGTTCAGCCCGCCTGAGGCGGCGGTGTGGTTCGGGCGGTTCACGGCCGCACTGAGTCTGGGCGCGGCGTGCGGGGGGATTTTTCTCGGCTGGCTGGGGGACCGCATCGGGCGGGCGCGCGCGATGGCGGTGAGCATCCTCTGTTACACCGGCTTCGCGGGTGCGGCCGGTTTTGCGCAGACGCAGGAACAGCTGCTGGTGCTGCGGTTCCTGGCCGGGATGGGCGTGGGCGGGATGTGGCCGAACGGCGTATCCCTCGTGGCGGAAATCTGGCCGGACGTCTCGCGTCCGTTCCTTGCGGGCGTCATGGGCACTTCGGCGAACTGCGGGATGCTGTTGATCTCCCTCGTCGGCAAGAACTGGCAGATCACCCCGGAGTCATGGCGCTGGCTGCTCTTTGTCAGCGCGACGCCGGCCGTGGTGGGGCTCGCAGCGTTGCGGGTGGTGCCGGAGTCGCCGAAGTGGCTCGCCACGCGGGGCGATGCGGCAAAGAAAACGGACACCCCGATGCGGGAGCTGTTCAGCCCGGGGCTGCTGCGCGTGACGCTGGTGGGGATCGCGCTGGCGTCCATCCCGCTCATTGCGGCGTGGAGCGCGGGCCGCTGGCTGACGCCGTGGGCGGACGCGGTGGCGGGTGCGGCGAATCCGCGCTACAAGGCGGACACGCAGGCGGCGTGGGCCTTTGGCGCGGCCGTGGGCAGTTTTTTTGGGGGGCAGATCGCGAGCCTGCTGGGCCGGCGGTTGGCCTACTTCCTCATCAGCCTGGGCTCGGTCGCGCTCACCTGTGGCATCTTTGTCTTCCTCCGGCCGCTGGACCCCATGTTCCTGCCGATGGTGTTCGTCCAGGGGCTGGTTTCGACGCTGTTCTTCGGCTGGCTGCCGCTGTGCTTGCCCGAGCTGTTCCCGACGCGTGTGCGCGCCTCGGGGGCGGGCCTGAGCTACAACTTCGGTCGGTTTCTCGTGGCCGGCGCGGTGCTGGCGGCGGGCGCGCTGACGAGCGCCTTTGGCGGCGATTACGCCAAGGCGGGCGCGATCATGGGGTCCATTTACGCGTTGGGCATGGTGGCCATCTGGTTCGCGCCCGACACGACGGGGAAGAAGCTGGAGGATTGAGTTAGCTGCGAAAGAACGCGGAGGTCACAGAGGGTTTCTTCAGAAGACCCGCCGACTCCGCTTCTCCGCTTCGCGAACTTTGCTTTCTCTTGCGGCAAGAAACTCAGGCCAACGCGGCCTTCACCGCCGCCACCAGGGCGTTCACGCGCGTCGCCAGTGGGAAGTCGGACGGCGCCTCCAGCGTGTAGCTCAGGCGGGTCTTGTGTTGCAGGAGCCAGAACGCCTCCGGCCACTGGGGGCGCGACGCGGGGTCGTGGCTGGGGTGGAT
Source organism: uncultured Klebsiella sp. (assembly GCA_964591495.1). Taxonomy (GTDB): domain Bacteria; phylum Verrucomicrobiota; class Verrucomicrobiia; order Limisphaerales; family SXTU01; genus SXTU01. The sequence continues at coordinate 10,748 of CAZQEW010000034.1, forward strand.
GATGCCGCCGCGCGCGGGGCGGCCTTCGATGACCTCGGCGAGATCGATCGGGCACACCGGTGCCACGGCGTCCACCATGCGCTGCGCCAGCGACGGCCGGCCATCCGGGTTCAGCTCGTAAAGATAAAACCCGTTCGCTTCCCAGTCCTCGTGCAGGCAGAACGCGAGGTCAAACGCCGGCTGGCGTGCGAGCCAGGTGACATGGGCGCGGGCCTCGGCGGTCTCAAAGTGCAAATAGTCGCGGTTGAGGTCCTTGCCGTGCCGGTTCTCGCGGCGGTTGTCGGGAAACCCGGTCGGGTTCAGGCAGGGGCAGAGAAACAGGTTCGCGTCGGCGGGCCAGCGGTTTTCCGTCAGCAGGCTTTCGAGGGCGACCGGCCCGGCGGGCTCGTCGCCGTGGATGCCGGTGGACAGGTAGATGTTCCGGCCCGCACCCGTCGCATGCCGCACGAGGGTAGGCAATTCCCCGCCTTCAAAGGGCAACGCCGCCACCTGCCAGCCCTCATCTCGCGCGGCGCGGAGGGCGGCGCGGGTGACATGGTGGATGTCGATTCGTTCGCCGTGATAGCCACCGTGGTTTTTGCCCAGCCGCTGCATTGTGGGGTGACGGTAGCGGGCGTCAGCGCGGGAGGGAAGGGGCAGGGCGGCGCGAAGCGTGGAAACGCCGTTTGACACCTCCGCGCACGGGTCGTATATGTCCCGCCGTCTGTCGTTTAAACCCAAACTTGAAATAACTATGCCTATCGCTGTTGGATCCAAAGCCCCTGATTTCTCCCTCAAGTCCAAGAACGCCGCCGGCGTGCGCGACGTGAAGCTCTCCGAGAACTTCGGCAAGCGGAACACCGTCATCCTCTTCTTCCCGCTGGCCTTCACCGGCGTCTGCACCACCGAGATGTGCGACATCACCGCGGGTCTCTCCGCCTACACCGGCCTCAACGCCGATGTCATCGCCATCAGCGTGGACAGCCCGTTTGCTCAGGAAGCCTGGGCCAACCAGCACAAGATCGGCATCACCATCGCCAGCGACCTGAACAAGAAGACCGCCGCTGACTACGGCGTGTTGCTGCCCGACCTGCTCGGTTTCGGCTCCACCAGCGCCCGCGCGGCGTTCGTCGTGGACAAAACCGGTGTCGTGCAATACAGCGAGCAGACGCCGACCCCGAAGGACCTCCCCAACTTCGCGGCGGTCAAGGACGTCCTGGCCAAGCTCAAGTAACCGGTTCCGGCCCCGGGCCGTCCAAAACAGCACCATGAAAATCCACTCCCTCCTCTGTGCGGCCGCCGCGCTCGCCCTCACGGGCCTGAACGCCCTCGCCGCCGAACTCAAGGCCGGCGACCCCGCCCCGAACTTCAAGCTTCAGGGCAGTGACGGCAAGACCTACAGCCTGGCCGACTTCAAGGGCAAGCAGGCCGTCGTCATCGCCTGGTTCCCGAAGGCCTTCACCGGCGGCTGCACCACCGAGTGCAAGCACCTCAAGGCCGAGGGTGCGGCCGTGAAGAAGTTCGACGTGGCCTACTTCACGGCCAGCGTGGATGCCCACGAGGGCGAGAAGGGCAACGCGGCCTTTGCCAAGTCCCTCGAACTCGACTACCCCATCCTCAGCGACCCGAAGAAGGAGCTGGCCGGGTCACTTGGCGTCCTCAACGAGCGCGGCATGGCGTCGCGCTGGACCTACTACATCGGCAAGGACGGCAAAATCCTCCACGTGGACAAGGCGGTTAAGCCCGCCAGCGCCGCCACGGACATCGCCGCCAAGCTGAAGGAACTCGGCGTGGCTCAGAAGAAGTAAGCCTTCGCCCATACCGTTCTCGAACTCCCCGTTCTCGCGAGAGGACGGGGAGTTTTTTGTTGAACTTGAGCCTGCTCGCGTGCGCAGCGCTCCAGCTTGCCTCACGCCGGAAGATGGAAGTAGGCGTGGATGTGCGGTTCGCCGCGGAAATACCACACCATGTCCGGCCCTTCGATCTGCCACGTGTCCCACACCCGGTCGCTGCCGATGTCGTGTTCGCCGCCGTAGCACGAGACGAACAGCCGCTCGATCAGCTTCTTGTCCTCGATGGTCTTCATCGTGGCGGCGACATCGTCGGGCCGGAAGCACACCAGCATCCGGCGCATGGTGTCGAGGAGCTTGGCCTGCTGGTCCTTGCTGAGGTCCGCGCCGCTGAGGCCGGGCAGGTCGGTCTTGCGCTTTTGGATGACGGCGGCCGGGCTTTCGCTGCGGGGTTCGCGGCCGACGAGGATTTTCTCCTGCTGCTTGCCGTCCAGCGTGCGGACGAACTCGTTGAAAATCAGCCCCTGATACCAGAACGGGTTGCCTTCGTGGTCCTTGGATTCGTGGAATGCTTTGGCGAAGTTCCCGTAGAAGATGGGCGCGCCGCCGAAGCCGAGGCCCCGGTCCGTGTGGGCATTGCAGCGGCGGGTGACGTGATGCCCGGTGTAGATGAACTCGAAGTCCTGGTCCTGCGGCGTGCCGAAAAAGCCGACGGAAGGCGTGTTCTTGATCTGGCCCATCAGATCCTTCTGCACCTGCCAGTTCATCTTCTCGCGGTGCTCGGGGTGATGCAGTGACTCGAAGATCTGCCGCACCAGGTCCTGCTGGTCCTTGGTGTAAAAGGTGTGGAGGCGCTGCTCCGGGCAGATATACCACCAGTTGCTGACGTATTGGCGTTTGGGGTGGTTGACCGGCAGGCAGACCTTGGCGCGCTGTTCCTCGCTGAGACTTTTATAAAACTGCATCGGCAAGGAGTCCTTTTCCGCCGTGGCTGCGGGCAATTTAGGCAGGGCGGTCAACGCGGCCACGGCCCCGATGGCGCGGAACATTTCGCGACGGTTGAGGAGCTTGGGGTCGAAGAGGGAGACAGGCGGCTTCATGGGGGCACTGTCGCGCGGCCGGGCAAAAACGCCAGCTTGAATTCGTGCCTCGGCAGCCGACCGCCACCGCTATTTTTTCAACCCCGCCGGCATGGGCACGAAGCTCTTGAAGCTGATGCCTTCCGGGGTGCTGCTCGTGGCTGACACGGAGAAACCGAAATACTTGGCCACCGCCTCGAAGGGCGGGAGGAGCGAGAAATCCACCAGGCCCTGCAGAGCTTTCAGTGGGGCGAGATTGGCTCCCGGAGTCGGCACCGGCGGGGCGAACATCTGTTCGAGCGCCTGGGGGTCTTTCTTCAGCGTTTCGAGCATCAGGCGGATGGTTTCGCTTTGGTTCTCGTATTGGAACCAGCCCGTGGAGAAGCCACCGACCTTGGCTGCGGCGGCGGTCAGGCCCGGCACTCCGCTCAACGGTTTGGCCTGGCCTTCGGCACCGCGGAGCACGTCCTCCAGCACGGCGGCATCGGTGGCCACGGCGAGGTAGCCGCCGGTGGTGGAGAACACCAGTTGCGCCCTGCCGCCCGCGGGCGCGCCCATGCCCGGAAGCAGGGAGAGGGTGTAAACCTTGCGGCCCATGAACTCCCGTTCCTGGGGCGGCAGCGGGCTGACCGTGTGCAGGGCCTGCAGGAGGGCCTCCGGTTTCGGGGAGCCAATGAGGAACAGATTGGGCGGGGACTTCAGATCTTCCAGCGACTTGCCGCGCGGCGACTTTTGCACCGTTACGAAGTCCGCGCCCAGGTTGCCGATGAGCTGGCGGCGCAGGTCGAAGTTGGGATCCTTGTCCTTGCCCACGTTCTCCAGCAGGAGCGTGGCGACGCCCGCCATCTGCGGGTTCAGGTCGGTGAGAATGCGCTCCAAGGTGTTGAACGCCTTCTGGCCATCGAGGCGGATGCGCGTGAACTTGGCCACGTCCCCGCCCACGACGGGCAACGGGCCGGCCTCATTGGGCTCCATCGTGAGAAGGTTGAGCAGGCCCTTGCGCCGCGCCTGGGGCGACTGGACGAACAGCTCGATGTGCGTGCCTTCGCCTGCCTGCCGCGCGGCCATCACGAGGCCGTCCACACCGGCGAGGCCGACGGCGTCAAGGATGCGCCCCGGGGCGACATTCAGCGGGTTGCCGTCCTGCGCCCCGACGGGCAATTTCGCCAGCACGCTGGCGAATGCCTTCACGTTCACCCAGCCGAAGGCCTGCGCGTCGCGGCCCACCGTGCTGCGGGCGCGCTCGAATTCGGGGGTCCCGTCCAATCCCGCGCCGCCGCCTTCCAGTCGCGCGAGCACCGTGTCCAGCACCTTGATGTTTTCGCTCAGGAGCAGGAGGGAGCCGGACTGGCCGACGAAGGGCTGGGATTTGTTTTTGCCGGCGGCGTCCTCGTTCTTCGGCCTCACCGTGCGGGCGAACTTCACCCCGCGCACGGTTTCGCGCTGGATGGTTTTCCCGGCTTTGGCGTCGCGCTGCTCGCACTTGGCGATGAAGGCGGCGAGGTCCTTGGCCTTGTCCTTCACGTCCAGGAGCAGGATGAACTCCGGCGCGGTGTTCGGCTCGCCCACCCAATCATTGCGCACGACGCCCAGTGTGATCTGGCCGCTGATGAGGGGCTTGAACTCCTCCCAGTCACGCGCAAAATCCTTGTCCTCCCGGCCGATCAGATCCCGGAGCTGTTCCTCGAACTTCGTGGCGAACGGTTTCATCGCCGGGTCGCGCCAGAGCTGAAACAGGGAAAAATCCTTCGCGGCGGCGGCGGTTTTGTCCCAATCAGGGACCGTCAGCAGCACCAGGGTGTCGGTTGGAAGCAGCTTCTCGGCGGGCGGGACGGCGGCACGGGATGGCAGCGTCAGCGCGAAGGCGGCGCACAGGCAGGCGAGGAGCAGGCGAAGTTTCATTGCAGGGGTTGCGATGCGGCTGCGGGGCGGGCCCGCGGGCGGGTCGTTGGGTTTCAGATTGATCTGCGTGCCGGAGTTGTAGGCCCAAGCCGCGCCCCGCGCAAGCGCCGCCGGGCGGCCCGCCCAAGCCCGCCCAACTGCGCGGTTGACGCGCCGCGTGCCGCCGGGGATTTTCGCCGCCTGCTTATGGCAAAAATCCAGCGCGCGTTGCTCTCCGTTTCCGACAAGTCCGGCCTCGTGGCCTTCGCCCAAACCCTCGCCGCTGCCAGCGTGGAACTTATCTCCACCGGCGGCACGGCCAAGGCCCTCCGCGACGCCGGCCTCGCGGTGAAGGACATCTCCGAGCACACCGGCTTCCCCGAGATGCTGGATGGCCGCGTCAAGACGCTGCATCCGAAAGTCCACGGCGGCCTGCTCTACATCCGCGGCAATGGCGAGCACGAGCAGGCGGTTAAGCAGCACGGCATTGCGCCGATTGACCTCGTGGTGGTGAACCTCTACCCGTTCGAGGCCACGGTCGCGAAGCCCAACGTCGCGCTCCACGACGCCATCGAGAACATCGACATCGGCGGCCCCTCGATGCTCCGCAGCGCGGCGAAGAACCATGACAGCGTCACGGTCATCGTGGATCCCAAGGATTACGACCAGGTCGCCGCGCTCGTGAAGGCCACCGGTGAAACCACCTTGGAACTGCGTCGCCAGCTCGCCGCGAAGGTCTATGCCCGCACCGCCGCCTATGACGCTGCGATTGCCGCGCACCTGACCAGGGAATTCTCCGGCGGCACCGCCTTGCCCGCCACGCTGGCGGTCTCCGCACCGCTCGCGCAGCCGCTGCGTTACGGCGAGAATCCGCACCAGCAGGCCGCGCTCTACGGCAAGTTCGCCGACTACTTCAAGCAGCTCCACGGCAAGGAACTTTCCTACAACAACATCCTCGACCTCACCGCCGCCGCCGCGCTCATCGCGGAGTTCAATGGCGACGCGCCGACGCTCGCCATCCTCAAGCACACGAACCCGTGCGGCGTGGGTCAGGGCGTGACGCTCCGCGAGGCTTGGGACAAGGCGTTCGCCACGGACAAACAGGCGCCGTTTGGCGGCATCATCGCCGTGAACCAGCCGCTCGACGGGCCGTGCGCCGAGGCCATCGCGGAGATTTTCAGCGAAGTCATCGTCGCGCCCGCGTTCACCGAAGAGGCGCTCGCCGTGCTGACTAAGAAGAAGAATCTGCGCCTGCTCCAGGTGTTGAATAACCCCGCCACGGCCGCGCCATGGGATGTGCGCAGCGTCGGGGCCGAGTCGTTCCTGCTCCAGCAGCGCGACCTGAAAGTCACGGCGGCCGCGGACCTCAAGGTCGTGACGCAGCGTGCGCCGAGCGAGGCCGAGTTGAAGGCCATGCTCTTCGGCTGGCGCGTGGTGAAGCACCTCAAGAGCAACGCCATCCTCTACTGCGGCAGTGACCGCACGCTCGGTGTCGGCGCGGGCCAGATGAGCCGCGTGGACAGCAGCCGCATCGCCGTCTGGAAGGCGGGTGAGGCCAAGCTGCCGCTCACCGGCAGCGTGGTGTGCAGCGACGCGTTTTTCCCGTTCCCCGACGGCCTGATCGCCGCCGCCGAAGCCGGCGCGACCGCCGCCATCCAGCCCGGCGGCAGCGTGCGCGACGAGGAAGTCATCAAGGCCGCCAACGAGCGCGGCGTCGCGATGGTCTTCACCGGCGCGCGGCACTTCCGGCACTGAGCGGCAACGCACTGCGCAAGTGGGACAAAACCCGGTGAGCAGCTGACGGCATTGGCGCGAGACTGGCCGCGTCGTGGCCGCCTCTGTCACCAGCGACCCGCCCGCGCCGCCGTTGCGTTGCCCGCGCCATCTGCGGCAACGTGAGACCACCGTGCCGCCCCGCCAGCAACTCACCCTCGCCGACTTGCACCGCGAGCCGTTCCGCCTGTTCTTCCCGGCCGCGACCCTCGCCGGGCTGCTCGGCGTCGCGCTGTGGGTGCCCCTGCTGCTGGGCTGGACGAGCGACTATCCCGGCACGGCGCACGCGCGGCTGATGGTGCAGGGCTTCTTCGGCGGCTTCATCTTCGGCTTTCTCGGCACCTCGCTGCCGCGCCTGCTGGAAGTCCCTCCGCTCGCGGCCCGCGAGGTGTTTTCGTTGCTCGCATTGTTCGTCGGACAAGCGGGTGCCCAGCTCGCCGGCGCGGTCGCGGTGGGCGACGGTCTGTTTGCGGCGGAGCTGGTGCTGTGGTTTGCCCTGCTCAAGGGCCGTTGCCGGGCGAAGCGCGACCTGCCGCCGCCGACCTTTGTGCTGGTGGGGTTGTCGTTCGTTTGCGGCCTCGCGGGCACCGCGCTCTTCCTCGCGGGCCGGTGTTGGGAACTGGCGGCCGAACTGGACCTGCTGGCGAAGCTGCTGGGTTATCACGCGTTCGTATTGTTGTGCGTGCTCGGCGCGGGCGGCTTCCTGCTGCCGCGCTTTCTCGGGCTGGGTGTGCGGCGGAAGCTGCCGTCGTCCAGCATCGTGACGCCGGAATGGCGTGCGGCTGCACAATTTGCAGGAGCGGTCGGTGGATTGCTGGTGGTGACGTATCTGCTTGAAGCCGCGGGCTGGCCGCGCACGGGCACGACCCTGCGCGCGGGCCTTATCGCCGGGTTCCTGTGGCGCGAGCTGCCGCTGGAGCGGCTGCGCTGGACGTGGCACGGCGTGCAATGGCTGCTGGTCACGGGCCTCGCGTGCCTGCCGCTCGGCGTGCTTGCGTCGGGCTGGCTGCCGGGCTGGCGCGTGGCGCTGTCGCACATCGAGCTGCTCAGCGGTTTCGGCCTCATCACGCTGGGCGTGGCCACGCGCGTGGTCTTCGGCCACAGCGGCGAGCGGGCGCAACTGGAGCGTTTCCACGCGCCGCTGACCGTCGCGGCGGGGCTGATGGTGCTTGCGCTGCTGAACCGCCTGTCCGGCGACCTGGTGCCCAGCACGATGGTC
>CAZQEW010000034.1:18568-32344 GCA_964591495.1 uncultured Klebsiella sp.
GGTGCTTGCGCTGCTGAACCGCCTGTCCGGCGACCTGGTGCCCAGCACGATGGTCTCGCACTACCTTTACGCGGCGTTGTGCTGGCTGGGAGGAATGCTTTTGTGGGCCGTGCGGGTGCTGCCCAAGGTGCTAAAGCCAGACCCAGACGCTTAAGCGATCAAGACCGGTCGCCTTTTGGCTGGTGGCAACAGGTTGGCGGCGAGAAACCGCTTGACTGATCCGATGGTGTTTTCCGGATTGCTCTCCGGACCAGGCCCTTGCATTTTCGGCAAAATCAGATGTCCCCCCCTCCCGATCTGAACAGTTTTGGCAAACTTCCCCGTCGGCTCTGGTTACGTGCGGCAGGCTATGCCGGCGTATGCTTCCTGCTCGCAGAAGCGGCCACCATCGTGGGCGAACTCTGGGGGCATGGGGTCGGTTCCATGGGTGTAATCCCGCCCGAAATAATGGCCAGCATACGAACGGATACATTAGTCAATATAATGCTATCGCTCGTCGTTTTTGGAAGCCTAATGCTGATGGCGCGACAACAGGAGGACGCTCTCGCTGAACGAATGCGGGCGGAGACGCGGTTCCGCCACCTCGTGGAGGCGGCCTCGGACACGATCCTGGTGCTCGATGCCCAGGGCATGGTGCAATATGCCTCGGCGGCCAGCACGGAGCTGCTCGGCTTCCGGCCGGCGGAACTGCCCGGCAAGCGCTTCCAGTCGCTGATCTCATCGGCCGGGGCAGCTCAGGCGGAGCAGTTGCTGAAAGGCCTCCAGGCGCAGTCCGGGGCCATGCAGCGCGGCATGCTGACCTTCATATCCCGGGCCGGCGAGCCGCGGTTGGTGGATGTGCAAGGCCGGAATCTCATGGCGGACGAAGCCATCGGGGGACTCGTGCTGCATTGCCGGGACATCACCGCCCAGCAGCGGGCGGCGCAGCAGCGGGCCCAGGCCGAGGAACGCCTGACCATGGCACTGGAAGCGGGCCGGATGGGCGTCTTCGAATGGGACTTGCGGAATGGCGAGGTGCACGGCAACGCCACCCTGCGCACCATGATGGGCAGCGAAATACCCTGCCCTTGCCGGATCGACGATTTTCTCCTGCACATTGCCGTTGCGGACCGGGAAGCGCTGGCGGCGGCCATGGCCACCGCGCGGGCGCGGGCGGGCGCGCTGGAACATGAGTTCACCGTGGGGGGAACGGAGGGCGGCGGCCGGGTGCTCCAGATGCACGCGCAGTTCCGCACGGACCCGCGCAGCGCCGAGGTGACGCGTCTGATCGGGGTGGTGCGGGATGTCACCGAGCGGCGGGAGATGCTCCAACGTCTGGGCCGGTTCGCCGCGTTTCCGATGCTTGATCCCAACCCGGTGATGGAGTTCGACGGCCAGGGGACGGTGACGCTCCAGAACGACGCGGCGAAGGAGGCCTGCGCCCAGGCGGCCGGGGCGGCCGGCGATTTTCTGCCGCCCAATTTCTCCGACCTTGTCGCACGTGTCGCCGATGGGGCGGCGGTGCGGCACGCCTACCAGTTGGTCATCGCCGGCCGGGTGTTTGCCGGCCTGCTGGCCGCCTCGCCCAAGGTCCCCAGCTTCCGCTGCTACCTCACGGACATCACCGACCGCGCCCGGGCGGAGGAGGAACTCCAACTCAGGGCCGCGATGTTGGCCAACGTCTCGGAAGCCATCAGCCTCTGGCGGGCGGCGGACCTCACCGTGCTGGAGGGAAACCCGCAGTTTGAACGCCTGTTTGGCCTGGAACCGGGTGGGCTCATCGGCCAGCCCGCCGCCCGTCTGCTCCTGCCGGACCCGCGCCTGGGAGAACAGATCCTGACCGACATCGCCGCCGAACTGGCCCATGACCGCTCCTGGGACGGGGAGCTCGAATGCCAGCGGCGGGATGGCACCCGGTTCTGGGCCCGCACGGCCATCATCAAGTTCAACCACCCGGAGAAGGGCGAGGTGTGGGTGGTCAGCCAGGCGGACATCACGGACCGCAAACTGGCCGAGGCCGAAATGCTCTTCCGCTCGCGCCTCGACATGGCCTTGCTGGAACTGCCCGCGGTGGCGGAACGCCTGAGCGAGCCCGAATTGATGCTACATGGTCTGGAGCAGGCGGAGCGGCTCACCGGCAGCACCATGGCCTTCCTGCGGCTGCCGCCGGCCGGGGCCCAAGACATGGAGGTCACGCTCGCCTCCCGGCAGGCCGAGGGCCAGTTTGGCCCGTGGGAAGCCTTTTGCCGGGCGCACCCGGAGACCAGCAGCGGTCTGTGGGTGGAGGCATTCCGGCTCCTGCGGCCGGCGGTGGTGAACGATTACGCGGCCCACCGGGCCGAGCAGGGGCTGCCAGTGACAGCACCAGCTCTGGCGCGTTTCCTCACCGTCCCCGTGCTCGAAAACGGCCGTGTGCTGCTGCTCCTTTGCATGGTGAACAAGCCCACCGCTTATGCCGAGCGGGAGGTGCAAAGCGTGCAGCTCATCGGCGACAGCCTCGCGCGACTGCTGCTGCGCCGGCGCGCGGCGGCGCAGTTACAGAAGTTTGTTTCCGCCGTCGAACAGAGCGGCGTGTCCGTGGTCATCACCGATCCGCAAGGGGTCATTGAGTATGTCAACCCCTGGCTAACTGAACTGACCGGTTACACCCTCGCCGAAGTGCGCGGCCGGACGCCACGAATCTTCAAGTCCGAGCAGACCTCGCGGGCCACTCATGACGAGCTGTGGCGGACGGTCACGCAAGGGCACGTCTGGCGTGGCGAATTCACCAACCGCAAGAAAAACGGGGAGCTGCATGTCGAGGAGTGCGTCATCTCGGCCGTGAAGGACGCCCACGGAAAGATCACGCACTTCGTGGCGGTGAAGACCGATGTGACCGAGCGCCGCCGGATCCAAACGGAGCAGCAACGGGTGGAACAGCGGTTTGCGGCGGCGCTGGCCAGCGCCACCGATGGGTTCTGGCTGGTGGATGCCCATGGCCGGATCATGGAGGCCAATCCCGCCTATGCCCGCATGAGCGGTTACTCCCCCGAGGAGCTCAGGACCATGAGCGTCGCGGACCTGGAGTTGCGGGAGTCGGCGGAGGAGGTGGCTGTCCACCTCGAGCGCATCGTGCAGCAGGGGCACGATCGGTTCCTGTCGAAGCACCGCCGCCGGGATGGCTCCGCCTATCCCGTGGAAGTCAGCGCGGTCTATTCGCCCGAAAACGGCGGGCAGTTCGCCGCGTTCATCCGGGACATCACCAAGCGGCTCGCGACCGAGGCCACGCTCCGCGACAACGCCGTCCAGTTGCGCTCGCTGGGGGACAATCTGCCCAACGGCATGATCTACCAGCTCCGGACGAGCCCGGATGGCCAGCGCCGGCAATTCCTCTACGTCAGCGCCGGCGTGCAAGGTTTGCACGAGGTGTCCGCCGCGGAGGTGTTGCAGGATGCCGCCATCTTCACCCGCCAGACCCACCCCGAGGACCTGCCCACCGTGCGCCGCCTGGAGGCGGAAGCCCTCGCGGAGATGAAACCGCTGCGAATGGAGTGCCGGCTGATGCTGCCCAGCGGCAAAATCCGCTGGTCCCTGGTCACCTCCGCGCCCCGCCGCCTGGAGGACGGCGACCTGATCTGGGACGGCTTGGAGATGGACATCACGGATTTCAAGACTGCGGAGCAACAACTCTCCCTCCAATCCACCGCGCTCGCCGCCGCGGCCAACGTGATCATCATCACCGACACCCAGGGCCGGATGCAGTGGGTCAACGAGGCCTTCACCCGCACCACGGGCTACACTTCGACGGAGGCGCTCGGACAGAACTCACGGATGCTCAAGTCCGGCTCCCACCCGCCGGAGTTTTACGCCAACCTGTGGGCCACCATCGTCGCCGGCCGCGTCTGGCATGGGGAGCTGTGCAACCGCCGCAAAGACGGGACGATCGTCGAGGAGGAAACGACCATCACCCCCGTCCGGGATCCGGGCGGGCAGATCACCCACTACATCGCCATCAAGCAGGACATCACCGAGCGGAAGCAGCTGGAACGCCTCTACCTCCGCGCGCAGCGCATGGAAAGCGTCGGCATGCTGGCCGGGGGCATTGCCCACGACCTCAACAACGTGCTGACCCCCATCATCATGGGGCTCGAACTGCTCAAGCAGATGCCCCTGCCGCCGCAGATTGCGCCGGTCATCGAATCCATGCTGAACAGCACGCAGCGCGGGGCCGGCATCGTCAAGCAGGTGCTCACCTTTGCCCGCGGCACGGAAGGCGAGCGTTCCCTCGTGCAGATCCGGCACCTGGTCAAGGACATCATCCAGATGGCCCGCGAGACTTTCCCGCGCAACATCACCCTGCGTTCCACCTGCCCGGCCGATCTCTGGCCGCTGCTGGCCGACCCTTCACAGATGCACCAAGTGCTGCTGAACCTCGGGGTCAACGCGCGCGATGCCATGCCGCTGGGGGGACAGCTCACCTTCGACGCCCACAATGTCACCCTGGATGACGCCGCCGCCCAGAAGTTCGCCGGCGGCAAGCCCGGCGATTATGTCTGCCTGAAAGTAACCGACACCGGCACCGGCATGGCGCCCGAGACCGTGGACCGGATCTTCGAGCCGTTTTTCACCACCAAGCCAGCGGGGCAGGGCACCGGGCTGGGTCTGCCCACCGTGCTGGGCATCGTCCGCAGCCACGGTGGCTTCCTCAACGTCGAGTCGCAGCTGGGCCGGGGCACCACCTTCGCGGTGTTTCTCCCCGCCAGCCGCTCGGCGGTGGGCGGCGCAGCCGGAGCCGACTTCTCCGCACCGCCGCGGGGCAACGGCGAAACCATCCTGCTGGTGGATGACGAGCCGGCCGTGCTGACCGTCGCCACTTCCATGCTCGAAGCCAGCGGCTATCAGGTCCAGCAGGCCACCGACGGGGCCAGCGCCGTGGCCGCCTACGTGCAGGGCAAAACCAGGATTTCCCTGGTCATCACCGACATCATGATGCCGCTGATGGACGGGGTGGCGCTCATCCAGGCGCTGCGCCGCGTCAATCCCGCCGTGCCCATCATCACCGTGAGCGGGCTGGCCGGCCAGCCCGGTCAGCCCAGCCGGCTGGCCGAAATCCAGGCGCTCGGCATCCGCCACCACCTGGGCAAGCCCTACAGCACCGAGGCCTTGTTGGAAGCCATCCACGCCGAGCTTCATCCCACGGGTTAGCCCTCCCGCGGGTGCATTCCGCTTCTCCCTGCCGCGCTGACCGGCTACAAAGCCGTCCATGCAAATTCAAGTCGGCATCATCACGATTTCAGACCGCGCCTCGAAGGGGCTTTACGATGACCTCGGCGGTCCCGCGCTCAAGAAGGCCGCGGAAGGTTATGGCTGGAAGGTCCTGGCCGACGCCCTCGTGCCCGACGAGAAACGCGACATCCAGCGCGCCATCCGCGAACACATCGCCCGCGGCTGCTCGCTGGTGCTCACGACCGGCGGCACCGGTGTGGCGCTGCGGGACGTGACGCCGGAGGCCGTTCGGGAAATCGCCATCCGCGAGCTGCCTGGCTTCGGCGAGGTGATGCGGATCGAGTCCATGAAGATCACCAAGAACGCCATCCTTTCGCGCAACCTCGCGGCGGTGGTGGACCGGGCGCTCGTCATCTGCCTGCCGGGCAAGCCCAGCGGCGCGGTGGAATGCCTTGGCTTCGTGGTCGGCGCGATTCCCCACTGCGTCGAGGTGCTGCAGGAAGTGCCGACGAGCTGTTAGGCCGGCGCCTCCCGGCGCGGCGGCTGTGGCGCGTGCCCGAACGTGTCCGGCCAGTCTAGCCCGCGTCCGGCAAGCGCGCCTCGCGCAGCGTGCCATCGGCGTTCTCCGTGATGATGCAGAAGTCCGCCGGCTGACCGGCGGCGATTTCATTGCGCAGGCCCATGAGTTCAGCCGGCCGTTGCGCGAAGTGCGGCCAGACCTCGCGCCAGGATTTGCCCAGCATCCACGCGGCGCGAAGGATGCCGTCCACTGGCTTGAGCGCGGAGCCGGCAAAGTTCGGTTTGCCCGGCTGGCGCACGATCTGGTCCGCGCCCACTTCGAGTTCAATCGCGCCAATCGTGTAGCGGCCCGGGGGCGCGCCGGCGGCGGACATCGCGTCGGTCGTGTAGTAGATCCGGTCCGCCGGCAGCGCGCGGTGCATGTGCCGGAAGAGGATGGGCGAGACGTGGTGCGTGTCCGGAATGAGGCTGGGCATGAGGCCCGGCGTGTCGAACACGCGCCAGAGGATGTTGTCGTGCCGGTCGAGCTGCTGCGGAATGCCGTTGCCCAGATGCGTGAAGCCGCGCGCGCCGGCGGCCACGGCCTCGCGGATGCGCTCGGCGGAAGCATTCGTGTGCCCGAGGCTCACGACCATGTCCAGCGACACCGCGCAGCGGATGGCCGCCAGCGAACCGCCGCGTTCGGGCGCGAGCGTGAGCAGCACGGGGTCCCGGCCGGTCACGGCGCGGAGCTCGTGGAGGTCGGCCTCGGTCGCGTCGCGCATCACGTCGGGGTTGTGCGCGCCCTTGAAGCCGACCTCGGGCGAGAGGAACGGTCCTTCGATGTGCCAGCCGGCGAGCGCGGCACGGAGTTCAGGGTTCGCGTCACGGATGGCCTTTGCCCGGCGAACGCGGGCCATCAGCTTTGGCCACTCGTCGGTGATGAGCGTGAAGAAGAAGCGCCCGCAGCCGTCGCGGCGCATCTGGCGCGCGGCGGACTGCAGCTGCGTCTCCGTCAGGTGGTCGTCGCGCTGGAAATCCACGCCGCCGTAGCCGTTGATTTGCAGGTCGAGCAGCGTGGGCGCGAGCCAGACCTCGCCCGGGGCATTCGCGGCCGGGCTGACTTCCGAGATGACGCCATCGCTCCACTTTACGCGGAGCGGCTGGCCGCTGGCGAAGTGGCGGCCGCAGATTTCACCGTGGTGCATGGCGGATTCGTAACGCGGGCGGCGGCGGCGAACGAGCAAATTTCCCATCAGCCCGCGCTGCGCCGCAACTGCTCCCGGTATTCGCGGGGGGTCCGGCGCGTGATGGCGCGGAAGCGGCGGTTGAAGTTGGCGAGGTTGCGGAAGCCGCAGTCCAGCGCGATGTCCGTGACCTTGCGTTCGCCGTCGGCCAGCAGCCGGCACGCGCGCCCCACGCGCAGCTCGTTCACGTATTCGGGCAGCGTTTTGCCCGTGCGCAGCTTGAAGAAGCGGCTGAACGCGCCCTCGCTCAGGTGCGCGGCGCGCGCGGCTCCGGCCCGGTCCACGTCGCCGGTCAGGTGCGTTTGGATGTGCGCGATGACGCGCTCCATGCGGCCCTGGTCCTCGCCGGCCAGGCTCGGCACAAACCCCGCGCTGGCAATCGGGTGGAGCTCCTTTGAACGGGCGAAAAGCTCGAGGATTTCGAGCAGCCCGGCCACGCGTTGCAGGCCGTGGACGGCGGGCAGGCGCTGCAACCGTTCCGCCACCGCGTCGCGCGTGCGGCCGGTCACGCGGAGTCCGCGCGCGGCCCGGCGCAGCAGGCGTTTCACCGTCTCCGCCTCGGGCAGCTCCAGAAAGTCGCGGCCCAGAAAAGTGGCCAGGAAGCGGATCACGATCGCGTGGACCGCACCGCGGCCGCCCTCGGGATCCTGCTGCCAGACGTGCGGGAGGTTCGCCCCCACGAGCACGAGGTCACCGGGCGCGAGCGGCGTGATGTTGTCGCCCACCAGCCGGTAGCCGGTGCTTTTGAGGACGAGCGTGATTTGGAACTCGGGATGAAAGTGCCACGCCGCGCCGTAGCCCGGCCCGCGCACCACCTCGCAGTGGAACGACTCCCACTGCCGGCGCGGGGTCTGCTCGAAGACGGGCTTCACGGCCGGGAGCATAACGCCGCCGCTCCCCGGGCGGAAGCCCAACGCAAAAAAGTCAGGGGCGGAACCTCAGTTCCGCCCCTGCGCAAATGGTTTGGCGCGTGCCGGTTACTTCGCGGCGGCCGCCGCGGCGGCTCCGGGCACCATCCGGGCTTCCTTCTCCTTCACGGCGGTCGCGCCCTTGCCCACGCGCTTGCGCAGGTAGGTCAGCTTGGCGCGGCGCACGCGGCCCTGGCGCTCGACCTCGATCTTGTCCACGCGCGGGGAGTTCACCGGGAAAATGCGTTCGACCCCTTCGCCGTAGCTGATGCGGCGCACGGTGAAGGACTCTTCCAGCCCGCGACCGCGCCGGCCGATGACGACGCCGTTGAAGATCTGGATGCGTTCCTTGTCGCCTTCGACGACCTTGGTGTGGACCTTGACGGTGTCGCCCACATTGAAGGCCGCCTTGTCCTTGCGGAGCTGTTCGCCGTGAATCTTGTCGAGTAGTGCCTGGTTCATAAAATCGGATTCGGTTGCATGGCGGTGTGTCACCGCCGGGTTTCTGGTTTTGTTCGGTTGGCGGTCAGGGACCGCCGCTACAGTCTAGCTTTTGCCGTCGAGCAGATCGGGCCGCCGTTCGCGCGTGCGCTGCTTCGCCTGTTCGCGCCGCCATTTCTCAATCTCCGCATGGTTGCCGGAGAGGAGCACGTCGGGGACCTTCATGCCCCGGATCTCCGCCGGCCGCGTATAGTGCGGATACTCCAGCAGCCCGTGGCTGAAGGATTCATCCCGCGCGCTTTCGTCGTCGCCCAGCACGCCGGGCAGCAGGCGCGTCACGCAGTCCACGATGACCATTGCCGGCAGCGCACCGTTGGTCAGGACATAGTCCCCGATGGACAGCTCGTCCTGCGCCAGTGCCTGGCGGACCCGTTCGTCGTAGCCCTCATAGCTGCCGCAGACCAGCAGCAGGTGCTCCTGCTGCGCCAGGTCGCGCGCTATGGACTGGGTGAACTGCCGGCCAGCCGGGCCAAGCAGGATCACCCGCGTCACCGCGGTTTTCAGATGCTCAACAGCTTCAAAGAGCGGTTCGGGCTTCAACAGCATTCCCGGTCCGCCGCCGAATGGACGGTCGTCCACCGTGCGGTGCCGGTCGTGCGTAAAGTCCCGCAAATTGTGAATGTGCAGGTCCAGCTTGCCTGCCTCGCGGGCGCGCTTGACGATGCTTTCGTCCAGCGGCCCCGCAAACATCCCCGGGAACAGGGTGAGCACGTCAATCTTCATGCTCGGGGTTGCGCGGTCCCGGTCGCGCTTCCGGCTCGCGCCGGTCAGTCTTCAATGATCTCCACCGTGCAGCGCTGGCCGCGCTTGGCGGCGCCCACCTGGGTCAGCGCGCGGATGGCTTGGATCGTGGCGCCCTGCTTGCCGATGATCTTGCCCACGTCGGTCGGGTGCAGGCGCAGTTCGTAAAGCGTCTGGCCGGACTGCTCCACCGGCGTGACCGTCACCGCGTCGGGCCGGTCCACCAGGCCCTTCACGACGTATTCGAGGAAGGCCTGCATGGCGGTTTACTTGGCTGCGGCGGCGGCGCGGCGGGCCTTGCGGATGAAGCTCGCCACGGTGTCGCTGGGCTGTGCGCCCTGGCTCACCCAGTAATCGGCCCGTTCGAGGTTGAGCTTGAAGTTGTTGTCCTTCTGGCCCGGCAGGTAGGTGCCGATTTCCTCGATGAACTTGCCGTCGCGCGGGCTGCGGCCATCGGCCACCACCACACGGAACACCGGCGTATTGCGCGCGCCGACTCGCTTCAAACGGATTCTGACTGGCATAAAATCGTTTCGTTTCGCCGGTGCGCCGCGCTTTTCGGGCGCGCTTCGCCCCGGTTCCTTATTGAAAAGGAGCGGGAGGTTAGCCATGCGCTTGGCTGCCGCGCAAGAACTGATTTTCGCCCGTGGGGCCTTTCTGCCGCCCGGCACCCGTCAAAACCGCGGGCGCGGCACCGCCGGCCGGTCCTGCCGCCGCCGGTAGCTCCACAGGTAGCGCGCACAGATGGCGAGCACGATCACGAACACCGCGCTGGCGATATACGCGAACGTCCGCAGGGTCCGGGCCTGCTGCAGCATCTTTTCCGTATCCGCGCGCAGGTGCTGCTTGAGCATCGCCTCCTCCTGCTCCGGCGTCATGTCCGCAAACGGGTCGTCGCGCACCTTGAGCGTGAAGAGCGGCCCCGCCTCGGCCGCACCGAAAACTTCCGGGAACCGCGCCCGCTGCTCCTCGTCCGGCGGGTCAAACCCCAGCCCGCGCCAGAACTGCGAGCCCTCGCGCGTCCACATCCGCGCCAGCGCGTGGTTGCGCCCCACCACCCGCAGCCGCTCCCACAGCACCGGCCGCAACGTGTCCGCCTGCCCGAAATCCGCAAACACCTCGCTGTGCAGCAGCCCGTGCTGCTGGTGCCGCTGCA
Source organism: uncultured Klebsiella sp. (assembly GCA_964591495.1). Lineage (GTDB taxonomy): Bacteria > Verrucomicrobiota > Verrucomicrobiia > Limisphaerales > SXTU01 > SXTU01. The sequence continues at coordinate 28,804 of CAZQEW010000034.1, forward strand.
GCCCGATCCCCGCCACCACCCGGCCCGTCTCGTCGCACGCCACCTGGAACTCCGTGAGCCGCTTCTCCAGCGCCCCCGCATCCAGCCGCTCCGCTTCCCACAACGGCCGCAGCGCCGGGAGATCATCCAGCGTCGCGCGGCGGGTTTGAAACGGCGGAACCGTCATGCCCCGGCAGGGTAGGGGAGCCCCGGCGACGCCGTAAAGTCCCCAGGCCGGCCGGCCAACGCCCGCCGCAACCGCCCCACCAGCCGCGCCGCCGCCCCCGCTCCGCGCCGGGGAGAAGGTGGCGAACGTCTTTTCCCCCTGCCGCGTTCCGCGTTCCGTGTGCCGCACTGCCTCAGCTCGTGCTCCCAGATGCGCAGCACGCGCCAGCCCGCGCGGCGCAACGCCCGGTTCACCCGCCGGTCCCGCGCAATGTTCGCCGCGAACTTCCGCCGCCAGAATGCCGCGTTCCCCTTCGGCCTCGTCCCGTGCTGCGGACAGCCGTGCCAGAAACAGCCGTCCACAAACACCGCGAGCCGTTGCCTGTGGAAGACAAAATCGGGGCGGACGGCGAGTCGAGCGTTGAGCGTTGAGGGTTGAGAGGCAAGGTGTCCGGCCGGACGCGCTGGTTTCCGACTCTCAGCTCTCAACTCCCCCACTCTCAACTTCAGCTGTCTGCGCCATCCCGTGATGCCGTGCGCGCGGAACACCCGCACCAGCGCCAGCTCCGTCCGCGCGTTGCCCCGCGAGCGGATGCGCGACATCACGTCGCTGCGCTTGGCTTTGGTGAAGATGTCAGGCACGCAGCTCTTCTAGCCCTGGCAGCCCAGTGATTCAACGCCCGCAAACGCGCCCGCCGCGGGCCGCTGAGGCGGCACCTTTCCCCCGGCGGATCCGACACCAAGCCATGCCCGGTGTTCCCCCAAGGATGGGTGGTGTCCCCCCGGCCCGGTGATAGTTTGGGTTATGAAAACCAACAACACCACTCGGCCAATGCCGGCGTTGGCCACCGAGCGTAAGACCGGTCGCGCCCAGATTCGGGTTGAGGAACCGCGCCGCTCCGCTCCGCGCGCCACCGGCCGCGCGGCCGAACGCGGCAACCAGTCGCGCAGCCACAAACACGTGGAGAAGTAGCGCTCCCGTCCGGACCTCCGCTCCCTCGGCAGGTGCTCAGGTGTCTTCGCCCCGCGCGCGGAACACCCGCACCAGCGCCAGCTCCGTCCGCGCGTTGCCCCGCGACCGGGTGCGCGACATCACGCCGCTGCGCTTGGCCTGGGTGAAAATGTCCGGCACGGGGGCGACGCGAATTTCACGAATTCTCACCAATTGAATTCGCGTCCATTCGCGCAATTCGCGTCTTCACACCTCCACCGTCTCCACCGTTTCGTAGAGCGCGGCGACGCGCTTGGAAGCCACGCGGAATTGGCTGCGGCTCAAGACTCGTCGCAAATCTCATCTTGGAGTTCCAACAATCGCCTGTGCAACTCATCAGGCCCCAGCCGTTGCAGAAGTTTCCAGTTCGCCAGAATCCGTTGAATCAAGTTGGCTTGGCCGTCCGACTTGCCCTGCAAATACATCTCATCCTCGACCGACCTTTGCTCGTCTCGCTGCCGTTCGAGATTCCGAATGATGCGGGCGTAGAGCAGCGCAAGTTGATTCGCCTCCTGTTCGCCGCTGCATTCCTCGATAATGAAGGAGTCATCTGGGTTGTAGCCCGAACGAAAATACTCCGCCGTCTTGCGCCATGATTCTTCCCGAGCAATCAAGCCGTCGAGAATTTGGCCGAGATCCTTCTCTTCTAAACGAAGCAGGTAGGTCTTGCTCATGACTCGGCAGATACACCTGGCCAGGTTTGACACACGCCGCAAGCCCTTTCGCACTTCGCAATCGCAGTTGCGTTTGGCAACCTAAGGGCATGCCTAAAGCACCGGCAGTGAAATGGACACGCGAGCATTTCCTCATCGCGCTGAATCTGTATTGCAAGCTGCCGTTTGGAAAACTTCATAAGGGAAACCACATCATTGTCGAGGCGGCAAAGAAGATGGGCCGGACACCAAACAGTCTGGCGATGAAGCTCTGCAACTTCGCGGCCCTCGATCCAGTTCAGCAGGCACGCGGGGTTCGGGGATTACCGGGCGCGACGAAACAAGACAGAGCAATGTGGAGCGAGTTCCACTCGAATTTGTCGGTGCTCGGCACGGAGAGCGAGGAACTGCTTCACGACCTGTTCACGAAAGACGAAACGGAGGAAGTGGACTTTCTGGCCCGCGACAGAGTGCGGCTTGTCGCGCCGACTGGCCCGACCGAAACACAGGCGACCGTCAAAGTTCGGCGCGGGCAGCAATTCTTTCGGCAGTCCGTTCTCACCGCCTACGATGTTCGCTGCTGTATCAGCGGCATCAACGTGCCGCGCTTGCTTGTCGCCAGCCACATCAAGCCGTGGGGAAAGTTTCCCAGTGACCGACTCAACCCGCGCAACGGGCTTTGCCTCTCTACACTTCACGACGCTGCTTTCGACTCAGGACTAATCACGCTCGACGACAAGTTGAACGTCGTCTTGAGCAAGCGCCTGCGGAGTTACTTTCCGCAGCCGGCGCTGGAGCAGAGTTTTGTTCCGTTTGCTGGTCAGCCAATTCGATTGCCTGAAAAACTGGCCGAGCCGGATCGAGATTTTCTTCGCTATCACCACGAGGAAGTTTTCCAGAACTGAAAGTCAGTTCCACAGGTGGTCGGTGAGCGTGTATTTCTCCGGCGCGTCGGGGTCGAGGATGCTCGCGAGCCTCGGGCCTTCGGCCGGGAATTCCGGGAACTCGAAGTGACGCCCCGGTTTGAACCCAACCAGGAAGATGCGTTGGCGGTGTTGCGGCACCACTTTCTGCGCGTCGATCACCTTCCAATAGACCTGATACCCGAGGGCGTTGGTCAGCGTGTCGTGAACGATCTGGAAGGTGCGGCCTTGGTCGTGCCGGACGAGGTGCTTCACGTTCTCCAGCACGAAGGCGCGCGGCTGGTGACGGTCGAGAATGTCGGCGATGGAGAAGAAGAGGTTGCCCTGTTTCTCGTCCGCGAAGCCGTGCTTGCGGCCGAGGCTGTTCTTCTTGGAGACACCCGCGAGGCTAAAGGGCTGGCAGGGAAAACCACCGCAGAGAATGTCATGGGCAGGGATGTCTTTGACATCGACCTTGTTGATATCGCCTGCCGGTTCCTCGCCGAAGTTGGCGGCGTAGGTCTGCCGGCTGAACCGGTCCCAGTCGCTGGAGAAGACGCATTGCGCGCCCGCGCGCTCAAACGCGAGCCGGAATCCGCCGATGCCGCAGAAGAGGTCAATGAAGCGGAGCGGGGCCACCTCACCCCGGCCCTCTCCCCGAAGCGGAGAGGGAGAAGAATCCGTGCGGTAGGGCGGTGCGTCTTCCTTGTATGTAGCAGCCGACGTGAGTCGGCTCTGATCTTTGCCGGCGCGGGAGGTTTGAGCGGACTTACGTCCGCTGCTACGAGGTGGGGCCTTTCCGCTCACGCGTCCACCCCTTTGCAAAGTTCCGCCGTGGAGAGGCCGAGCGC
>CAZQEW010000035.1:0-31096 GCA_964591495.1 uncultured Klebsiella sp.
AACACGAGTCTTTCGACTGCGAGGCGGCAGATTCGCTTCATGCCGAGGAGTGCGGGGCTCCAAGCGTTGACGGCGGAACCAATCAGGACAGCACGAATCCAAACGTCATCGCCAGCTCGCAACATGTTTGGAATCCAACCATGGCAGAGCAAGCATTGTCTTGGCATCCGGTGCGACATAAGCTCTCGACTATGACACCAGTGTATCAGACAAGGCAGGACAAACCAGATGGCAACTGTCTGGCTGCGTGCGTTGCTACGATACTAGATAAGTCCATAGAGGATGTTGACGTAGACGTTGCAAGCTGCGCTTCCATCAGGAAGCTCCTCTCAAAAATCGAGGAAAAGGCAAACTGCACAATATACCGTTTGGATTTCCGAGCCATCACCGACGGAATCGTCAAGGTGAGTGATCGGTATTGCATCGCTTCAGTGTGCACCACGATTTTCAACAACGATCCGCATCATCCAAACAGTGCTTGGCACGCTGTAGTTTGTGAAATCAGTGAGGCCGGCGAAGTCTCCCAAGTGTTCAATCCAACCAAGACAGACAACCGCTGCTCATTGCAGCAATTCTTCGCTGTAGATGTCGTTTTGATCGTTCGACACCGTTAAGCAGCGAACATCCTCATTGAGCGACCAACTAGTCGTCCAAACGGCTAGCAACGAGCTGAGGGATAACGGCAGCCAACCTCCGAGCGTAGTCAGTTGGACTGGAATGTCTTGCTAGCCACGACTTCATGCACCAGCGAGCGGAGGCCGAGGTTTGCCCTGCGCCTATGGATTGCCGTGCTTGTTTTTCAACCACCGCAGCGCTTCCAACTCACCGTGGAGCTTCACCCGGTCGAAATAGATGTGCGCCTCACGCTCCGGGAGGCGCGGGAGCATCTCCGTGAAGGGGGTGAGCTCCCGAATGGACTGCCGGTGCGCGTCCAGTTCGGCCAAGCGGTCCCGCACCGTTCGGCCGTCGCTGCCGAACGGTGAGTCGGGGGCCTGCGAGGCGAGGAACTTCTTCTCAATGGCCATGCCCATCAGTTCACTGATTAGGGTTCGTCCCGATTGGCCTTCCATCTGCCACGCCAGATTCAGTCCCAGTTGTCCGACGGCCTGGGCCGAGGCGGCGTCGCCGGCCTGGGCGTATTGCTTTTGCAGCTCGGTCATTTGCGTGCCGAGTTCCCGCAGCGATTGCATGTGCGGCAGCGACACGCCGAACATTCCGGCGGCCTTGGACTCCAGCGCTCCGTAGCCGGCGGCGAGGAACGCCTCCTCGGCGCTCTGGGCGTGGTCGAGCGTGTAGTCCTGAAGACGGTTCTTCCCGCCCACCTGCAACAGGTCTTTCACCCCGTCATCCGTGCGGCCGGACTTGAAGTGGTCGAGCGCGGACAAGTAGTCGCCGAGCGGGTTGTCGCGCGCGAGTTGCCGGAATGCGTCGAGGGCCTTGCGCTTCTCCTCGGGGGTTTCACCGCGCAGGGCCAGTTCCAGTTGCACACGCGGGTCGTGGGGGAACTTTTCCGCCGCCTCGCGCACCAGACTCAGGTTGCCGGTCAGGCGCGCCGCTGCGAGGAGTGCCTCGGCGCTGCGCTTGTTCTGCTGGAGATACGCCTCGGCCTGTTCAAGGGTTAACTTCAACTCCTCACCACTCAGCAATTTGGCCAACGGGTTGGGTGCGGCGGCTTCCGGGACGGACTCGGCTGGCCCGGGCGTCTGCGGCAGGCGCGGGGCGGGCAACCGGGGACGGCGAGGCTCGGGGGCCATCGCGCTGGTGGTGGGCTTCGGCTCCGCTGTCTGGCCTGCGGGACTGACCGGCGCGGCAGGACGCCGGGCAATCATCACCACCGCCATGGCGAGCAACAGTCCCACCGCCGCCAATGCTAAAGTCCTTGAACTCATCCTCCGTGGAATGCGTGCGGACCGATGAGGTTCATTTGGATTGGAAGGTCGGCGAACCGACGACCTCGTGAATCAGAGCCCGCAGGCCATACTTTTGCGCCCGCGCCTTGCGAACGAGGTCGGTCAGCACCACCTCATCCGTGAACTCCAGACCGTGGCCGGTCGCGTAGATGAGGAGCTTCTCGGCCAGACCGCGGGCGAGACTGTCGGGGTCGGCGAGGAGGAGCCGCTTTAATTCGGCAAGGTCGCGGAACTGGCGGCCATCGGCGAGGGTGTCGCCGGGGTCCACCTTCGGGCCAAGGGCGAGGCGCAGGTCGCGTTGGTTCACGTTGAGGGTGAACCACTCGACGCCGTTGCGCTGGTTGGGCGCGGGCGAGATGCGGTAACGCTCGCGCCAGCCTCCGATGACATCGTAGCTCTCCAAGGCAAAGCCCAGCGGGTCAATGCGGGCGTGGCAGCCGGCGCAGCTTTCCACTTCGCGGTGCTTGGCGAGCTGTTCGCGGATGCTCTTCGCGCCGCGAATGTCCGGCTCGACGGCGGGGACGTTGGGCGGCGGCGGCGGGGCGGGCCGGCCGAGGATGCGGTCCAGAAGCCAAACGCCGCGCAGCACCGGCGAGGTGGTGGTGCCGTTGGCGGAGACTTTCAGCACACTGGCATGGGTCATGACGCCGCCGCGATGCCACTCGGGCCGCAGCGCGACGCGCCGGATGTCGAGGCCGTTGACGTCCGGGATGCCGTAGTGCTTGGCCAGCCGGGAGTTCAGCATGGCGAAGTCGCTCTCCACGAAGTTCAACACGCTCAGGTCCTTGGTCAGCAGTTCATCGAAGAACGCGTGCGACTCGCGGAGCATGGAGACTTGCAGCAGTTCATCGAACTCGGGGTAGAGCCGCGCGTCCGGCGTGGTGAACTCGATGTTTCGCAAGGCGAGCCACTGGCCGGTGAAGTCCTCGGTGAACGCGCGGGCCTTGGCATGCTTCAGGAGCCGCTCGGTTTGGGCGCGGAGCACGGCGGGCTTGGCCAAATCACCTTTCGCCGCAGCCGCGAGCAGTTCCGCGTCCGGCATCGTGCTCCAAAGAAAGTAACTGAGCCGGGCCGCGAGCGCGTGGCCGTCCAGCTTGCCGGGCTGCTCGTCGAGCATCAGGAAACGCGGTGAGACGAGGATGGCCTTCAGCCCCACGCGCAGCGCGTCGCCGAACTTCACGCCCTTGTCCAAGCGCTCGCGCACCAACGCGAGATACGGCGCGAGGTCGGCCTCGCTCACGGGCCGGCGGAAGGCGCGCGGGGCGAACTGCTTCAGGATGCGCTCGGCATCGGCGAACGTGCCGCGGTCCAGGTCCGCGTCGCCAAGGAGCTGCCGACACGGGGCCGGCGGCCAGTCCTTCGCGTCGAGCGGGCCTTCGACTTCGAGCCACTGAATGGCGAAGCCGGGGCCGGTGTATTCCTCCGCCTTGTTCTGCCAGGGAATCGTGCCGTAGGAGATGACCTTGAGCGTGTCGCCGCGGCCATCGAGGCGTTCGACCATTTCGACCACCGTGGGCTTGTCCGCCGGCACCTCGAAGTGGCCGAGGAGCTTCGTCTTGCCCCCCACGCCGAAACTGCCGCCATAGACGCGGAAGGTCGCGGGCTTGCCGTCGGTCTGGAAGCCATGGGCGGAGATGCGGATGCGGTAACGGCCCGGCGCGGGCGCGCGGAACTTGCGGAGTTCCGTGGGCGAGTAACCGGAGTTAAACAGCGCAATGCCGCCGTCAGGCAGCGGGCGATGGCTCTTGCCGTCCCAGTTCGCGAGCAGATTCGTCGCCGCGAAGCGCTGTTGCACAAAGGCGGGCTTAGGGCCGATACCGATGGCCGCATCGAGCGCGACATCCGCAGCCTCGAGATACTTCTCCACCTGCACCGGCGAGAGCGTGAGCGCGGAGGAAACCTTGTCGAAGCCGTGGGCGGAACCGTCCTCGGGGAGCAGCTCCATGAGGTTGACCTCAATGCCGAGCAGGTCGTGCATCGTGCGCTGATACTCGACGCGGTTGAGCCGGCGCAGCGCCACGCGCCCCTCAGCCTGCTGCCGGGCGGCGACGGCGGCGCGGAGCTGCGGCCCGAGCCAGTGGAGGATCGCCTCGCGTTCGGCGTCAGACGGCTGGGCCTTCTTCTTCGGCGGCATCTCGCGCCGTTCAAGCTGGGTGAAAACGCGCCCCCACAACTCCGCACTGGCCGGCGCGGTGAAGTCAGCCGCGAGATTGTCGAGCCGGACCTTGCCCTTCTGCGTCTCGGCGTCGTGGCAATCGGTGCAGTGCTTCTGAAGGAAGGCCTTGGTGGGTGGTGGCACGGAAGCGGCGAAGACCAGCGCCGGTGCCAGCATCCAGGCGAGCGCCGCGACCATGACCGGGCGATGACAGAACCATGCAAAACGGGCAGAGTTCATGGTGCAGATGAATCCTCGCGGAGCACGTCCCCGATGAGCGCCAGCAAGGCTCCCCGGCCCTCATGGGCGGTGGCGGAAGTGGCAAACATGGGGGGCGTTTGCTGGAAGCGGTCGGCCAACTCGGCGCGAAACAGCTCCAGGTGGCGCGCGAGCTTGGCCTGCGTCACGGCGTCTGACTTGGTGAACACGACGACAAACGGGACTTCGGCGTCCGCCAACCAGTCCACAAATTCCAGGTCGATCTTCTGCGGTTCGTGGCGGGAGTCGATGAGCAGGAACACGAGCTTGAGGCTTTCGCGATGCGCGAGGTAATCCGCCACAAACGTGCTGAACTTGCTGCGGTCTTTACGGGCAACCTTGGCATAGCCGTAGCCGGGCAAATCCACGAGATACCAGGCGTCATCCACCCGGAAGAAGTTGATCAGCTTGGTGTGTCCAGGCGTGGCGGACACCCGTGCCAGGTTTTCCCGGCCAGCCAAGAGGTTTAGCAGGGAGGATTTGCCGACGTTGGACCGACCGATGAAGGCGAACTCCGGCAAGGACGGCTCCGGGCACGCGGCCAGGCCCGGCGCGCTCATCTCAAATTTGGCGTTTCGCAGCTGCATGACGCCAAGCTAGCCGCCTCCGGCTTCGATTGCGATGCTTTAACAAGAGCCCGGAAGGCAGGATTGTCCATCCGCCTGCGCAGTTGTTTTCATGGGAAGCCCACCCGAATCACGTCAAACTCCGCTCATGAGCGTCCGCTTTGTGTCCACTCGTCGCCTGTTGGCCGGGCTTTGCCTCGGAGCCGGCCTTGCCGCACCGGCCGCGGAGGCACCCAGTTTCAATCGCGACGTCCTGCCCATCCTCGCGGACAATTGCTTCGCCTGCCACGGACCCGACGCGAAACAGGCCAAGGGCGGCCTCCGCCTCGACTTGCGCGACAGCGCGACGAAGCCCGCGAAGTCCGGCGAAGCCGCCCTTGTCCCCGGCAAGCCCGCCGCCAGCGCGCTGGTGAAGCGCATTGAGACCAAGGACCCGGACAAGCTGATGCCCCCCGCGGAGTCGCACAAGCAGCTCACCTCCGCACAAAAGGACGTGCTGAAGCGGTGGGTCGCCGCCGGGGCGAAGTATGAGGCGCACTGGGCATTTGTGCCGCCGCAGCGTAGTAGCGGGGACACTCTTGTCCCCCAGTCCAAATTCCCAGTCACCGGGGACAAGAGTGTCCCCACCACGCACCCGATAGACCACTTCATCCGCGCCCGCCTCGCGCAGGAGAAACTTCCACCCGCACCCGAGGCCGCGCCGCACACGCTCATCCGCCGCCTCAGCTACGACCTCACCGGCCTACCGCCAACGCCCGCTGAAGTCGAAGCGTTTGTCCGCGACTTCTCACTTTCTCACTCTCCCACTTTCTCACCTGCCAGCGGAGCCGGTGAGAAAGCGAGCAAGCGGGAAAGTGAGCAACGCGCCGTTAACAAGCTCGTGGACCGTCTCCTCGCCTCCCCGCACTTCGGCGAGCGCATGGCGATGTGGTGGCTCGACGCCGCGCGTTACTCGGACACGGATGGTTATCAGGCCGACGCGACGCGCTCGAACTGGCCGTGGCGCGACTGGGTGGTGGCCGCCTTCAACGCCAACATGAAGTTCGACCAGTTCACCCGCGAGCAGTTCGCGGGCGATTTGCTGCCGAATGCCACGCCCGAGCAGCAACTGGCGACCTGTTTCCACCGCAACCACATGACCAACGGCGAGGGCGGCCGCGACCCCGAGGAGTCGCGCGTAGACTACGTGATTGACCGCGTGAACACCGTCGGCACGGTCTGGCTCGGCCTCACGCTCAACTGCGTCCAGTGCCACGCGCACAAGTTCGACCCGCTGCCGCATGCGGACTTCTACCGGCTCGCGGCGTTCTTCAACTCGATTGACGAGGACGGCAAGGCGGGCGGCGGCGCGAAGCCGTATTTGAGTTATCAGTCGCCCCATGCCGCGCGGGCCGTGACCGAGGCGCAGTCGCTCGTTGACGCCCGTAAGCCCCGCGAAGCCGAGGCGCGGAAGGTTGCCGAAGGGCCGTTCGCCGAGTGGCTCGCCGCGCAGGCCAAGGCCGTGGCCAAGGGCTTCTCCGCGTGGCAACCACTGCGGGCCGCCGCGCTTGAGAGCGTCGAGGGCACGCGCCTTGAGCAGGGACCGGACGCGATTGTGCAAGCCAGCGGGCCGAACCCTAACCACGAGGATTACCGCGTCATCGGCACGGTGAAGCTCGCGCGCGTGACGGGGCTGAAACTCGAGGTCCTGCCCCACGCCAGCCACACCGGCGGAGGTCTGTCGCGCGGCAAATCCGGCGAGTTCATCCTCACCGACATCAAGGTGCAGGTGCGCCGCCGGGGCAGCGCGCAGATCCGCGACGTGCTCGTGAGCGGCGCCGTGGCCGACGCCTCCGCCGACCAAAAGGGCGCGCGCGAATACGGCGACATCAAGGGCGTGCTCGACGATGACCCGCGCAACGGCTGGACCACAAAAGGCCTCGACCCCAAGCAGCCGCGCACTGCGGTCTTCGCGCTGGCCGAGCCGCTCGTGCTCGAAGCGGACGAGGAACTCATCTTCGAACTGCGCCACCGCTCGACGCTCGGAGACGCGAACATCGGCCGGTTCCGCGTTTCCGTGACGGACCAGGCCGGCGACGCGATTCGCAGCGTGGAAACCGCCCCGCTGGAGCAGCTTGCTGCCGCGAAGTTGACCGACCTCAGCGCACTTGACGGCAAACTGCGCGCGAAGCTGTTCAACCAATTCCTCGCCGACCACGCGCCTTACCAAGTCGAGAAGGCCGCGCTCGACCGCGCAAACCGGCAGTTGAGCGAAGTGAAGGCCGCCGCCGGCAAGTTGAACGTGATGGTGCTCGCCGAGCGCAAAGAGCCGCGTGCCACCCACGTCCTGCTGCGCGGCGTTTGGGACAAGCCCGGTGAAAAGGTCGAGCGCGGCGTGCCCGCCGCGGTCGCGCCCTGGCCGGCGAAGGCGGAGCCGACCCGCCTCGGGCTCGCGGAGTGGCTTACCGCCCGCGACAACCCGCTCACCGCGCGCGTCGTGGTAAACAACCTTTGGGCCCTGCTCTTCGGCAACGGCCTGGTGCGGACGCCGGAGGATTTCGGCCTGCAAGGCGAGCGGCCCACGCACCCCGAGTTGCTCGACTGGCTCGCGGTCGAGTTCATGGAAAGCGGCTGGGACGTGAAGCACATGCTCAAAGTCATGGCGACCAGTGCCACGTATCGGCAAAGCTCGGCCGTCTCCCCTGCCCTGCTCGCGCGTGACCCGGAGAACCGCCTGCTCGCCCGCGCACCGCGCTTCCGCCTGCCCGCGTGGATGCTCCGCGACGGCGCGCTCCACGCCGCCGGGCTGCTCAACCCCGCGCTCGGCGGACCGCCGGTGAGACCGCATCAACCCGAGGGTGTGTGGGAAGAAATCTTCATGGGCCGCTTCAAATACGAGCCGAGCGAGGGCGCGGCGCAGCATCGCCGCACGCTCTACGCCTTTTGGCGACGCAGCATCGCCCCGACGTTTCTCTTCGATGCCGCGCAGCGGCGCGTCTGCGAAGTCCGCACGCCGCGCACGAACACGCCGTTGCAGGCGCTCACATTGCTGAACGACGAAACGATGCTCGAAGCCGCGCGCGCGCTGGCGGCGAGTGTCCTGAGCCGAGCCATGAAGCCCGAGGACGGTGTGGCGGAAATCTGCCATCGCGTCCTCGCCCGCCCACCCAGCGCGAAAGAAGCGGCCGTGTTGCGGCGGGAATTCGACCGTGCGCTGATGCTGTATCGAGCCAAGCCGGCCGAGGCGGCGGCACTCGTGGCGGGGACACTCTTGTCCCCGACGACGCACTCTTCCCTGCCAGAGCAAGCCGCCTACACAGTGGTGGCGAGCTTGGTGTTCAACTTGGATGAGGCAATTACTCATGAGTGAGTTGGGAGACAATGTGCGACGCGCCATGGGGGACAGGAGTGTCCCCCCTACGGCGCGTGGCGGGGACACTCTTGTCCCCGATTCCCAAGCTCCTGCTCACAGTATCCCCGTTGGCTCCATCCCTTTTCGCCCGTTCAGCCAGTTCGCTCCGGTGGCAGTCCACGAAGGCAATCTTCCTCACTGGCAGCAGCCTGGCGGATGCTACTTCGTCACGTTTCGCCTCGCGGACTCCCTGCCTGCGGGCGTCCTGGGCCAGTGGCGCGAGGAAAGGACGATTTGGCATCGCCTGAATCCACCGCCGTGGACTGCCCGCCAGCATGCGGAATACGAGGAACGATTCATCGAACGGGAGAACGAGTGGCTCAATGCCGGTCACGACAATTGTCATCTGCGGGATGCGCGGCTGCGGGCGCTGGTTCAGCGCTCGGTGCTCAAGTTTGACGGCACGCGCTACCACGTGGACGCCTTCGTCATCATGCCGAACCACGTTCACTTGCAGTGGCAACTGGCGGAAGAGTGCGAGTTGCCGAAAGAGCTGAAGGGACTGAAGGGAGCCACGGCCCGGGCCTGCAACGTAGAACTCGGCTGCGCCGGGGCTTTCTGGATGGAAGAGTCTTACGATCGCATCGTGCGGAACACGGCTGAGTTGGCCAGCTTCCGCAATTATATCGCGGAGAATCCGGCGAAAGCGAAGCTGCGGGACGGGGAGTTTCACTTAGAAGTGAGAAACAAACTTTATGTCAGAGAGCGCGAAGAGCAGTGAAAGCAGAATCATCGGGGACAGGAGTGTCCCCGCCACGCCGCGTAGGGGGGGCACTCCTGTCCCCCAAGCGGAAAACTCCTTCAGCCCAAGTCAAAGGGGACAAGAGTGTCCCCTTTACGTGCCTCGCCGTTACTTCCTCGGCGAATGCACCGGGGTGAGCCTTGGGGCGATGGCGTTGTCGCAGTTGGTGCAAAAGGCCGCCGCTGCGTCCACGCCAAGTTCGTCGGGTGGCCTGCCTCATTTCGCCGCCAAAGCGAAGCACGTCATCTTCCTCACGCAGTCTGGCGGGCCGTCGCAGTTGGAGCTGTATGACCACAAGCCGCAGTTGGAGAAGTGGGCGGGCATCGAGATTCCCGACTCGGTGCGGCAGGGCCAGCGCGTGACGACGATGACCTCGAACCAGAAGCAACTGCTCATGCCGGGGCGGACGAAGTTCGAGCGCTGTGGCCGCAGCGGCGCGACCATCGGTGAATGGCTGCCGCACTTGCGCGGCGTGGCGGACGAGCTGTGCTTCATCAAGTCCATGCACGGTGACCAGATCAACCACGCGCCCGCGATGACGAAGTTTCTCACAGGGCATCAAATTCCCGGCCGGCCCAGCATGGGCGCGTGGGCCAGCTACGGCCTCGGCAGCGAGAATCAGAATTTGCCCGATTACCTCGTGCTCATCTCGAAGATGCAGCGCCCGAGCGACCAGCCGCTTTACGACCACTACTGGGGCAGCGGTTTCCTGCCGTCTCGTTTCCAAGGCGTGAAGCTCCGCAACTCCCGCGACCCGGTGCTCTACCTTCGCGACCCCGACGGCCTGCCGCGCGAGTTGCGGCGCGGGATGCTCGACGGCCTTGGTGAGTTGAACCAAATGCGGCTCGCGGAAACGGGCGACCCCGAAATCGCGACGCGCATCCGCCAATACGAAATGGCCTTCCGCATGCAGACCAGCGTGCCGGAGCTGACAGACCTGAGCGGCGAAACGGAATCCACGTTTGAACTCTACGGCCCAGACTCGCGGCGCGCGGGCAGCTACGCCGCGAACTGCATCCTGGCCCGCCGGCTCATCGAGCGCGGCGTCCGTTTCGTGCAGCTGTTCCACCCGGATTGGGACCATCACAGCCGTCTGCCGAGCTGGTGCGTCGCGCGTTGCCGCGACACCGACCAAGGCACGGCGGGTCTCATTCGCGACCTGAAGCAACGCGGTCTGCTCGACCAAACGCTGGTCATTTGGGGCGGGGAGTTCGGTCGCAGCCCGGTGGGCCAGGGCAAATGGGACAGCATCGAAGCAGGCCGCGACCACCACCCGCGCTGCTTCACGATGTGGATGGCGGGCGGTGGCGTGAAGGCCGGCCTGACCTACGGCGCGACGGACGACTTCAGCTTCAGCGTCGCCGAGAACCCCGTCCACGTTCACGACCTGCACGCCACCGTGCTGCACCTGCTGGGCTTGGAGCACGAGCGCCTCACTTACCGGCACCAGAGTTTGGATTTCCGGCTCACCGGCGTGGAGCCGAGCCGCGTGGTGCGGGAGATTCTCGCATGATTCATCCGCAGGCGTCCGGCGTCCGGCATCCGCTCTCCGCCTTCGATGATTGCCGAGACCCAACCTTTGGATGAAACTTTACCCATGCTTCGCCCTCGCAAAAAATACACCGTTCACGATCTGCGCCAGCTCAAGGGTCAGCGTTGCCTCACGCACATCCATGTGAAATCCCCCGAGGAAGCCGCCGCCGCCGAGGCTGCCGGCGTGGATTTGATGAGTTGCAGTTTCGACTCGCCGGAAGCTCAAGCGCGTTTGCCGCTGCTGGTCGCCGCCGCGCCCAATAGCTTTCTTTCCTGCGCCACACCCCACGGTATGGCGTCGCCGGAGGAAGCCATCCGTATCGCCTTTCGCGCACTCGAACTCGGGGCCAGCTCAGTCTATTGCTCGGCGAGTCCCTACCTCATCGAGGCCATGGCACGGGAACGCATCCCCGTCGTCGGCCATCTTGGCATGGTGCCGCGCCATGTCACCTGGACCAACTATCGCGCGATCGGCAAGTCTGTGGCCGAAGCCCGGGAACTTTACGCCGCGATGAAACGCCTCGAAAGCGCGGGGGCTTATGCCGCTGAACTGGAGTGCGTGCCCCACAACCTCGCCTCCTGGCTCACCACCCAGACCTCCCTGATCATGATGTCGCTTGGTTCCGGCAGCGGCTGCGACACGCAGTTCCTGTTTTCCGACGACATTCTGGGCGACTACGATGAGCGCCTGCCCCGCCATGCAAAGGCTTATCGAAACTTCCTCGAAGAGCACCGCAGGCTTCAGCGAGAGCGCGTCGCCGCGTTCAGCGAATACATCGCGGACGTGAAGCATGGCCGCTTCCCGGAAGCCGGTCACTTGGTCCAGATGGAGGAAGTCTTGTTGCGCGAAGTCGTCGATTCGCTTGGCAAATGAGCAGGAAAAACGCCGTGCTTGTCTGATACCGATCAATCCAAATGAAAGCCCTCTTCTCAGTAGTCATCGTCACTGGCTTGCTGGTCACTTCGCGCGGTGCTGACGCGCCTCGGGAGATTCCGCTGTGGCCCAAAGGAATGCCCGAGCCGGTCGTCCCCGCCGAGCCGCCGGAAAGTGTGGAAAAGGGCGCGGATGGCACCGCCCGCCGTTACAACGTCTCTCAGCCGCGCCTGTTAGTGCATGAGCCGCCGGCGGGCGTGAAGCGAACCGGGGCCGGCGTGATCGTCGTGCCGGGCGGCGGGTTCGGTCGGCTGGCCGACGAACACGAAGGAGCCGAGGCCGCTGTCTGGCTGGCCAAGCAGGGCATCGTCGCGTTCCAGCTCGCGCACCGCACGCCCACCTCCAAACACAAGGAGCCGCACGCCGGTCCCTCGCAGGACGTTCAGCGCGCTGTCAGCGAGGTCCGGGCCCGCGCGGCGGAACTAAAAGTGGATGCGAAGCGTATTGGTGTGCTGGGCTTCTCCGCCGGCGGGCAGGTGACGCTCATCGCCGCGACCAACGAGCGGTTGTTCCCCGAGTCGCAGGCCGCCGTCTCGCACCGGCCGGATTTCCTGCTGCTGATTTATCCCTACAAAATCTACGACCCGGCGACCAAGGCCATCCGCGCCGACATCCGCCTCGAAGCGGGGCTGCCGCCCACCTTTATCGCGCAGGCCGGCGACGACACCGGGTCCCTGCCGCAGGGCAGCACGCTGCTCTACCTCGATCTCATCAACCGGAAGACGCCCGCTGAACTCCACATCTATGAAAAGGGCGGCCACGGTTTCGGGATGCGCCCGCGCCCCAATGCCACCGGCCCGAGCGACTGGCCATTGCGCGCCGCGGACTGGCTCCGTCTGCGGGGCCTGGCCGCGCAGTGATGCCCAACCGATCACCGGCGCAGTTGCCTATTGTCACACTGGTTTGCCTCGCTACCCTTCCCCCATGAAGCCAATTCGTTTGCTCCTGCTCGGCTCCGCGCTCGCAGCGCTCCCGGCCCACGCTGATTTCAAATCCGACCTCGCCGCGATCCGCCAAGTCGGCGGCGAAGGGAAAGGCAACGCGGCGGCCAGCTCTGCGTGGCAATCGCTCGCGAAGGGCGGCGCGCAGACGCTCGTGCCACTGCTCGCCGCGATGGACGACGCGAATGATTTCGCCGCGAACTACCTGCGCTCCGCCGTGGACGCCATCGCCGACCGCGAGCTGTCCGCCGGACGCAAGCTGCCGCAGGCCGAGCTGGAGAAGTTTCTCGCCGACACGAAGCACAATCCCCGCGCGCGCCGGCTGGCTTACGAGCTGATTGCCCGCGTGTCGCCCGCCACTGGCGAGAAGCTGCTGCCCACGTTCCTCAACGACCCGAGCGTCGAACTGCGCCGCGATGCGGTGCAGCGGCTCATTGACGCGGCGGACAAGGCGCTCGCCGCGCAGGACAAGGCCGCCGCCACAAAGGAGTTTTCCAATGCGCTGACCTACGCGCGCGACGAGGCGCAAATCAAGAAGGTCGCCGGCGAGCTGCGGAAGCTCGGGCAGGAGGTGGACTTGCCGCGGCACTTCGGCTTCCTCACGCACTGGAAGCTCATCGGTGCGTTCGACAACACCAAGCTCGTCGGCTTCGACACTGCGTATCCGCCGGAGAAGGCCGTGGACCTCGCGGCGAGCTATCCCGGCAAGCTGGAGACCGCGCGCTGGGTGGACGTGGCCACGCCGAACGACTACGGCATGGTGGATTTCAACAAACCGTTCGGCGACATGAAGGGCGTGACCGGCTACGCCTACACGGAGTTCAACGCCGCGGCGGCGCGGCCGGCCGAGCTGCGGCTGGGCTGCAAGAACGGCTGGAAGGTCTGGTTCAACGGCAAGCTGCTCTTCGGGCGCGACGAATATCATCGCGGCGCACGCATTGACCAGTATCGGCTGCCGGTCGAACTGAAGGCGGGCAAGAACACCATCCTCGTGAAGGTCTGCCAGAACGAGGAGGTGAAGGACTGGACGAAGGAATGGGAATTCCAGCTCCGCGTGTGCGACGCGACCGGCACGGCGATTTTGGCGAAGGACCGCCCGCCAACGCCTAAGGGGCCGGTGAGTCCGAAGAAGGCGGAGGCGAAGGGGAAGTGAGAAGATAGGCGGCATCTCACGCGTATGGCGACTAAGCGATTTGAAGAGGAGGCGCAGCGCATCGGCGGTTTGATCGCTCGACGTCACTTGGCGTGGATGTATATCTTCATCACCGTGTTGTTGGGCATATTTGCCTTTTTCCTGTGGGACTCCTCCTTCCGTTGGCCGAGCGTTGTGTCAGGATTGATCGCGGCCGCTTCTTTGACATGGGCACTCTTCAGCGGCTTTCGAGTTCGACTGCGCAAGCTGCGCTGTCCTTGCTGTGACGGGGAGGTCGAGTTTCGGAACATCCGCTGTGGAGCGCAGCACATGATTTGTAAACGCTGTGGGCAAACTTCACACTTGGGACTGAGAGATGGAAACTATGCCGCCTAACCATTTGTATCAATCTCAGGGGAGCCTTGCGCCCGGGGGAGCTACTGGCTGTCGGCCCTCCGGGCCTGTCCGAAGGCGATCGTGTGAATGCCCACGCTTGTTAGCCATCTCCGCCCGCACTAACTTCCGCCCATGATTGCCACCCTCGAAGCCATCTACGAGCAAGGCGTGTTGCGATTGGCTTCTCCGCTCCCGCTACCGGAACACGCCCACGTGCGCGTCACGGTGCAGAGTGATGCGACCGCGACCGACCCCGAGCGCGCGGAGTGGGCTTCCGCCTCCCAAGCGACGCTCCTGAAGACCTGGGACAACCCCGCTGACGACGTTTTCAATGAGCTGCTCACGAAATGACGTCGTGCTGGTGCCGATTCCGTTCACGGACTTGAGCAGCCGAAAGGTGCGGCCAGCCATCGTGCTGGGCACCACGCCCCACGGCGACTTGCTCCTAGCCCCGATTACCTCGCAAGCCCACAACATTGACAGCCCGCTGGTTCATTGGCGCGCCGCCGGGCTGAACGTCCCGTGCGGAGCGAAGGCCCAGTTGGCGACCGTTGACCAACGCTGCGTGCTGAAGACCGTGGGTTCACTGGCTGCTGCGGATGTCGCCACGATTGATGCCAGCCTTCGCCAATGGCTTCACCTTTAAGTTTTCCCATCCATGAAACCTAACCCCACCTCCCTCCTCGCCGCCGCGCTGTTTGCCTCGGCGGCCTTCACTTCCGCCGCCGACTGGCTTCAGTTCCGCGGCCCCGGCGGCACCGGCATTTCGCCCGAAGCGAACTTGCCCGTGCAGCTCGGCGAGAAGTCCGTCGCGTGGAAGGCCGCGTTGAACGGGCGCGGGTTGTCCAGCGCGGTGGTCGTCGGCGACCGCGTGTTCCTCACGGCGTCGAGCGGCGTGGAGCAGGACCGGTTGCATGTGGTCTGCCTCAGCGCGAAGACCGGCGCGAAGCTGTGGGAGCGGCAGTTCTGGGCCACGGGCCGCACGATGACGCATCCCAAGACCTGCGTGGCCGCCAACACGCCGTGCAGCGACGGCCGGCGACTCTTCTGCCAGTTCTCCTCGAACGACATCCTCTGCCTCGACCTCGACGGCAACGTGCTCTGGCTGCGCGGGCTGGGGCGCGATTACCCGAACGCGAGCAACAGCCTCGGCATGGCCGCGTCACCCATCGTGGTGGGCGACACGCTCGTGGTGCCGGTTGAGAACGACAGCGAGTCCTTCAGCGCCGGCCTCGACGTGGCGACGGGCGCGACGCGTTGGAAGCGCGACCGGCCCAAGGTCGCGAGCTGGGCATCGCCGGTCGCGCTGCCCGGTCCGGCGGGTCCGCTCGTGCTGCTGCAATCCGGCCCCGGCCTGAGCGTCGTGGACGCGCGCAGCGGCCAGGAAGCGTGGTATTACACGGACGGAGCCTCGACGATGGCCTCGTCCGTCTTCACCGGCGGCATTCTCTACGTGCCGACGAAGGGCATGGCCGCGATGAAGCCCGGCGCACCCGGCGCGCACCCGGAAGTGCTTTGGCAGAACAACCAGCTCACGCCAAGCACCGCCAGCCCGGTCGTGCTCGATGGTAAAGTCTTCACGCTGAACAACGCCGGCATCCTCAGCGCCGCCGACGCGAAGGACGGCAAGCGGCTCTGGCAACTCCGCACCACAGGGCCTTACAGCGCCACGCCCATCGGCTTCGGCAAACACCTCTATCTTGTGAACGAAAAGGGCCTCGTGCAGGTCGTGGACACGAGCGCACCGGACGGAGCCGTGGTCAGCACGCTGGACTTGAAGGACACCATCATCGGCACGCCGAGCATCGCAGGCGGCGCGGTTTTCATCCGCAGCGACAAGGCGTTGGTGAAAGTCGGCGGCTCGTAGACTCGGAGCCGATCGGAGCACCGACGGTGCCTTGCTCTGCCACCTCAGTGACTAAAGCAGCCGCGCCTGCATCTCATCCTTGGCAATTGCCTCGCCGAGGCTTTCCACCCGGGCACGGCGGCGCTCCATGATGTTCTTCTCCAGCTTGGAGTCGTAGGCCACGGGATAATTGCCGTCGTAGCAAGCCATGCAAAAGCCCGCGCGCGGGCGGCCCGTGGCGGCAACCATGCCGTCCTGTGAGAGGTAGTGCAGCGAATCCGCGTTGAGATACTGCCGGATTTCGTCGAGCGAATGGTTCGCGGCCATCAGCTTGTTGCGGTCAGGGAAATCAATGCCGTAGACGCACGGGTGCATGTGCGGCGGACAGGAGACGAGCACGTGGACCTCCTTCGCGCCGGCCTCCTTGAGGTTGTTCACACGCGTCTTGCAGGTGGTGCCGCGCACGATGGAATCGTCCACAATGATGACGCGCTTGCCCCGCACCAGCTCGGCGATGAGGTTAAGCTTCACGCGGACGTTAAAATCGCGGATGAGCTGGGACGGCTGCAGGAAGCTGCGACCGACGTAGTGATTCCGGACGAAGGCGATCTCGAAGGGAATGCCGCTTTCCAAGGAGTAACCGAGCGCGGCGCAATTGCCGCTGTCGGGCACGGGCACGACGATATCCGCCTTGATAGGATGCTCGCGCGCGAGCTGACGGCCCATCTCGACGCGCGTGCGATAGACGTTGCGCCCGTCGAGGTTCGAATCCGGCCGGGCGAAGTAGACGTATTCAAAGACGCAAAAGGCGCGCCGCTGATGGGCGGGAAAGGCCTGGACACTGCGGACGCCATCCTTGCTGATGATGACGACCTCGCCCGGTTCCACATCGCGCACGAACTTGGCATGGATCAGGTCAAACGCGCAGGTCTCGCTGGAGAGCACCCAGGCGTCTCCCACCTTGCCAAGCGAAAGCGGCCGAAACCCATGCGGGTCGCGCACGCCGATCAGCTCGTGCTCGGTCATGATGACCAGCGAGAACGCGCCTTCGATGCGGCGGACAGTATTGATCAGGGAGCTTTCACCGCGCGGATCATTCGGCTGCGCCATGAGGTGCAGGATGATCTCGCTGTCCACCGTGGTCTGGAAGATCGAGCCTTTGGCTTCCAGCTCCTCACGCAGCTGGGCGGCATTGGTGAGGTTGCCGTTGTGCGCCACGGCGATTTGGCCGCGCGCGCAATCCACCGTCAGCGGCTGCGCGTTGCGGATGTGCGACGACCCAGTGGTCGAGTAACGCGTGTGACCCACGGCCATCTGCCCGACGAGCTTGTGCAGGATTGAGCCGTCGAAGATCTGCGGCACGAGGCCCATGCCCTTATGCTCGCGGAACTGCCGGCCATCGCACGTGACGATGCCGGCACTCTCCTGCCCGCGGTGCTGGAGAGCGTAGAGGCCATAGTAGGTCAGCTCGGCGGCATTGGGATGGCCGAAAATGCCGAAGACTCCGCAGTAATGTTTGGGATGCTCGGGTGAATGCATTGGCGCGCGGCGAGACTCAACCGGACACCCTGCGGGTTGGCAAGCGGAGAAGTAGCGGAACCGTTTTGACTTCACGCCTGCCATCCCGTTCCCTTCCTCTGCGTTCGCATCATCATGCCCGTAATCGAAGTCCACGGCCTCACCAAAGCCTTCCGCACCTACAAGAAGCAGCCCGGCTTCCGGGGCGCGGTGCGCGGGCTGTTCCACCGTGACTACGAGCAGACGCTCGCCGCGCGGGAGGTGAGCTTCACAGTCGAAGAAGGCGAGCTGGTCGGCTTCCTCGGCCCCAATGGCGCGGGCAAAACCACCACGCTCAAGATGCTCGCCGGCCTGCTGTATCCCACCAGCGGCGCGGCGAAGGTGCTGGGCCACGTGCCATGGGAACGGGCGGACGGCTACCGCCGGCAGTTCGCGCTGCTGCTTGGGCAGAAGAACCAGCTCTGGTGGGACTTGCCGGCCCGCGAATCGCTGGAGCTGAACGCGAAGATTTACGGCATCGAGCGGGACGTTTTCGAGCGCACGGTCAATGAGCTGACCGAACTGCTCGATGTGAAGGACAAGCTCAACGTCATGGTGCGCGAGCTGTCGCTGGGCGAGCGGATGAAGATGGAGCTGACCGCCGCGCTGCTGCACCAGCCAAAAGTGCTCTTCCTAGACGAGCCCACCATTGGCCTCGACGTGGTTTCGCAGAAGAAGGTCCGCGAGTTTCTTCGCCACCACAATGCCACGCGCCGGACCACCATCCTGCTCACGAGCCATTACATGGCGGACATCCAGGAGCTGTGCCAACGGGTCATCATCATTGACCATGGCACGATCTTCTTCGATGGGAGGCTAAGCGAGGTGATTGACCGCTTCGCCGACTTCAAATTGGTGACGATCGAATTCGATCCCAGTGAAACGGCTGAGGCAGCCGCACTCTCAGATTTTGGCGAGGTCGTCGAGCGTGCCCCCGGCAGAGCCAAGCTGAAGGTAAAGCGTGACCGCGTGGTATCCGTTTGTCAGGCGCTGTTCGGAAAGCTGTCCGTGCACGACATTGATATCCAAGAGGTGCCCATTGAGGACATCATTCGGGAACTGTTTGACCGCAAGGGGGCCTGAAGCGGTTGAGATCGAGGCATTAGGGATTTTGCGATTGCGCAGGCAGGGTGGACGACTAGATTGCCAGTCATGAACGGCCTGCGGGAATTATTCCAGTTGCGCGCCAGCGGCGAAGGCGCCGCAGCCGTTCAGGGAGGCGATTACGTCGCGGTATTCATGCTGGGACTTCTCCTCCTGATTCTCGCCGTTGGGGCCGTGTTTGTCTGGATGGCCTCGAGGCATGCACGCGAGCGCAAGGCCTGGGCTGAGGTGGAAATGCGTAATCGTCCCCGCAGCCACTGGACGGGAACCGGCGTTTTCCGATCCGATATCTTCGAGTCGCCATGCCGCTGGATTGCCGTCCGCACCACCGAACCGAGGGCGGTGCAGAAGGCACTCAAGCTCGCCAACCCCACCTTATGCACGTGGGCAGAGGGTATGGCGGAGGCGCGTGAGCGGCGGCTTTTCATCACGCCTCCCCTCGGCGAGTGGGTGCTCATCGTGGGTTCAGGGCTGCCTGACCCCAGCGACGACGTGGACGAATGCTTTCACCTGCTCACTGATCTGAGCCGCAAACTTGGCCTGGTCCAGTTCTTCAGTCTCAACCGCGCCGTCGGTCATCACGCTTGGGCACGGCTTGATTCTGGCGAAGTGCTGCGTGCCTACGCCTGGGCTGGTCATGTCGCATGGAATCAAGGACCCCCAAGCCCGGCGGAAATCGGCCTGGGACTAAAGTGCTATGATTACCACGAGCAGCCTCAGAAAGTTTGGAGCGAGGAGCCCGATCCGTTCATGCACAACCTGGAACGCGTTCCGTTACTGGCCGCTCGGTGGAGCGTGGACCCGATGTCGCTGGATGAACGTAACTTTGTCAGCGGTCGCGGAATTGTCGGCGAACTGACCTGATTGCCGCCCCTACGGCGCGCCAACCCAAGCGCAGTTTCCACTCGAATCCGCGCTCGATGAGTATCCTGAGGAACTCACTTTACGCGACGCGCTTCACTGACAGGCGCACCCTTTGGAGCCAGACGAACGCGCTGCCTGCCACCGGTTCTTCACCTCGCTGAATCCATCGGTATTGCTCTACATCAAGCACCGGGTTACCGAACCTGAAACAGTGCGGGCGTGGGGCGAGCAGATCCACTTCGGACGGAACCTGTCGTTGTTGGCTTGGAGCCGTGGCGAAATCATCGGCCGCCATGAGGACGCCATGAAGGTCTTCGCACTGCTGGGATTCGGCATACTGGCCCGCCTCGACGACTACGTGAAAGACATGCAGGCCATCTCCCACGATTACGTGCTGATGGGCTTGAATCTGGTCACTGAAGACGAATTCGCTGGGGCCGGCTAGGCGTGGCAGAAAGCACGGGCTTCGGACCGCGCCGCTTGAGCCAGGACGAGGCGCAGGTTTAGGCGAAATTTGAGTCAGCGTTTCCTACCGGTCTCCGCGCGGATCAAACGCATCCCGCAAACCATCCCCAAAAAAATTCAAGGCCAGCAACGTGCTGACCAGCATCGCGCCGGGGAAAACCAGCAGCCACCAGTAGATGCGGACGGGATTAATCTGGGCCGCCCCGTCCGCGATGAGCGAGCCAAGGCTTGCCTGCGGCGGCTGCACGCCGAGGCCGAGGTAGCTCAGGAACGATTCGTAGAGCACGATGGCCGGCACCAGCAGCATCAGATACACGATGATGATGCCGGTGATGTTCGGCAGGATGTGGCGCAGGAGGATGCGCGTATGTGTCGCGCCCAGCGCGCGGCTCGCATCCACGAACTGCCGCGTGCGAATGGTCAGCACCTGACCGCGAACAATGCGGGCCATCGTCAGCCAGGAAACGGCGCCGAGCCCGACAAACAGGCCAATGAACTTTGCGCTCCGACTCCACTCGGGAGTGAGATTGCCGGCTGCCTGAAGCTTGTCGAGAACTCCGTGCAGGGTGGTTATGATCACGATGACGAAGATGATGCTCGGCAGCGAGTAAAGCACGTCCACCACGCGCATCATCAGGCTGTCCCATCGGCCACCCAGGTAGCCCGCAAGCGCGCCCCAGAGCACGCCGATGACCAGACTGACGCACGCCCCCACCGCCCCCACAAGCAGGGAGACCCGCGCACCAAACAGCACGCGGCTGAACAAGTCGCGCCCATGCACGTCGGTGCCGAACCAGTGACGGGCCGAGGGCGGCTGGAATTGCGCGTCCGAGTGCTCGTCTGGCTGATGAAGCACGGACTTCACCGCCTCCGGCATCCCACCCGCGACCTTCGGATGCGCCAGCACCGGCCAGACCAGAATTGCGCCAAGCAACCCGGCCAGAAACACGGCGCATCCCACGGCGAAGGAGTTCTTCCGAAACCGCCGCCACGCGCGTTGGTTGGGGCTCAGATGGATCTGCCCCGGCAACTCACCCGGTTCAGCCGGTGAGGCCTGAAGCTTGGAGCCTGGCGCTGCGCCGTTACTCATACTTCACCCTCCGGTCCAGGTAGCTGTAGGCCACGTCCACGAGCAGGTTCAGCACGAGCAGGAGCACAGCGTAGAGCAGCACCAAGCCCACGACCATAGGGTAATCGCGGTTCAGCGAGCTGTTCACCATGAATACGCCGATGCCGGGAATGCGGAAGAGGTTCTCCACTACAAACGACCCGGTGAGGAGATCCGCCAGCAGCGGGCCGGAGTAGGACACCACGGGGAGGATGGCGATGCGCAGGGCGTGCTTGAGCAGCACCGCCGTGTCCCCGAGGCCCTTCGCGCGCGCGGTGACGATGAACTGGTCGTGGAGCGTGCCGAGCATCCCCTCGCGCATCAGCCGCGCAACCCGTCCTGCGAAGTAAAGGCCCAGCGTCACCGTCGGCAGGACGACATGCCAAGGCGTCTCCCACAGACCCACCGGGAACAGCCGCCAGCGAATCGCCAGCCCCATCACCAGCAGCGGCCCGACCACGAGCGCCGGGATACATACCGCCAAAATCGCCACGAAGCTGCCCGCGTAGTCGCCGAACTCGCCCTTGCGCACGGCGGCATAAAAACCCACCGGAATGCCCAGCCCCAGCGCGAGGGCGAACGCCGACAACCCGAGCGTGATCGAGACGGGCAACCCCTGCGCGATGATGTCCGTGACACCGTGGTTGCGGTATTTGAGCGACGGCCCGAAATCGCCCTGCATCACGCCGCCGAGCCAGCGGAGGTATTGCTGCCAGAGCGGCTCGTCGAGGTGGTATTTGGCCCGGAGGTTGCGCTCGATCTCCGGCGACGCTGGCTTGCGCTCCTTGTCGAACGGCCCGCCCGGCGCAACACGCACCAGCGCGAACGCAATCATGCTGATGACCAGCAGCAGCGGGACGAGAAACGCGAGGCGCTTGAGGAAATACATCGGCGACGCCGGCTCACCATTCAGACCGGAAGATTGGGCTCACTGGCCGGCCTTAACCAGCTTCCACACCTTGCCGCCCTTCGTGCCAAGGGCACCGGTCTGGTTGGTCAGCACGTAAAGCTCGCCGTCCTTGTCCTCGCCGAAGGCCCAGACAAACGCCCCGATGTGTCCGGCAGCAAGGGATTCGGGCACCAAGTCAGCCATCGTCCACTTCCCGTCCGCACCGCGCGTCGCCGCATAGAGGACCCCCTGCGGGAGGCTGAAGTGCTTGGACCAGTCGGCAAAAATGTATTTACCCGTCAGCTGCGGCAGGGCCTTGCCGCGATAGACATAACCACCCGTCACGCTCTTGCCTTTGCCGGTCTGCGGGGCGACGGCGAGATTCTCGTAGGCGATGATGGGCGCGATGAACTTCGCATCGCCGGGATCAAAGTAGGGCTTCTCGAGCGGCTTGTTCTCGCCCTTCGGGTTGAACCATTCCACGCCTTCCTTGAGGTTCCAGCCGTAGTTCCCGCCCTTGACGATGATGTTGATCTCCTCCCACCGGTTCTGGCCGATGTCGCCCTCAAAAAGCTCGCGCTGTCCGGCGCGGTCGAAGGTCAGGCTCCACGGATTGCGGATGCCCCAAGCGTAAATTTCCGGTGCGCCGCCCCCCTTGGCGAAGGGATTGTCCAACGGGATGCCGTAAGGCTTGCCCGCCGCCGGCTTGTCCACGTCGATGCGGAGGATTTTGCCCATCAGCGTGTTCAAGTCTTGCGCGTTGCCACGCGGACCGCGCGCCTTGTCCTTCTCTTCCTTGTTGATGTCGTTCTTATGCCCGCCGTCACCGCTACCGATGTAGAGGAAGCCGTCGGGCCCGAACGCGATGCGTCCGCCATTGTGGTTGAAATAAGGCCGGTCAATCTGGAGCACGACGCGCTCGCTGCCGAGGTCCAGCGTGTCGCCCTTTGCCGTGAACTCGGCGATGGTCATCGTGTGGTTCCAGTTCGTCGGCGCGGAGGCGCGGAGCGGCATGCTGTAACAGATGTAGAGCTTGCGGTTCTGGGCAAACTTCGGATGCGGTGCGATGCCGAGGATGCCCCGTTCATCGAACTTGCCGAGATTGACCGCCAGCTTGGCCGACAGGTCGCCGAAGAACTTGAGCTGGCCATCCGGAGACATCAAATGCAGCTGGCCGATCTGCTCGGCCAGGAGCATCCGCCGGCCGTCGAAATCACCGATCACCGTGGGCGCGGTGAGGTTGGTGGCCATGAGCTTAAGAGCAACGCCGCTAGGGCCGTCGGCGGCAAGGGAGACGTTGGCGATCAGGGTGGCGGCGGACAGCGCGAGCAGAGAGCGAATGGCTTGCATGGCGGGAGTGTAAGTGGCAGCCGCCCGCTGACAAGCCGCGAACCAGCAGGAGGGCGCGCTATCCGCTTGCCTGCGCCCCCCCGCTCCGCAAGATGTCCCCGTTGATTGCGCTTGTAGCTCAGCTGGATAGAGCATCCGCCTTCTAAGCGGACGGTCGTGGGTTCGACTCCCGCCAAGCGCGCCAGCCCCGCCTGTCCAGCGATTGCCGGTTGCCGCTGCACTGCTTCCAGCTCAACTTACCCGCCATGCTGACACTGGAACACTTGGCTGAACTTGTGGAGAAGAACCGGCCGGCCGCTCAGATGAAGGTGCGGGAATTCGCCATTGGCGGCCGGGAATTCCACTTCAACACCGCCCCTGCCATCATGGGCGTCATCAACCTCTCCGCCGGATCGTGGTATCGCGAGAGCGTCTGTCTCACAGCCGAGGGCGCGATCGCCCGGGGGAAGGTCCTTGCCGCACAGGGTGCCGCGATCGTGGACATCGGAGCGGAGTCCACTCTGGCACATACCGAACTTGTCGGCGTGGAAGGCCAAAACTCCCGCCTGCTGCCGGTCATCCGCGGGCTCTGCGCAGAGGGCGTGCTCGTCTCCGTTGAAACCTACCATCCGGAAGTCACGCGGGCGTGCCTTGCCGCTGGGGCAAAGGTGTTGAACCTCACCGGCACCGAGCGCGGCGAGGCAATGTATCGCACCGTCGCCGAGCACCAAGCGGCCGTCATTCTGTGCTACGTGCAGGGGACGAACGTGCGCACGGTCGGTGACTTTGACCTCAGCAGCGACCCCGTGCCCGCGATGTATGAGTTCTTTGCGCGTGAAATCGAGATCGCGACGCGTTGCGGCGTGGAAAAAATCCTCGTGGACCCCGGCTTGGGCTTTTACTACCGCAACCTCCAGGACAGTGCCCTGCGCGTGCGGCATCAGATGACGACTTTCCTGAACACCTTCCGGCTCCGGACGCTCGGTTTCCCCACTTGTCACGCGCTGCCGCATGCTTTCGAGTATTTCGGCGAGGAGGTGCGCTGCGCCGAGCCATTCTTTGCCGTGCTGGCTGCGCTGGGTAAGACTGATCTGTTCCGCACCCACGAAGTTCCCCGCATCAAGGCCGTGCTGGATACGTTGAACGTATTTCACTCTGGCAACTGATGTTGGGATCCCCTGAAGCCTGCCAATTCCAGCTCGTCTCTCCTGACTACTTCCAAGGCTGAGGGCGTTGGCTGGGGAAAGAGGCCTAGAGCCAAACGCCACAAAGATTGGCTTGCGACTGGGAGCCCAAAACCGGAACATTAGCAAATGCGATCCACCCCATTTTTCCTATTCGTTTTGGCGCTTTTTCAAGTGCTGAATGTTCAGGCTCAACTTTCCCGATTCCTATACGAGGGAATGCTCACGGAAGGAGGAAACCCGGCCAACGGCCAGTATGATGTCTTGGTGACCGCCCACGATGCCGTCACCGGCGGCAATCAACTAGGCACGACTAATGAGTTTCTCAATCTATCGGTCGCGGCCGGGAAATTCACCGTATCCGTGGACTTTGGCCCGAGCTGGCTGGACGGCACGGATCGCTGGCTGGAAACGAAAGTGCGTAAACTCGGCGAAAGCTACGTCACGCTCACGCCAAGGCAGCGTGTCTATGCTGCGCCGATGGCCAATTTGGCTGCCCGAGCACTGACTGTCGCACCGGGAGCCATCAATAGCAGCCAGTTGGCGGATGGCTCGATCACTTCAGCCAAGCTCGCCCCGTCGGTGACGGCCACCCTCGGCACGCCCAGCGGCACGCTCATCGGCTCTTTCGACCTGAACGCGACGGCCTTGTTGAACAGTGGATATGTGCGCGTGCCCGGGCTGACCTCAACGGTTGGAGGCTGGAGTCCCATTCCCGAGCTATCCGCTCAAACCAACTCATACAGCACCGCAGATGGGTTCTCCTCCCTGTGGACGGGTAGCGAGCTGTTCGTGTATGGTCGAGAATCCCTTACGTTACAGGCGCGGGCGACGCGTTTTAATCCGGCCAACGGACTGTGGAATCCAGTTCCCACCAATGCTGCGCCGAAGTTTATGTCCAGCACGCGGCTCAACTTGGTGCAGGGTGGGACCAACGTCTTTGCCTTTGGCAACGTGGACACAATTCCCGACAACACCAACTCCACCGGTGGATACTTCAATCTCGCAAACGGCACCTGGCAAAACATACCGACCAATGGATTTACACGCATTTACGATGACGGCTCTTCTCGACAGGCATTTTTCTGCTGGACTGGGAGTGAGTTGCTCGCAGTCGGCAATCCGAGTTTTTCTATTTTCGATGCCGCGCTGTTTAATCCAGCCACAAATGGCTGGCGGCGCATCAATACCAACGGACACCCCCAGATATTCATCGACGGCTCTGCCAGCCTGGGCTGGAACGGCACAGAACTGCTCGTTTTCGGTGCGAGTGCTACCAATTTTGGCAGCAGGGCTGGCGGGCTTTACAATCCCGCAACCGAGTCATGGCGGCCGGCAAGCACCAACAATAGTCCGCGCGGAAACAACAAGAGGGTCCTCTGGACAGGCACAGAGTGGATTGGTTTCTATACCTCCTCAGACTTCTCCGTTCCCTCCGCTTTCAATGCCTAAAATCCGCAATCGGACACTTGGCGGCGCTGCGCGACCAACGGGATGCCCAGCCTGGGCGCGCCCGGCACGGGGATTCCCAACTACTTTTGGACCGGGGCCGAAGTCGGAATGATCCTGCAATTGGGGACGACAACCAAACGAACGGCTGTCTACCTATACCAACCCACCACAGACACATGGCGCAGCTTCCTAAGTTCCGAACCCGCCATTGCCAGCGGCATCACGGACTTCAGCCGCGTCATTTCGCCCCAATGGACGGGAACGGAAGTCATTGCCTACCTGCCCGTCACTCCGGACGATGGCTCGCCCAACACCGTGTTCCGGCTGCAACGGTTTGTGCCACAGCGAACGCTCTACATTTACCAACGTAACTGAGGGAACCGCGCATCATTACCGCATGAAATCCCTCAACTCAACTCACGGCAGCACCCGCTCGGCGCTGGGCCTGATGCTATCGGCATCGCTCCTCGCCACTGGCCCGTTGTTGGCGCAGTCGGCTGGCGACGGAACAAGCACCGGCGGTAACTTTTCCTTGGTTACCAAGCTGAAGCTCGCCGATCCATCCCCCCAATCCGGGGGCAGCTTCACCCTGAGGACCGAGATCAACCCGCCGATCGTCTTGCTGCAAATGCCGGGTGCCCCATCACTGAGACTCCGCTATTTGGCCACCTCGGCCATCATCAGCTGGGCCAGCACACCATCAAGCTTCACACTACAAACCACGCCCACCCCGCACCTGCCAGCCACGTGGCAGCCGGTAGCCGGTTCGCCAGAGCTCCTGAACGGCACCAACAACTTCACAGTGCCGGTCACGACTACGCGTCAATTCTATCGGCTGAAGAGCCCGTAGCCGACGCACGAAGCGATCGGTTGATCAAACGAAGGCTCTGCCCTGCTTTGCCCCCGCTAGCGACCCGGAGAAACGGGCGAGCTTCGCAACAGCAGGCGCAACGGATGAACGTATTTCAGGGGGCAAACCTGCCCGCCCCGCTTGCGCGGGGCGGGCCTCCCAGAGGATGGGATGGCTGGCAACGTGGGCGCTTCTTGAGGGCGCCCACGGCGAAGGTCTACTTCTTGTGAGCCTGCTCGTAATGACGCTTAAGGAGGTCCTCACCAAAGTCGTTGGTGAAGTCGCGCCAGACAGCGTGGACATGGTTCGCATTGTTCTGCGTGTTGTCGTATTCGAGCAGGAAGGTCGGCCCCTGCACACGGTAGTAGTGGCCGTCGCCCTTGTTTAAGCCGCCCGCCCATGCGAAGGCGACCTTGTCCCAGCCGGCCTTCGCAATTTTGTCGAGGTCGCCCTTCGCCACGTCGGGCCGGACGCGGTTGGCATACTCGGCGACGACGCGTTTGAGCAGCTCCTGCTGCGCGCCGTTGAGCTTTGCGTAGCTGATGCCCTCGGGGCTGAGGCGCTCAGCTTTGACCTTCGCGCCGGTGATGATGTCGGGCGGGGCTTTGTCGCTGAAGACGCCGGTGGTGCGCTGCTCGGCGGTGAGGGATTTGGCGAGTTCCCGGCCGAGGTCCTCTTCCTTGCCCAGCACGCGCAGGCCCTTCTTCGCGCCTTCGCGCACTTCGGCCGGGTTGGTGCCCATGAAGGACGGAACAGCGGCGACTTCCTTGCCGTCCACGATGGTGAAGCTCAGGGAGAGGTGATGCCCCTCGAAGCGCCAGGCCCAGGTGCCCTTCGCGTCGGGCGTGCCGTAGACGCTGACGAAGTAGAGGATGGGGTTGCGGTCCACCTTGGAGTTCTTCTCGAACTCCTTCAGCACAGCTTCGAGGCTCATGATACCAGTGGCCTTGGCATAACCCGGCTCGCTCAGGGCGGATTGCAGCAGCGCGAGGGCGAGCTTGCGCTGGGCATCGGTCATCTGGGTGAAGGGCAGGCCCTTGCGCCCGAAGCTGACCATTTCGGTGGGGATGAAGTGCCAGGCCTGCCGCGCTTCAGACTTGAGATCGGCGTAATGAGCCTTGGCCTTCTGCTCGGCGTTGAGCGCGCCGAGGAACTTTTTGGCGGCGTCCGCCATCGCGTCGGCGGCGGGATGGGCGTGGAGGGAGAATGAGCCGGCAAGCGCGACAGCCAGCAGCACGGCTCGGCGGAGAAACGGGCGGTTGTTCATGCGAAGAGTCAAGACGAGCGGCAGCCGGGAGGCGATGCAAAAAAGTTTCCGGACACTACCACACCCGCGCCCAGACGACCTTGAGGTAACGGCTCTCGGGGCAGTTGGCCATGACAGGGTGATCCGCGCCCGCGCCGGTGCGGTCGAGGAATTGCAGGCGCTTGCCGAGGCGATACGCGGCACGGGCGACCAGCTGTTCAAAGCCCTCCATGTCGATCAGCCCGGAGCAGGAGCACGTCACCAGCAGGCCGCCCGGCTCCAGCACATTCATGCCCATGCCATTGAGGTCCTCGTATTTCCGGCGGCCCTCGAGCTCCTCCTCGCGGCTGAGCAGAAACTTCGGCGGGTCGAGCACCACGACCGGCCAGCGGGTGTTGTTGCGCTGCATCTGGCGCGTGAAGCTGAAGGCGTCGCAATGCACCCAGTCAATGCGGGCCTGATTGAGGTTGGCGTTGCGCTTCCCCTGTGCGATGGCCTTCTCGTCCAGGTCCACGGCCGTTACGTCCCCTGCCCCGCCCAGCACCTTCGCCGTAATGGCGAAGCCGCCGGTGTAACTGCAGCAATCCAGCACGCGACGGCCTTTCACGAAGTCCGCAAGCCGGCGGCGATTCTCGCGCTGGTCGCAGAAAAAACCCGTCTTGTGGCCGGACTCGAAATTCACTTCATAGCGGACACCGTGCTCACGGATCTTCACCGTGCGCACGTCATTGGCCGCGGCGAAGCGGATGCCCTCGACGCGCGCCACGAAGTCGTCCACCGAGATGACCTGCCGCTTGGTGCCCAGCCGCGCGTGCAACTGCGGGAGAATCTTCCCAAGCCGTTGAAAGATGCCGAGGCTGTGAACCTCCACGCTCAAGGTGTCACCAAAGCGGTCCACCACCAGGCCGCTGAAGCCATCACCGTCCGAGTGGATCACGCGGTAGGCGTCGGTCTCGGCCGAGAGCGGCATCAGGCCAGTTCGCAGGTCCAGCGCGCGTGTGACCAACGTGTCGAACAACTCCTCGCCGGGCGCGTCCTCGCCGTAATGCAGCACGCGCAACGGCACGCGGGCCTTGGGATTCCACAGGCCGCTGCCGAACCGCCGCCCGTCGCGGTCGAACACGGCCACGAGATCGCCCGCCTTCGCATCCGGGGATGCGCCGGCGATCATCGCGGGATAAAGGGTGGGCTGGCTGGAGAAATACTTGAGCTGCACCCACGGCGTCGGCCAGGCCGCGCCCGCCGGCGGCCCGGTGGGCTTGCGCTCGGGACGCGGTTCCATGGGCGAACGGGCGGGCGGTGCGTCATCCCCAGACCAGGGACGGGCAGGCTCGCGGTAACCACCCCGCTCGGAACGGTCGCGGAAACTGCGGCGTTCGCGATACTCCGGCCGCTCTGGCGGGGACGCGCGGCGCGGCAGGGAGCGGAACTCACCTGCCCCCGGCCGTGACGAAGAATCTTCCATGCCCAAGAGGCTTGCGACAGTGGGAACAAATAGCAAGCCGGCTGCGGTGAGCCGTGGACGCCCACGACCCTGTCAGGGCTTGCGCAAGCGGTAGAAGCGAACCTTGTTGCCCACGGGCACGTCGGTCTCCAGATCCGTGCCGCTCAGGTTGAGCGTGTTCGTCTCGTCCACCCACACCGGGGCCAGCAGGTTGGTCGCGCTTTGCAGGATGTAGCTCGACGAGGCCAGCGGCCAGCGCATGCGCAACTGCGCGCCGATTCGTTGAAAACCCAACGCCGGCACGCCGCCGCCGACGAACTGGTTGAACCGCGTGAGCAGGACGTCTTCCGCCCCACGGCTGGGGAGAGTGGTGCCACCGGCGGAGTTCGTGCCGCTGAAATAGCCGGTGATGATGCTGTTGCCCGCGCCATCCACGCCCACGCCAAGGCCGAAGTCACCGCTTAAGTCCGCCCCGCCCGCCTGCTGCGCGAAGGCGACATTCCCGGCCGCATCCAGCCGCGAGAGAAACGCGTCGTAGCTGCCGATGATGCCGTTCAAGTTGTTTGTGCCGAAGCTTGCCGCGCCCGAGAAATAGCCAGTGAGATGCACCGTCCCTGCCGCATCCACCGCCAGGCCGCGGGCCGCCGCCACGCCCGCACCACCGAACTGCCGCACCCAGGTCACGCTGCCGTCGCCGGCGTATTTCGCCACAAAGCCATCCGAGTATGCACCCGCCAGACTGGTCACATTCGTGCCGGAGAAGCTAGCCGCTCCGCCGGTCGCGCCCGCCACATATGCGCTGCCGTCCGCCGCCAGGGCCACGCCGGACGCCGTGTCTTCCCCAGCTCCGCCGGCTTGCCGCGCCCATTGCAGCGCGCCAGCCGCGTTCAACTTCGCCACGAAGATGTCCGCGTTGCCGCGATTGGTGAAGGTGCCGCCGCCGAACGCCGCCAGCGGGCTGTGAAAAGTTCCCGTGATCAAGACATTGCCCGCAGCATCGCCGGCGACTCCGGTGGCGGTGTCCAAGTTGCCCCCGCTGTAGCTGCCGGCCTTCCATGCCCAGACTTCCGCACCCGCGCTGGTGAACTTCGCCACCAGGATGCGCCCCGCGTTCGCGACCGGCGCGCCTGCGAACGTCTCCAAGACCGAGCGGCCCGCCACCAGCACGTTGCCCGCGCCGTCCACGGCCACGGCCGTTCCCTCGTCGTGGGCGAACTCCGCGCCCGCGCTGCGTGCCCAAGCCAGGTTTCCCGCCGCGTCATACCGGGCGAGAAAAATGTCCGAGAAGGAACTCACCGTGGTGTTCGTGAGCGAACTGGTGCCAAAGTCCGCTACGCCCTCATACGCGCCCGTCACGTAGATGTTGCCGCCCGTGTCCAAAGCCACGCCCTTCGCAACGTCGTAACTCGACCCGCCGGCGCGGCGCACCCAGAGCACCTGCCCGGCAGGGTTATAGCGGGCGATGAAAATGTCCGTATTGCCGGCACTGGTCAGCGTGTTGGTGCCGAACGTGGCCGTGCCGGTGAAGTAACCCACCACCACGCTGTTGCCGGCGGCGTCCACGGCGATGGCGTTGCCCGCATCCGTGCCGGGCCCACCAGCGGCGGCCGCCCACGGCACGACCACACTGAGGGGCAGCACACTCAAGCGCGCCGGACTGCTGATGGTTGCCCCCAGCGCATTGCTGACGGCGACGGAATACAGTCCTGAATGCGAGGGGGTTGCGGCGCCAATGGCGTAGGTCGGGCCCGTCGCTCCCGTGATGTTGGTCCCATTCAGCCGCCACTGGTAGGTGAATGG
>CAZQEW010000036.1:0-31025 GCA_964591495.1 uncultured Klebsiella sp.
AGGCCGTCCTTGCCCTTGCGGTGGATCTCCAGCTTCTTAACCGAGATGTCCACGAGTTCAAGAGTCTGGATGATTGGCAGGCGCAGCATCCAATCGAAGGCCACGCGCATGCCGCCCACACCCACGATGACTCCGGCCTTACCCGGTGGGATTTTCCGGATGCAGATCGCAACTCCGCCGGCCAAAATCACCAAGCCAATGAGTATGACTGCCGCGATGATGAGTTGCATAGTTCTGTCGGTTGAGGTTGTCGTCCGCCGGCTCGTGCCCGTGACCGCCAGCCGTTAGTTTTGATTTACTTGGTTGGCTGAAATGGGTGGTTGGATCGGCTGCTCTATAGC
This sequence comes from uncultured Klebsiella sp., assembly GCA_964591495.1. GTDB lineage: Bacteria > Verrucomicrobiota > Verrucomicrobiia > Limisphaerales > SXTU01 > SXTU01. Next base: position 342 of record CAZQEW010000036.1, read on the forward strand.
AAAGCGTTCGGCCGCGAGGCGAGTAGAATTCCGCCGCCAGATTGGAGCGGTTTACCGATGACGCGGTTGTGAATTCCCGCGGGCCGGCTTTGCCCGCAGATTGAACGAAAAGAATGCCCCAGCCCCCCGGAGCGGCCCTGTCTCAAACGTCAGCTTGGCCCGGGGCTGCCAGTTTGCTAGCTTGGCCGGCGTGAAATGGTTGGCCATGGCGGTGGTGGGCGGCGCTCTCGGGGCGTGGCCAATTTACGCCGCGCCCAAATCCGCCGACAAGTCGCCGCCTCCACCAATATTTTCCACCTCCACCGTCAGCCCTGCCGAAGCGGAGTTTCAGCGGGTCATGGCACTCGATGACGCAGCACACGAGGAAGTTGACAAGTGGATCAAGGAAAACGCGTCCTTCGCCCGCCAAGGCGCTGGACTATCGCAGGCCGTCTTGAGCCTCAAGATCGAGCAGCGGCTGGCCCCGGTGAAGCAGGCCTACGAGGATTTCCTGCAACGGCATCCGAAGCACGCGCGCGGGCAATTGGCATTCGGAAGTTTCTTGAATGACCTGGGTGACGAAGCCGAAGCCCGGCAACGCTGGCAGAAGGCACTGGAGCTGGATCCGGCCAATCCGGCGGCCTACAACAATCTCGCCAACAGCTACGGCCAGTCTGGCCCGGTGACCAAGGCGTTCGAGTTGTATGCCAAAGCCATCGAGATGAATCCCCGGCAGTCGATCTACTATCATAACCTGGGCTCGGTAATTCTCCTGCATCGCAAGGAAGCGGCGGTCCATTACCGCACGGCGGAACAGCAGGTAGTGCGGCATGCCATGGAGCTTTACCGCCTGGCCCAGCAATTTGACCCGGCCAACTTCCAGCTCGCGACGGATCTTGCCCAGGCGCACTACGCCCTTCAGCCACCCGATTACGAAGCGGCTATCGCTGCTTGGACCCGTGCGCAATCGCTGGCTCGTGATGCCCAGGAGCGGGAGGGGACTCACCTGCATCTGGCCCGGGTAAAGGCGGCGGCGGGACGCTTGAACGAGGCCCGCAGCCACTTGGTTTCGGTTACGAATTCTGCCTTGGCGGCGGTGAAGGCCCGCTTGGAGCGTGAGTTGGTTGGGCAGGCACTGCCCCCGCCCGTCACCAGCGAAGGACGGCGACTTGCCATACCTTCGGCTCCGCGGTGACCGCCGCGCCGATTTGGAAAAGGAGTGGAAAGCTAGCTTGGGCAAACAATGCTCAACATTTCGTGTAGCTTTCGGGTGGGAACCGCGTCTCTTTACGGTAGTTGAAAATGAAAAACCGTTCTCGAACTGAGTTCCCGCGGGTTACCAAGTCGCTCCGATCAGTCCTACCCGTCTTGGTTGGCGCGATGCTGCTGGCGGGGTGGCCGGTTGGTGCGGTTACCCCTGCCCTCGCGCCCCGTAATCAAATTGCCAAGGCCAAGGCTGAAGCCGAGTTCACCATCCTCCGCCAACGCGATGCGGAGGCACGCGATGATTTCGGCCGCTGGCTCCGGGACACCGAAGCACGCGATGAGCACATGGATGACCGCTCCCCCAATTTCCTGAGCGCTCGGATGGAGCACCGGATAAATACGGTTTCGGCTTCGTTCACTGAGTTTCTCGCCCGCTACCCCGAGCACTCCCAGGCGACCGCGTTGCAAGCTGCGTTCAGGGAGGACATGGCGACGGACGTGGAAGCCATCCGCCGCTGGGAGGAGGAACGCTTGGAATCGCCTGCCAGTCCAGCCCCTTGGAATCGTTTGGCCCACCATCTGACCCATGTCGGGCGAATCGTGGATGCCTTTGCCTGTTTCGAGAAGAGCCTCGAACTTGCCCCGCGGGAGGCGGTTTACTTTTTCGATTATGCCACCGCCATGCTGCTCTATCGGAATGAGGCGACCAGCCACTACAAGCTCACCGAACCCGAGTTGTTCGAGCGGGTGCTGATTACGTATCGGCGTGGCATGAAACTAGAGCCGGAAGACTATCACTTGGCTTCGGATTACGCGCATACCTTTTACATGATACGGCCCGCGCGACCGGCGGAAGGCCTGTCCGCATGGGAAGGCGCGCTCAAATTGGCCACGACAGAGTCACAACGCGATGAAGTCCGTCTGCATCTGGCGCGCTACTCCATCACCAGCGGCAAACTCGGAATCGCCCGGCTTTATCTCGATCAAGTGCGGGATTCCCAGTTCGATCCAGTGAAGGCCTCGCTGCTGCGACGGATTGAAGATGCGGCCAAAGCCACCCCCAAGGCAGGTTCCTGAGCGCCGCTAACGGAACTTCACTTCGCGCTTCAGCGCTTCGCCGAGGCGAGCTAGGTAGTCGGTTCGCGAGACCTCTATGGCACCGAGTTGCCGGGTCACTGCTGTAACCATCTGGGTGTCAAACAGAGTGAAGCCGCGTTCGCGCAGGCGGCTGACGAGGTGGCACAGCGCCACCTTTGACGCGTCGTTGACCCGGTGAAACATGGATTCCCCCGCGAACAATCCGCCGACGGCTACGCCATAAACTCCCCCCACAAGGTTTCCGTCCTGCCAGCACTCGACACTGTGCGCGTGCCCCGCCTCGTGCAGCGCCGTATATGCGTCGATGAACTCTGGTGATATCCAGCCTCCCGGGCGCCGCGCCTGAGCGCACGCAGTGATGGTCTCACGAAAGGCTTGGTCGAAGGTGACGGTGAAAGGGGCCTTCCGAAGGGTTCGGGCCAAACTGCGAGGGATGTGAAAGTCTTCAAGCTCGAAGATTCCCCGGGGATCAGGCGACCACCACGTCACCGGATCTGCCGTCCAAGGAAACAGCCCGCTGCGGTAAGCCAACAACAATCGGGGAACCGACAAGTCTCCACCGACCGCCACCAAGCCGGCGTGCGGACCGCGTCGGGCAGCGCCTCGTGCATCCGGGAACCAAAGCCGATTGTCCAACATGACTGGTTGCACGGTGTGGCTGGCGAGTGCGATGCAAGTCTGACCCTGGTAAGATCCAAAAACGATGGATGGTCAGACCGAACTGTCTCCGTGGTTCAGTGCGGTCAGGAGCCGGGTTTGAAACAGCGCGCACAGCTCCATGGTCACCACCTCATCCAGTTGACCCGCGAGCGCCAGAGGAGCCAGCTCAGCCGGTTGCCCGAGCTTGCGCCACAGGCCTACCCGGACTTCATTCAACACCCGGAGCATCCAGTCCAGCTGCGCCGAAGTCAGCCGGAGGCGAAAGTGACTTTTGCCATCCTCCACAAAGCGGCCCTGCTCGCCCAGAAACAGGTCCCGCATTCTGACGTTCTCCGTCACGTGCTCGGCGACCGACTCGGCTAGCAGCCGCTCGGATTCAGCCCACTGCTCAGGATCGCCACTTTTTGACATCGGCGCGACTGGTCCGCCGCCGATGGGAAACTGCTTCAGCACATGCGTCAGCAGGAGCCGGTCCCGCTTGGTGAAGCGAAAAACATACAGACCATCCTTGGCTTCAATGAGCTTCACTCGCCTGGCTCCAAGGTGGCGTGCAGTTGATATTTCTGAAGCTCATGCACGTAGAATTCAGCCCGTTCCATGGTTTCGCGGGCAAGCACACTCTTGCCCTTGGTGTGGACTTCCATCATGTGAAACTCCGCCTTGTCCTTCTTCCAACCAAACACACGCTGAAACACGTGCGTCACGTAATCCATCAGGTTCACGGGGTCGTCCCAGCAAACCACCAGATAGCCCGGATCAAGGCTCTCCTTTGACTGTGTGTCGGTCTCGCGAACGATGTCGGGAGCGACGGAGGGTGGTTCTGCGGTCACTGGCACGGGCGAATCATAGGTGGTGTCACTGAATTTTCAATCTCACCGGCCATCCAAACCACGTGACTGCTCGCGTCGCTTCGCTGCTCGCTTTGGCGGGCCTTCTCGCTGCCCAATTGCCCGGCCCCGCCCGAGCCCAGGAGAAGCTTGGTTCACAACTGCTCCGCCCCCCCGCGAAGAAACCAGCCGTCTCGCCGCGGGCGACAACCAATGTCACGGTTGCTCCCTCCCCTGCTCTCTCCGTCAAAGAGATCGCCGCACGGGTCAAGCCCTCGCTGGTCACGGTTACTTTCACCGGCCGGGACGGTTCGGTGGATGGCACTGGTTCCGGGTTTGTCGTCTCGCCCGATGGCCTGATCGCCACTTCGCTGCATGTGATCGGCGAGGCCAGGCCGATCAAGGTCCAGTTCGCTGACGGCCGCAAATTTGACGTTGCCGAGGTCCACGCCTGGGATCGCCGGTCCGATCTCGCCCTCATCCGCATCGAAGCGAAGGATTTGCCCGCGCTTCCGTTGGGCGACTCCGACACGCTCGAACAAGGCGCTCCGATTGTCGCGATGGGTAACCCGCGTGGGCTCGATTTCAGTGTCGTCTCGGGCGTCGTCTCGGCCCGCCGCGAGGTGAAGACCGGCGACCTCGACGCCGACGCAATGATTCAGATTGCCATCCCCATTGAACCGGGAAACAGCGGCGGTCCGCTTCTGGACATGGCCGGCCGTGTCCACGGCATCCTCACCCTGAAATCCGCGCTCACAGAAAACCTCGGCTTCGCCATGCCCATCAACGTGCTGAAGCCCCTGATCGCCAAACCCAATCCCGTCCCCATCGGCCGCTGGCTCACCATCGGCAACCTCAACCCGCGCGAATGGCAGCCGCTCATGGGCGCGCGCTGGACACAAAAAGCCGGCCGGATCTCCGTAGAAGGCACCGGCAAGGGCTTCGGCGGCCGGGCCCTCTGCCTGCATCAGCGCGAAGTCCCTCCCCTGCCCTACGAGGTCGCCGTCACAGTGAAGCTCGATAACGAGAGCGGCGCGGCGGGCCTGGTCTTCGCCTCGGACGGCGGCGATTTGCACTACGGATTCTATCCCACCGCCGGCCAGCTGCGCCTCACGCGCTTCGATGGGCCAACCGTTTACTCCTGGGCCATTCTCAAGTCTGTCCCCTCGCCGCATTACCGAGCCGGTGATTGGAATACCATCAAGGTCCGCGTTGAGGCCGATCGCCTGCTCTGCTTCGTCAACGACCACCTCGCCATTGAGTCGGACGACAAGGAACTCCGTGCCGGCAAAGTCGGTCTGGCCAAATTCCGGGACACCAAAGCTTCGTTCAAAAACTTTCAGATGGCCGGATCTATTCCCGCCACGGCCGGCAATGGACATATCGAACAGGACCTGGTCAGACAACTGGAAGCCCTCGCCTCGCCGCCTGGTGAAAAACTCATCGCCTCGCTCCAGACGAACACGCCTGCCACCCTCGCCGCCCTCAACCTGCGCGCCGACGCCCTTGAGAAGCAGGTTGCCCGCCTTCGCAAGCTGGCGCGCGAGGTGCACCGCCGCAGCGTCGAAGGCGCCCTGCTTCGCGAACTCGACCAACCGGAAGCTAAAGTGGACCTCTTTCATGCCGCCCTGCTGCTCGCCAAACTGGACAATGAGGAACTGGACCTGGCTGCCTACCGCCGCCAGCTTGATGACATGGCCCGGGACATCGCTGCCCAGCTCACGGCCATGCCTGACGCCGACGCCAAGCTCCGTGCCCTGAAAAAATATCTCTTCGAAGACAACGGCTTCCACGGCAGCCGCAGCGACTACAACAACCGCGCCAACTCCTACATCAACGAAGTCCTCGACGATCGCGAGGGCATCCCCATCACCCTATCCGTCGTTTTCCTCGAACTCGCTCGCCGCATCGGGCTCGACACCGTCAGCGGCGCACCTGTGCCGGGCCACTTCATGGTTCTCCATCGTCCACCGATGGGCCGGCCGCAATTGCTGGATGTATATGATGGTGGCAACCCGATATCCGACCGGGAACAGGAGCGCATGCGGCTCTCGGATGATGATCTCCAGCCTGCGACCAAACGCTCCATCATCATCCGCATGCTGCGCAATCTGATCACCGGCGCGCGTGCCACCCAGGACCATGCGGCAATGCTCCGATATCAGGAACTGATTGTCGCCCTCGCGCCCGAGTCCGCGGGTGACCGCATTGGACGCGCGCTGCTCCGGCTGCAAAACGACGATGCCGAAGGCGGCCGCCTCGACCTCCTCTGGCTTCTCGAAAACCGGCCCCGCGGCGTGGACCTTGAACGAGTTGAGCAGTTGCTCCGTTCGCTCCGTTGAGCTAGGCAGCCGGCTTACCAACAATAGCCGGATTATCTTTGTTCCCGGCGGGCAAGGGCCACGGAGTTGGGAGCCGACGGCCGGTCAACGGCCGCAGCACTGCTTGTATTTTTTCCCGCTGCCGCAGGGGCAAGGGTCGTTGCGGCCGACCTTCGGACCGCTTCGGACGGGCTTGGCCTTGGCGAGGGCATCGGTGGCCTCACTGACCATGTCGCTGGCCTGGCTGGGGGCGGCGGGAGCCCCTCCGGGCTGGCCACTGCCGAAAGCGCTGGATTCGTTATGACTCGTGATGGCCGGCAGGTTCTTCAGGAAGTTCTCGAAGGCCAGCATCGAGGAAGCGCTGCGGAAGATGTTGTGGCAGATCTCGGTCTTGATGTTGACCATCAGCTCGTCGAACAGCTTGAACGCCTCCGCCTTGTATTCGATGAGCGGGTCGCGCTGGCCATAGGCGCGCAGGCCGATGCTCGTGCGCAGGGAGTCCATGTTATAGAGATGCTCCTGCCAGAGCTTGTCGATGGCGCTCAGGACGATGTAGCGCTCGACGTTCTTGAGGGCCTCGGCGTCCTCGAACTGGATTTTCAGCTCGTAGGCGTCACGCACGGCCTTGGCGACGAGGTGGAAGAGGCTGAACTGGCCCGGGCTGAGGTGAGCAAAGCTGCTGCCGGCCACGGGTGATTCGGGGGCATCCTCGGCGGTCTTGAGCAGTTTCTCTTCGGGCGTGCCAACGGGGAAGTTCAGGTTCACCCAGTCGGCGAGGCCGCGGATGTTCCAGGTGGCAACCTCCTCGTCCTTGTCAGTGAATTCCTCGACCTTCGCGAGGACGACTTCCTCCATGATGTCCATGAGGCGGTCGCGGACATCGTCGCCTTGGATGATTTCGTTGCGGAAGCCATAGATGATGGCCCGCTGTTTGTTCATCACGTCGTCGTATTCGAGCGTGCGTTTGCGGGCCTGGAAGTTGTGCTGCTCGACGCGTTTCTGAGCGGTCTGGATCGAGCGGTTGAGGAGCGGGTGCTCCAGTTCCTGGCCCTCCTCCAGACCGACGCGCTCCATGACCTTGACGATGCGGTCGGAGCCGAAGAGGCGCATGAGGTCGTCTTCGAGGGCGATGAAGAAGTGGGAGCTGCCGGGGTCGCCCTGGCGGGCGCAACGGCCGCGAAGCTGGCGGTCAATGCGGCGGGATTCGTGGCGTTCGGTGGCCAGGACGTGCAGGCCGCCGAGTTCGGCAACGCCGGGGCCGAGTTTGATGTCGGTGCCACGGCCGGCCATGTTGGTGGCGATGGTGATGGCGCCACGCTGGCCAGCCCGAGCTACGATTTCGGCCTCCTGCTGATGGAACTTGGCGTTGAGGACGGAATGGACCAGGCCGGCTCGCTTGAGGATGCGGGAGAGGTGCTCGCTGGTTTCGACGGCGACGGTGCCGACGAGAATTGGCCGGCCTTGCGCGTGGATGGTTTGGATTTCCTTGAGGACCGCCTCGAACTTCTCGCGTTTGGTCTTGTAGACGGAGTCGTTGCTGTCCTTGCGGAGGCAGGGCCGGTTGGTAGGGATGACCAGGACGCCCAGCTTGTAGATGTCATAGAACTCCTGCGCCTCGGTCTCGGCAGTGCCGGTCATGCCCGCCAGCTTGTGGTAGAGACGGAAGTAGTTCTGGATCGTGATGGTCGCGTAGGTTTGGGTCTCTTCCTCAATGATGGCGTTTTCCTTGGCTTCGACGGCTTGATGAAGGCCATCGCTCCAACGGCGGCCGGTCATGAGGCGGCCGGTGTTCTCGTCCACGATGATGACCTTGTTGTCCTGCACGACGTATTGCACGTCTTTCTCGTAGAGACAGTAGGCCTTGAGGAGCTGGCTGATGACGTGGATCTTCTCCGCCTTGCCCTCGAATTCGCCCTGAAGTTTCTGTTTTTGCTCAAGGCGTTTGCGCGCATCCTTCTCGGCACCGCCGTCAATTTCGCTGAAGGCCGTGGCCAAATCCGGCAGCATGAAAGCGTCGGGATCGTTCGGGGAAAGAAACTTGCGTCCCTTCTCGGTCAGGTCGGCCTCGTGGCTCTTTTCCTCCATGGCGAAGAACAGCTCCTCCTTCTGCGCATAGAGGTCCTTCTTCGACTGGTCGAGATGCAGCTCCAGCTCGGCCTTGTTCATCAGCTTGATGTTCTCGGGCGCTTCGAGCATACGGGCGAGACCGGCGGAACGCGGTTGACCCAGCTTCACGCGGTAGAGCAGCAAGCCGATTTCCTTTTCCAAAGCCTCGGCGCCCGCCGGCTGGGAACCGTCGGCAGGGCGGAGTTTTTTCACCAGTTCCTCGGCCTCACGGAGATAGCGGTCGCAGAGCTGCTGCTGCGCACGGACAACGCTCTCAATCGCCGGCTTGTAGTTCGCGTAAACTTGGTTGTCGCGGGCGATGACGGCGGGGCCGCTGATGATGAGCGGCGTGCGGGCCTCATCGATGAGGATGCTGTCCACCTCGTCCACGATGGCAAAGTAGTGCCCCCGCTGGACCTGATCGGCGGCGGTCGTCGCCATGCCGTTGTCGCGCAGGTAGTCGAAGCCGAACTCGGCGTTCGTGCCGTAGGTGATGTCGCAGGCGTATTGCGCTCGGCGCACCGCAGGCGGCTGGTCATGCAGGATGCAGCCGACGGTGAGGCCGAGATATTTGTAAACTGCTCCCATCCACTCGCTGTCGCGCGCGGCGAGGTAGTCATTGACGGTCACGACGTGGACCCCTCGACCGGTCAGGGCGTTGAGGTAGGTCGGGAGCGTGGCGACGAGCGTCTTGCCTTCGCCGGTGGCCATTTCAGCGATCATGCCCTTATGCAGTGCCATGCCGCCGATGAGCTGCACGTCGAAGGGGACCATTTCCCAGCGCAACGGATGCTCGCGCACCATTACATCCGTGCCGCACATGCGTCGGCAGGCATTCTTCACGACGGCGAAGGCCTCCGGGAGAATGGCTTCGAGTTCGCGCGCCAACTCGGCGTCGTCCTTGATGGCGGAGAGCCTCGCCTTCCACGCGGCCGTCTTCTCGCGCAGGGCATCAGCCGGTTGCGATTGGAGGACAGCCTCCTGCTCGTTGATGCGTTTAACGAGCGGCCAGAGGCGCTTGAGCTCGCGTTCGTTCTTCGAGCCAAAAATGGACTTGATGATGTTGCCTAGCATGATCGAAACAGGGCGCGACGCTACGGGAAGGGATGGGGTGCGTCAAAGGGGAAGAAAGGCGAAGGAGCAGGGTGAGCAGGATTAGGATCAAGAGCAGGAGCAGGAGCATACAGCGGTTCGCCGGCTCCTGCTCTTAATCCTGCTCCTCTCCCGGTCTCTCGCCGCTCAAGGCAGTTCTTTGATCTGAATCCGGCGGTATTCCATCGTGCCGCGGTCGGCTTCGAGGCCGATGGGGCCGGTGGCAGGAAGCTGGAGTGCTTCGGCCAGCACCTCTCCGTTGCAAGTGCAGCGGGCTTTGCCATCCTTGACCACCACTTCGATGACGTTCCAGTCCTGCGCCTTGTATTTCTTCAAGTCCTTGTAAGGGCCGGCCACGAGGTAATCGCGGCACTGGAGCTGGGGCTTGCGCAGGAAAATGCCACTGTCCGCGTTCACGGCGGCACGGAACTCCAGTTTGAGGATGAAGTCCTTCGGGAACTCCTTCGTGGTGTAGAGCTGGCGGAGTTTCGGCCCTTTGCCCTCGGCGTGCGGGTTGACCGTGAGCGACTCGCCCTTGGCCGTGTATCGCTCGTCGCTGGCGTTGGTTTTGCCGTCGAAGGTCTCGGCGGGCTTGAACTCCTTGTCGCGGTAGCCCCAGCCGGTGAGGTCCTTGCCGTTGTAAAGGCTGGTGAAGCCCGGGTCCGGTTTCCAGGCATCGGCGGCACGGGCAGTGACGACGGCAAAGCACAGGGCGGCAAAGGCGAGGCGGGCAAAGTGATTCATGGCAGTAGAGGAGATGGACACGGGCGAATTAAAGGGAGAACCCGCCGCCGGGGCAAGCGGATTGGCGCGCCAGTCAGTGCATCCCGCTGGCCTTCAGCAGGGCCTCGTGCACCAGTTCGTCCTCCTCGGGCGTGACGGCGAGCGGCTTGCCCGAGCGCACGCAGGCGGCCAGCTCGGCGAATTCCGGCCCGTAGCGCTGGTAGGGCGGAAAGTTGATGACCTGGCTGCCCTTCTTGTAAGGCCCGGCTTCCTTCGCCAAGTCCACTGTCAACACCGGCTGCTCCAGCGGCTTCACGACCGCGATGCCGTTGGTGCCCTGCAGCTCGAATGTGCGGTGCGCGCCGGCGGTGGGCTGCATGGTCGCGCTGCTGACGACGGCGACGGCGCGCTTGAAGTCGAACACCGCCACGCAGTTGTCCGCGAGCTGGTCGGCGTCCTTCCCGTCGTGGCGCAGGACGGGTGTGATCTTTGCGTGCTTGCCGAAGAGCCGCACCAGCGGGTCGACCAGATGGCAGCCGAGTTCATACATCGTGCCGCCGGCGATCTCGCCGAAGGACCGGCGTGACTCGGTGTTGAGGTTTGTGTTGATGACGCCGCGTGCGAAATAGACATCGCCCAGCCAGCCCTGCCGTGCGGCTTCCAGCGCGGCGTTGATGCCGGGATTGAAGCGCCACATGTAGCCCATCTGCATCAGCACGCGCTTCTCCCGGGCCAGGGCCAGCAGCTCGCGAAACTCGGCGAGCGTCACTGTGGGCGGCTTCTCGATGTGAACGTGCCGGCCGGCCTGCAACGCGAGCTTCGCCAGCCGATGCCGATCTTTGGCGTCGCATTCGACGGCGATGACCTCGCTCGCGGCCAGCACCTGCTCGGTGGAGAGCACCTTGGCCCCGAGCTTTTCGGCGGCAGCGCGATGCTTTGCATCCGCTTCGAACACGCCCACGCATTCCCAATCCGGGGAGTTGAGGGCGAGCTTCACCTTCGGCATCCCATGGGAGTGGCTGCAGCCGAGGAAGCCGATGCGGACGCGCCGCGCGTCAGCAGCCAAGGCTGGCCACGTGGCGGTGACGGCGGCAGTCGTGTGCAGAAAGGCGCGGCGGTTCATGGAGGCATCGTCCACGAGCCGCGCGTTTCCGACAACGGCAATCATCAACCACAACCCAGCCGCAAAAAAGAAAAGGCCGGCACGAGGCCGGCCTTCTGAAAAGGAAGCAAGCGGACGTGGGCTACTTCATCTGCGAGAGCAGTTCCTCGTTGGTCTTAAACTTCTTGAGCGCGTTCGTCAGCGTTTCCATGGCCTCGACTGGATTGAGGTCCACCATCATACGGCGCAGCTTGCGAATGGCGTCGAGGTGCTTCACCGGGAAGAGTTTCTCCTCCTTGCGCGTGCCCGACTTGGGGATGTCGATCGCCGGGAAAAGGCGGCGGTCGGAGAGCTTGCGGTCAAGAACCAGCTCCATGTTGCCGGTGCCCTTGAACTCCTGGAAAATCAGCTCATCCATGCGGCTGCCGGTGTCCACGAGGGCGGTGGCGAGGATGGTCAGCGAACCGCCGCCCTCGATCTTGCGGGCGGAGGCGAACATCTTGCGGGGGATTTCGAGCGCGCGGGCATCCACGCCGCCGGTCATCGTGCGCCCGGAGCCGCCGTGGACGGAGTTGTAGGCCCGGGCCACGCGGGTCAGCGAGTCGAGCAGCACGACAACGTCCTTGCCGGCCTCGACCATGCGGCGGCAACGCTCAATCATGAAGCGGCTGAGGCGCACGTGGGTCTCGAGATCCATGTCGTTGGAGCTGGCTACGACCTCGGCCTTAACACTGCGCTGAAAGTCGGTCACTTCCTCAGGGCGTTCGTCGATGAGCAGCACCATCACAAAGCAGTCGGGGTGATTTTCGGTGATGGCGTTGGCGATTTGCTTCATCACCGTGGTTTTGCCGGTGCGGGGCGGGGCGACGATGATGCCGCGGGTGCCTTTGCCGATGGGGGTGACGAGGTCGATTACGCGCGTCTCAATGAGGTCGGGCGTGGTTTCGAGCCGGAACTTCTCAATTGGATCAATGGACGTGAGATTCTCGAAACGGGACTGCTTCGTGTATTCGGAGAAGGGCAGGCCGTTGACGTTGATCACTTCGCGGAGCTGCGGACTGGAACCTCGGTGCGGGGGCTGGAGCTTGCCCTCCACGAGCACGCCCTCGCGCAGGAAGTTCTTCTTGATGCAGTCGGGGGTGACAAACACATCGGTGGGTTTGGGCTGAAACTTGTTCTCGATCGAACGGAGGAAGCCAAACCCCTTTTCGGCGATTTCGAGATATCCGGAACCGATTTCCGGCATGCGGGGCTGGTTGTGCTGCGGTTGCTGCTGATGCTGCTCAGGTCTGCTCATAAAACAATGTCCATCGCAATCAACCTGGGAAATCCCGCAACTACGCACCCGCCGGTAACGACTCCCACGGCGGAGGATGATTAGCTTAGTCTGCTCTCTGGAAAACCGCGCCCGGCGTGAATGCCGAAGTTGGCGCTGGTTGCTTGCGACGTCGCAGTAGATACCCGGGTCTGCCTGCGTTGCAACTGTTATTTTGCACGCCACCACTGTTTCAACGCCGACCATCATACCAAATGGGACAGGCCTCCCGCCGGTGCAATGGCTGGCCGAAGCCCACCGCCGTCTTCACCAGGAAACGCGCATGCTCCCCTATCGTGTAAAGCCGCGCCTTCCGGCCGGAGGTGACTAACGGATGCCGCGCCAGAATGCGCATCCGCCGCAGTCCGCGCTGACGGGCCAGCCGGTTCAGCCGCTGGCTTAGGTCAATTTCTTCGCTCGCATACAAAGCCTGGCTAAACCCGCCTACCGTGCGGAACGCCGTCGCCTCCACAAACACAAACGAACCCGCCGCCCAGCGTGCCAGCCGGCTCACCGCCGTCCATCCCAGGACGAAGAACACCGTCCACCACGGCGCCTGATCCAGCCGGAGCACGCAGCCCCCGGCCAAGTGTTGCCCGCCCTCAATCACTTCCACCACGTCAGCAAACAGCTCCCGGCTGGGATGTGAGTCGGCATCAACGAAGATCAACCAGTCACCGGTGGCCACGGCAGCACCGGAGTTGCGCGCCCGGGCGATCTGATTCACCGGCTCGAACACCACCTTGGCCCCGGCAGCGCGCGCGATTTCCGCCGTGCCGTCCGTCGAGTTGTTGTCGCACACGACCACCTCGCTCGACCAGCCCACCTGCGTGAAGGCCGCGCGGGCGGCGTTGACCGACTGCAACGTTGCGCCTAGCAGCTTTTCCTCATTAAACGCCGGGATGACGATGGACACGCGCACGGGCAGACTGTAGCGCGATCACCGGCCAACGCACGCTCCGTTACTCACGAGCAAAAATGCTCCCGCCTCATTTCCGGCTGAAGCCTCCCCTTCCCCGTCCACGTCGAAGTCCAGCAACCACACTCGTCCCATGACCAAGCCATCCCCTTCCCGCCGCCGTTTTCTGCAAGCCGCCCTCGCCGCTGCCACGGCCCCTGCCCTGCTCACCGCCGCCAATCCCAACAGCAAGATCGGCGTCGCCTGCATCGGCGTGCGGGGACGTGGGAACTCCGTGATGGGCAGCTTCCTCGCCGAGCCGGACTGCGAGATCACGCACATCTGCGATCTGCGAGCGAACGTCCGCGAACAGCGTGGTGCGGAAGTCGAGAAGCGCACAGGCCGCAAGCCCAAGCTCGTCGAAAACTACCGCAACCTACTCAACGATCCGAGCATTGACGCCTTCATGGTCGCCACGCCGGACCATTGGCACGCGATGCTCACCATCGAAGGCTGCCTCGCCGGCAAGGACGTGTATGTCGAGAAGCCCGCCAGCCACAACATCGCGGAAGGCCGCGTGGCCGTGGCCGCCGCGCGGAAGCGCGACCGCATGGTGCAGATGGGCACGCAGATTCGCAGCGCCCCGTGGCTGCGCGAGGCGCGGGAGTTCGTCCAGAGCGGCGCGCTGGGTAAGGTGATTTCCGGCCGCGCGTGGGAGACCGAGCGCACCGGGCCGGTGAAGCTCGCGCCCGATGGCCAGCCGCCGGCGGGCTTCGATTACCACATCTGGCAAGGCCCCGCGCCCGAGCGCCGCTACAACGACACCATCGTCACCAGCGCGTGGCGGTGGATGTTCAACTACGGCACCGGCGACCTCGGCAACGACGGCGTCCACCGCATTGACTACTGCCGCTACGTCATGGGCCTCGACGCTTTGCCCGACGCCGTGAGCTGCGCCGGCGGCAAGTTCTTCCACGACGACGACCAGCAATGGCCGGACACGCAGTTCGTCACCTACGAATATCCGCAGGCCGTGCTGCAATACGAGATGCGCCTCTGGTCCAAGCCCCGCCTCCACGACGCCGGCGAAGGCGCGGTCATCCACGGCGAGAACGGCTGGATGCTGGTCACGAACACCTCCTGGAAAGCCTTCGACCCGACCGGCAAGGTGATGAAGGAAGGCCGCGGCGACGCCGGCGACCGTGCCCATGTGCGCAACTTCCTCGACGCCGTGAAGAGCCGGAAGCGCGAGACGCTGAACCAGGAGATCTACTCCGGCCACGTCAGCACCCTGATGTGCCACGCTGGGAACATCGCCTGGCGCACCCACAAGCGCCTGCGCATCGATCCCAAGACCGAGACCTTCGATGACGCGGAAGCCAACAAGCTTGTCGGCCGCGCGCATCGGAAGGGTTTTGAGCTGCCGAGGATTGGCTGAGCGCGGGCACGGTCCATGTCGCCCGGTTGTTGGTGGTAGAATGATACTGCCGTGCTTTCTCGTGTCCTTCCCTCGCGTGGTCAGGCATTCTCCGCCCATGAAAACCTGTTTCACCCTCGCGGCTGCGCTTTCGCTGGCCATCACTTCGCCCGCTTTTTCCGCTGATGCCCCGGCGAAGAAGCCCGCTGACGCGGCCAAGGCCAAGGCCGCTGCGGCGGCCAAGAAGGCCGAGCCGGTTCCGCAGCCCAAGCCCACCGCCGCGAACGTCTCCTACGGCAAGCATGAGCGGCAGGTGCTGGACTTTTGGCAGGCGGAGTCCGCCACGCCCACTCCCCTGCTCTTCTACATCCACGGCGGCGGCTGGCAGGGCGGGGACAAGAACCGCACCGGCGGCATTGAGGGCTACTTGAAGGCGGGCATCTCGGTCGTGGCCATCAACTACCGCTTCATCCCGCAGGCCACCGCCGCCGGCGTGGTGCCGCCGGTGAAAGGGCCCTTGCATGACGCCGCCCGGGCGCTCCAGTTCGTCCGCAGCAAGGCGAAGGAGTGGAACATCGACAAGGCGCGCATCGGCGCGAGCGGCGGCAGCGCCGGGGCGTGCTCGAGCTTGTGGCTCGCGTTCCATCCCGACCTCGCGGACGCGCAGAGTGCGGACCCGATCGCGCGCGAGTCCACGCGGCTCTGGTGCGCGGCGGTGAACGGCGCGCAGACGACGCTGGACCCGCAGCAGATGAAGGAGTGGACGCCGAACAGCAAATACGGCGGGCACGCCTTCGGTTTCAAGGGCGACGCAGCCAAGGGCATCACGCAGTTCGACGAGTTCCTGGCCAAGCGGGACACGATTCTGCCGTGGATTGCGGAGTATTCGCCGTATGCGCTGGTGACGCGCGATGACCCGCCGATTTACCTCAACTTCTCCGCGCCCCCGGCGCTGGGCCAGGAGCAGAAGGACCCGACGCACACGGCGAATTTCGGGGTGAAGCTGCAGGAGCGCTGCCAGCAGCAGGGAGTGGCGTGTGAGCTGGTGTATCCCGGTGCGCCCGGCGTGAAGCACCCCACGGCACAGGATTACCTGATCGCGACCCTGAAGGCGAAGCGTTGAGAATGGGTGCCGCACGTTAGTTCCTCGTGCAAATCACGGCCCTGCCCAGCTGCTCACCCGGGTGAAAGTGCTTCACTCGGGCAGCGGGGTGACGTATTGAGCCCGCCGCCTGCCATATTTTGTGACCTCCCTTTGCCAAGCCGACCCCATCAAGACTCCGCATGGCAGCGCCGTGGCCGTTTCTGCCGCAGAGTTGAAATCCGTGGCGGAGTGGCAGAATTGCTTCACCACCCAGCGGAAGGATCACCGCTACTACGAGCTGGTGGAGCAAACGCTGGCTGACGGGTTTGAACACCACTACTTTGTGCTGCGGGACCGCGAAGGCCGGGTGCGCGCAGTTCAGCCTTTCTTCCTTGTCCAGCAGGACATTCTCGCTGGCGTGGGCGAGGTCGTGCGCAAGGCGGTTGGGCAAGTCCGCCGATTGTTTCCCGGGTTTCTCAAAGTCCGCATTCTGATGGTGGGATGTTCAGCGGGCGAAGGCCATCTCAGCGCCAACGGAGCGGAGGAGATGCGCTGGATCGCGGAATCACTGCATGCGGCCTTGGAGGTGCAGGCACGCCGGACCGGGGCGACGCTCGTGGTGTTGAAGGAGTTTCCCCGCTCTTACCGCGCGGCGCTATCGACTTTTGCGGACAAGGATTACACCCGTATTCCCAGCATGCCGATGGTGCAGCTGGATATCCCCTTCGCCAGCTTTGAGGAATATCTCAGCAAAAAGGTCGGCAAGGTCATGCGCCACAACCTCCGGCGAAAGTTCAAAAAGCTCGCCTCGGCACCGCCGCTGGAACTGCAGGTCGTCCATGATGTGACGCCGTTCGTGGACGAAGTCCACCCGCTCTATCTCCAGGTTTTCCAGCGATCCAAGATGACGTTTGAGAAACTCACGAAGGAATACCTGTGCCGTCTCGGCCAGACGATGCCGGATCGCACCCGCTTCTTCATCTGGCGGCAAAACGGGCGCATCGTGGCATTCAGCGTATGCCTCGTGCACGACGGCGCAATCTACGATGAATACCTCGGGCTGGAGTATCCCCTGGCGCTGGACCTGCATCTCTACTTCGTTACGCTGCGGGACATCATCCAGTGGGCGGTTACCAACGGCTGCACGCGTTATTGTAGCAGCGCGCTCAATTACGATCCGAAGCTCCACCTCAAGTGCGAGCTAGCCCCACTTGATCTCTACGTGCGACATCGCTCGGCGTGGATCAATCCCTTCTTTCGGCGACTCCTCCCTGTTTTGGAGCCGACGCACCGGGACCCGGTCCTGCGCAAGTTCCCCAACGCACATGAGCTCTGAAGCGCCCCCGGCACCAGACACGCATCCTGATCCCGGCAGAGGCAGTTATGCCCTGCTGACGGCCGGGGTGTTGTGCGTGACGGCCGCCGAATTGCTGTTCAAGCACGGCGCCGCCGCCACCGCTGGCGTTTCTGGGGCCGGTGCGTTGTTTGGCTTCTCCGTTTTGGCATCGGGTTGGACATGGCTGGGCATCGCGGCCTACATCAGCGCCTCGGTCGCGTGGATGAATGTGTTGCGGCGGATGCCCCTGCACATTGCATTTAGCATGATGAGCGCCGATCAGGCGCTGGTGCCGCTATCCGCCTGGGCACTTTTGGGTGAGAGCATCAGCCCCCGCCGGTGGTGCGGCATCGCGTTGGTGATCACGGGAATCTACGTAATTGCCCGGCCCGCGGCGCAATGTAAGGAGCAGCTATGACTGCCGCCCTGCTTTTGGCCATAGTGGCGTCCCAGGTATGCCTCGTAACGGGCGAGTTGCTCATGAAGCGCGCCATGGATCTCACCAACGAAACTCCGGTGCCCTGGCCACGCTTCGTGCCGCGGTTTGCGGCGGCCATCACTTGCATGAGCGGGTGGTTCTTTCTTTGGGGCGGGCTGCTGCAACGCGCGGATCTGAGTTTCGTCTATCCCTTCGAGGGATTGAGCCCAGTTCTCGTCATGATGGGGGCCTCCATTTTCCTCAAGGAGAAGCTCACCACTCGCACCTGGCTCGGCATCCTGCTGATCGGTTTTGGCGTCGCGCTGGTGTCAGCCAGCTAGCGCCGGCCAGATCCGCGCCAGCACAGCGGAGTTGGTGCGGCGGGCGGCGGCGGTGTCCACGGGAGACAGTTTGGGGTGATCCCAGTCTCCGGCGAAGCGCTGCGTCCAGCGGTCATAAACGGGTGGCGAATACGCCCCGCACAGATCCCCCCCAATGAGCCGGGCCGAGCGGCGAATTTCCCCGAGTGCCCAGACGAGGTCGTCCGGCGTAAAGAGACCGTTCTCCCAGTTCGTGATGAAAGTTTCGGGTGCCAGACAATCAAGGTCCAAGGTCACGTAGACGTTCTCGCCTGCGATCGACTGCATGAATTGGGTAAACCGCTCGCGCCAGTTTTCTCGGGTCACGCAAGGAAAGCGCTGCTGCGTCGCCGGACTTTGTCGTTCAGCCCAGGCGTGGACTTCGAGCCGCCTTGATCGCAGCGCGCGGGTGTTGGCGAAGAGGCGCGCGGGCCATGCGAGTTCAAAATTTCCACAACCCCAGACTGCCACCCGGCGGACAGCCGGCAGTTCGAGCGCCCGGTTAACCCAGCCGCCGCAGGCCCAGCGCGGCGGCCGAAGATCCCAGTCAGGGTGATTGTCAAAGCTAACGACTGTGACCAGCTCTCCCTGGCGGCGCAGCCAGAGCGCGGTGAGGTAGTGAAAGTCTCCTGAGCCGTATAGTGTGAAATCGGCCAACTCCGACTTCACGCGCGCATAGAATGCTTCCACCAAGCCGGATGGAGCCAGATATCGCAGGCGTGGCCCCCAGTCGGTGAGGTCCAAGCATGGCAGCGAAATGGCCCCCTCAGGCCAAGCCGAGTCGAAATTGAAATGAACGGCGTTCATGAGTTTTCGCCGTGCTCGACAGGACTATCTGGCGCGCGAGGTAAGCGCCATGCGGCCGATATCAGCCAAGACATCCCAGGCGGGACCCGGGAACTTGTGCATTTGCACAAGCACGTCCTCAAAGGCCTTCAGGAACCACTGCGCATCGTCTTCGGTGATGACGAGCGGAGGGAGCAATTTCACCACATCAACGTGGTGACCCGCCACCTGGGTGATGATGTGGTGCTTGTCCAGCAGCGGCATAATGGCAACCTGCGGGAACAGGCTCTTGTCCATCGCGTGAATGGTGGACCAAGCGGCTTTGAGTGCGAGCGAACTGGGCGAGCCGAACTCAATGCCGGTCATGAGGCCCCGCCAACGCACCTCCTTGAGGAACTCGAAGCGTGGAATCATGCCTCGCACGCCCTCGCCGATCCGATTGCCCATGACCTCGGCGTTTTTGATCAGCCCGTAGCGGTCGATCACGTCAAGCGCCGCCAAGCCAGCAGCCATCGCAAAATTACCCTGGCTGAACGTCGCGGAATGCACCACCGAGCGCTGCATGCTCGAAAAGACCTTCTCGTGAATCCACTTCTTGCACAGGACGGCACCCACGGGCACAAACCCGCCGGAAAGCGCTTTCGACAGCACCACGACGTCCGGATCCACGTCGCCATCGTGTTCAATTGCAAGAAAGCGGCCGGTGCGGCCCATGCCGGACTGGACTTCATCGTCAATGAACAACGCGCCATGCTTCCGGCAGAGCGATGCGGCGTTTCGGAGGTAGCCGGCTGAGGGCAGGTTCACGCCCTTGCCCTGCACGGGCTCGACCACGAAACCGGCCACGTTGCCTTTGCGCAGCTCCTTCTCCAACGCCTCAAGGTCGTTGAAAGGAATTTTGACGCAGTCCGGCATGAACGGTCCAAACCCCTCGCGGAAACTCTCGTCACCGTTGAGCGAAAGCGCACCGTAGGTCAGACCGTGGAAAGATTTCTGGCAGTGCAGAATCACCGGTTTTCCGGTGGCGCACTTGGCGTATTTGATCGCAGTTTCAATGCCTTCAGTGCCGGAATTGGTGAAGAACACCATATCCAGCTGGTTGGGCATGCGCTTCTTCAACTCCTCGGCAAGCAGGCCGGACAGCAGCGGCGCCTCCATCTTCACAAGGCTCGGGTATTCGGCCTGCAAAAAATCCGCCAACACCTTGCGCACATCGGGATGATTTCTGCCCAAGCTGAACACCCCATAGCCGGAGAGAAGGTCCAAATACTTGGTTCCTTCGATATCCCAAAGATAGGGCCCCTCGGCGCGCACGTAACACCGATCGAAGCCAATGGTCCGCAGCGTGCGGACGTTGGCGGGGTTTACGTGAGCAGCATGAAGTTCGTAATTGCGCCCTGCATGTTGCTTGAGCAGGGCTGCAATATCGAGGGGCGGCTTGGTAATAGTCATTTCGTAGCGAATGAGCTCCGTGGGTAAGAACGAGGCCAGACTGATGGGACCCTCGTGGCGAGTCAAGTTTGCAGCATTAGCCGCCCTCACTCCCCACCTTCCGAACTATCAGTCGTCTAGCCCCACAACCCCTTGAGCTTTTCCTTGTCGGCCAGCCCCAGCGGAAACTTCTTCGCGTGCGGGTGCGCGGCGATGCCGGCGAACTCGCGCAGCGCCTCATGGATGTGTTCAGGCCGAACCTTGATGCCCTTGTCCTTGTCGAGCGCAAGCGTGGCGGGGTTCAGGTTCACGCCGAACTGCTTGTCGTCCGTCGCGCCAATCACGCGGTTACCCTTGATGCCGGGGCCGATGAACATGACCGAGCCGATGGACCAGTGGTCCTTGCCGTTGCCCTTGTTGTAGGTCGGCGTGCGGCCCATCTCGCTCTGCATCACCACCACCAGCCGGTCACGAATCTTCAGCGCGTCCGCGCGCCGGATGGTGTAGGCAATTCCCGCGAGCAGCTCGGGAATGAGCTTCATCTGGTCGGGGTCGTTGTTTGCGTGGCTGTCGAACTGGCCGATGCTCAAGTTCGCCGAGACGCACACACCGGCCTTGAACGACGCCAGCGCAATCTCCGCCTGCTGCGCGAGCCGCTCCTTCGGCACGCTGCTGGGGATGTGCGGCGTGACGCGCGCCATCGTCTTCGAGTTCACCTGCGCGGCGTAGAGCATGGACTCGGCGCGTTCCTGGCGCGGGAGCAACGGCAGTGCGCTCCGCATCTCCCGCTGTTCCGCGAGCGCCTTCTCGATGCGCGTGAGCGCGAACTCCTCGTGGTAAGGCGAGCGCAGGCTGCCCTCGATGTGGTCCGCGTTCGCGATTTTCTGGAGCGACGGCAGGTAAGGCACGCGGGACATCGCGACGACGTTGCCCGTGGCCGAGTAGTTGCCGAAAGTGAGGAACGACAGCGGGCAGGTCGGCCCCTTCGCGGCGGCGACGAGCGCGGCGAAGGTCGGGTAGGCGAGGCTGTCGAGCTTGCCCGTGGCCATGTAGCGCGCGCCGGGCGCGTGATTGTTGACCGAGTAGTCGAGGCCGTTGAACGTGAGCAGCTCGGAGCCGAACTCCGCATAAAACTCCTCGTTGCTCATGCCGCCGGTCTTGTGCTTGTCCGTCGGCGCAAACTTGTGCGCGCCCTTGGTGAGGATGTCGCCTTCCTTGAAGAGGCGGTTGATTTCGTTCACGCCCTTGGGGTCCATCAGGTAGGTCGTGTCCCAGCCACCCGACGCGTTGAAGACGATGTAGTAAGGCCCCTCGTATGGCGGCTCCTCCTTCACTGCCGCGCGGGCGAAGGAAGCCAAGCCGCCGGGGCACGCGAAGCCTAGGCCGGTGAGGGCGCAGAGTTTTAGGAAGTCACGTCGCATGGTTTAGAAGGGGAAAAGGATTGCCCGCGAAAGACGCGAAAAGACGCGAAAGGGAAAGGAGATGGATCGGTTTGGAAAAGTGCGCTTTCGATTCGCAGCGGCCCCAGCGGGGCCGGACAACGGTAGCCGTGGGTGAAGTTCGCCCCGCGAACGGAACCCACGGTTGCCGAACCGAAATGTAGGCAACCGCGTAGCGGTGTAATAAGTCGGTAGGGAGTGCGACATCATCCGAATCTTTCCCCTGCCAGCCGGCTCAAAGAATCGCGGAACTCTATCGCCGCCGGGTTCATGTTCTCACCACACCTACGATACCAGTTCCTGAGTGGCTGGCGTAAGTCGGTAGAAAGGAGCAATTCCACAGCTTCCGCAGCTATTGGCGACTCCTCCCCTTGCGTCACACGAAACCAATACCATGCATCCATGAGACCAAACACTGGGAGCTCGTCGTCGGGTAAGCCACTGATGAGGCTGGCTGCCCGGTCAACGTGCTTCTGAAGTTCTGTGTGTTTGAATTTCAAGACACAAGTGTGCCACCGCTACGCGGTGAGGTCGTTTGGCTGGCTGACCGTGGGTTGCTACGCAGCCAAGACATCTGCCCTCCTTCGGCATTCGCGTCTTTTCGCGTGTTTCGCGGGCCGTTACTCATACAAGAACTCCTGCCTCCGCATCAGATACGTCACCACCGCGCGCCAGGCGCGGACGGTGTAGTTCGGGTCGGGGACGGGCTGCACGAGGTTTTGGCGGCACGAGTAAATCTCCTGCTTCTCGAAGCCCTTCTTCCCCGCTGCGTCGCTCACGATGCCGGCGAACAGCTCGAACGTCCGCGTGACCTCGGGTGAGTCAGGCGCGTCGAAGCGGCCAAGGATGCGCTGGTGCAGGTGGACAATCGAGCGGCGAATCTGCGCGTCCGCCTCGGTGCTGCCGGGCACCACGTCCGGCTCGATGTGCGGGAAGAGGCGGCGGTCGCTGGGCGCGCGGCTGAAGTCCAGCGCGGTCTGCTTGCAGGCGACGTCGTTCGCGAGGATGCGCTGAATCGCGCCCATCGCGCCGCTTGGGTCGGCGGCGCGTTCGGTGACTTCCTTGGAATCAATGCCACCGTAGAGCATGTCGAGCTTGCCATCGCCGGGCGTCAGCCGACCCCAGCCCTTGCCGAAGATGGCAGCCACTTTCCGTTCGACCTGTTCCGGTGCGAGCATTCGCACGAGGCCGAGGTCGTCCAGTTCGGCGCGGCGCGCGGGGCTGGCGATGGCGGTGGCGACACCGTCGGCGCGGTAAAATTCCGTCAGCACCAAATCCTTCAGGACCTGCTTGAAGTTGAAGCCTGTCGCAGCGAAGCGCGTGGCAATGGACTCGATTTGTTTCCGCTGCTCGGCGTAGGCGCGGCGCTTCGCGGCGAACAGCGGGTCTTCCAAATCCTTGGGCGCGAGCAGCGGCTTGCGGCCCGTGAGGAGATACCAGGCGTGCTCGGTCATCGCGACGGCGAAGCGCGGGTCCTTCGCGGTGCGCTCACCGAGCCATTGCAACGCGCGCCAGCGTTCGCTCGCCAGCAAGTCTTCGCCCTCGTAGCCGGCGGCAAACATGTCGGTGAACCAGCCGCCCTTGCGCCGGCCGTAGATGCCCTGGTCGGCGAACCGCCAGTAGTCCTGAAAGAGGCCGGACACCGGGTCAAGCGTCTTGTGGCACACGACGCACTCGCTGGCCTGCATCGTGGGGTTCTCGAACTTCGCCGACACCGCCGCCGCGTCGCCCACGCGCGCCGCGAGTTCGAGCACGTCCACGCCGAGGAAGTGCTGGTAGAAGACGCGGCCGCGCTGGCGGTTGCGGTTCGTCTCGGTGGTCGGGTAGCGGCGCAGATATTGGAAATTGGAGAGCAGGCCCGCGTGCGGGTAGAAGCCGGTGGCGGATTCCTGGTTCTGGTCCTTGTTGCGCCCCACGAGCGCCTTGAGCTTCACCGGGATGTATTCGAAGGGGTCCTTGGTGTCTTTGAAGCGGTCTTTGATTTCCTCGTAGATGCCATAGCCGCGCGAGGAGTAAGGCGTGACCATGATGTAGTCCGCCGTGACGATTTCGGTGAAGGGCTGGTCGTTCCGCACGATGTGCTCGACCAAGCGCATCGGCTCCCACTGAAGGGCCTTGCGGTAATCGTCGGCGAGCTTGTAGCCGGCCTGACGCCGCTCTTTCTCGTCGGTGAAGTGGCCGAGGAATTCCTTGTTCAGGTTGGTGTTCTGATACCAGCCGCGCGTGGTGCTGAAGTGGTCGTAGGACAGGACCGTCTCCGCGCTGTCATCGAGGCCGATGGTGAGGAAGATGTCGTTAAACGCCTCGCGCAGCCGCGTGTAGAAGGCATCCTCCTTCATCAGCGCGTCGAGAATGGGCGGCATCGCCTTAAGCCCTTGGCTGGCGACGGCGGACTGCTCGGCTTCCGTGGGCAAGCGCGCACCGAGCTGGAGCGTCACGCGACGCAAGAGCTGGCGGTCGTCGAGCATCGCCACGCCGCTGAAGAAAGGCGGGGCGTTCTTTTCGGCCGCTGCCGAGGCCCTAGCGATCGCGGCAGCATCCGGCGCGTTTACCAGTCGCACGAACTCGGCGAGGACACGCTCGCCAGCTGAGCCGGGTTTCAAAGCTTCTTTCCCGCCATGCTTTACCTTGCCCGTGGACTTGAGGATGAGGCGCGTCGAGTTGCCCTCCCGAACCTGCGCCATCGCGGCAAACGCAGCGCGATTGGCCCGCAGCGCCTCGGTGCGCTTGGCCCCGGTCAGCCGCGCCGGGTCGAGCAGGATGAGTTTGGAGTCCTCCGCATCGCCGCCCGATTTGTGGCACTTCAGGCAGGACTCGGCGGCGACCTTCGCCCAGACCTCGTTGACAAAGTAGTCGTCAATGACGGAGCAGCCGGAGCCGGAGTAGGGCTTCAGTTCCGCCGCTTGAAGAAGGAGCGGAAAACCAATCGCAACCAACGCCGTGCCGATGAACGTCTTTACGCCGGGACTCATGTGCGCATCGTTGGACGCGCCGCGTCGGCAGACCATCGCATGTTTTCGGCCACGTCTAGTAAGTGACGAGGGACCGGACCGGATAACCCTTGAGTTTCCCGCGACCCTGGAGGAACTGCAGTTCAATGAGGAAATGAACCTCGAGAATTTTTGCGCCGATCTTTTCCAGCAGGTGGAGCGCTGCTGAGGCCGTGCCACCGGTTGCGAGAAGATCGTCCACGAGCAATACCCGCTCGCCGGGCTTTACCGCATCCACGTGGATGGCGACGGTGTTGGAGCCGTATTCCAAGTCGTATCTCTGCTCGTGAGTCGCGTAGGGGAGTTTGCCCTTTTTCCGGACCGGCACGAAGCCAGCGCCCAGCCTGACCGCCACGGCGGATGCGAAGATGAAGCCGCGGGCGTCGATCCCCACCACGGCATCCACATCACCGGGTTTGTAGTTGGCGCAGAGCAGGTCAATGGTGCCGCTGAAAAGCCGACCATCGGCGAGCACAGGGGTGATGTCCTTGAACTGGATGCCCGGTTTGGGAAAGTCGGGCACGTTGCGAATCGCGGCGGCGATGTCGGCGGGGGTTACTTTCTTGCTCATGGTTAAATCTTCTTCTCCTCGAGCTTTTCGATCATTCGGCGCAGCTTGCGCAGAGCAATGTTTTGAACCTGACGGACCCGCTCGCGGGTCACACCGAACTTCTGACCGACCTCCTCCAGAGTGCGCTCAGTCCCGGCGTCGAGCCCAAATCGGAAGGTCAAAATGGTGGCTTCGCGAGGTGGAAGGGTTTTGACCATTTCCCGCAGCATGGACGTGACGGTCTTCTCTTCCAACTGTTCGTAGGGCGTATCCGCCTGCTCGTCTTCGATAATATCTCCGAAGAGGTTGGAGTCCCCTTCGTCACCAACCGGCGCGTCCAGCGAAGCAGGCCGGATGGCTGCGGTGCGGAGTTGGGCGACGCGGCTGGCCGTCATGCCCATTTCTTCACCAAGCTCCTCATCCGTCGGCTCCCGACCAAACTCCTCCTGTAACCGCATCGCTACACGGCGCATTTTGGCGATTTTATCGACGAGATGCACCGGCAGGCGGATGGTTTTGCCCTGATTGGCGAGCGCGCGCTTGATGGACTGCTTGATCCACCAAGCAGCGTAAGTGGAAAGCTTGCCGCCTTTCTTCGGATCGAATCGCTCGACGGCCTTCATCAGGCCGATGTTGCCCTCGTTGATCAGGTCAAGGATTGGCATCCCCAGCCAATCGTAGTCGTGAGCTATCTTTACCACCAACCGGAGGTTGGCCTTGATCATCAACTCGCGGGCCGATGTGTCCCCTTTTTGGATTTTGGCTGCCAGCTCAATTTCCTGTTGTGGCGTGAGCAGGGGGATCTGGCCGATTTCCCTTAAGTAGAGCTTGATGGCGCTCTCTCCGTCGTAAGGCGCGCGGGCGTGTTCGATTTGCTCACGTGCCGTCGGCTTTTCCATTCGGGCTACGACCAACTCTTTCGGGCGCAAATCCGGGGCGGATTCAGTGCCGGAGACTTTGGCTGTTCCCACCCGTGGCCGAAACGGACGGAAAGACCGCTTGTCGGAATTACCCGCAAGGCTGCCTTGGCGGACGGTTTGGCGAGGGCGAGCCGCACGCGACTTGCTCGGCTTGGGTTCAGATTTGCGGGCGGCCATGATGGGGGCGGAGCATTCGGTAGCGGTGACTTGGGCGGCAAGACAATTTCCGGTGACCCATCTCGCAGGTCAACGCCCCAGCCGCTCGAGATGAGCGATCCGTTCCTCCAGCGGCGGATGAGTGGAGAAGAGAGCGAGGAAACCGCCCGACTTGCCGGAAATTTTTAGCGCCTGGATGCCCGTGGTGGCCCCTTCGGATGCGAGTTGGGGATCGTAGATGCGCTGCAAGGCACGGAGCGCTCCCACCATTTGCGCCTTGCCGGCAAGCAGCATGCCGCCGGCGTCGGCGCGGAACTCACGTTTGCGCGAGAACCAGGCCACCACGATGGCCCCGAGCATGGTGAAAAGGATTTCAAATACGATCACCAGGACGAATTCGATCAGCGCCTGTCCAATGCCCGGCCGGTCGTCTTCACTGCTACGGCTGCCGGCCAAGGCTTGGGCCGCAACGAAGGCCAGCACGCGAGAAAGGAAAATGACGAAGGCGTTAATGATGCCCTGCACCAAGGTCATGGTGACCATGTCGCCGTTGGCAATGTGCGCCACCTCGTGGGCAATAACGCCTTCGGTTTCGGTGCGGTTCATTTGTTGCAGCAAGCCCGTGGAAACGGCAACGAGTGACCGTGATTTGCTGGGGCCGGTGGCAAAAGCATTCACGTCGGGGGAATCGTAGATGCCAACCTCGGGCATCGCCGGCAACCCGGCTCGTTGCGCGTAACCGTGAACCATGCGGACCAGCTCACGCAGCTCGGGATCGTTAGTGCGGGGGTCAATGACTTGAACGCCCATCATCCACTTGGCCATGACGCGGGAGAGTGCCAGCGAAATAAATGCGCCCCCCATGCCCATGATCAGGCTGAAGACCGCCAGGTAGCCCAGCCAGCCTTGCGTGCCCCGCCGCCCGCCCAGTTGCGGGAAAAAGTGCAGCACGATCTGGAAAACGATCGTGAGGGTGAGCATCACCAGCAGGTTCACCGCGATGAAGAGGAAGAACCGCTTGCCCATTTGCAGGAAGTTTTTCATTGCTCGATTGCTTGTTCAGTTGTTCTACCGGCAGACGCTTCGAATCCAGAAATTGACACGCCAATAGGAGCCGGAGTTGTGCCAGCCGCCAAGGGAAAATCTGGCAGCCATTTTGTAGTCTTTTCGCAGTCACAGCCCGCCGGTGTAAGCGAAAATCGACACACGGCTTGTCTCAGTGTGCCTGCGATGTCACAACTCCAGAGTCCTCTCCGCCTTGGTGGAATTGCGGGTGCCAGCCCGCATGACGAGCGCTAAGTCGCCCAACCTTATCCCGCCGATTCCAAGGTAAAATAGATCGGGTTTGACGGTCAGCCCCTGCCCCGTCAGGAGTGCGTCGGTTGAAGTGGCTTCGAGGTTGGCGTCCCGCGCATCGGCAGCGACCAGAAACAGTTTCCTAATTCCGACGCTGACAGCGATCGACCTTTCGCCAAGCAGAGGAGCAAGGCCGTCAAGTGGGATAGTCTGGCTACGGATGCCGTTTCTAAACGCCGAATAGCCGGTCGCCAGCATCGCCAAGCCCGGGCACGATGTAGCCCTTGTGGTTCAGCTGGCGGTCGAGCGCGGCGGTGAAAATCGGCACCTTCGGGTAGTGCCGGTGGACAAACTTGATGCCCTCCGGTGCCGCCAGCAGATTCACCAATCGCACCCGCTTCGCGCCGCGCTCCGCCATGAGATCCAACGCGGATACGGAGCTACCCCCCGTAGCCAGCATCGGGTCCATGAGGATGATCTCGAAACTGCTTAGGTTATCCGGCAAGCTCTTGTGGTAGGTAGCCGCTTCCAAGGTGTGCTCATTGCGCTTGAGGCCAATGAATCCTACGCGTGCGTGCGGGAGGCAGCGCAGAATCGGATCGAGCATGCCCAGGCCGGCGCGCAAGACAGGCACCAGTAGGACTTCGTGCTTAAGCTTCACCCCGCGGGTCGTTTCCAGCGGCGTCCGCACCTTTACCGGCACCGTGGCGAACGAACGCGTCGCTTCATACACCATTAACGCCGCCACCTCGCCCAACGCCCGGCGGAATTCCTCCGGCTGGGTGGCCTGGTCGCGGAGACGGGTGAGGTTCTGCTGGATGAGCGGGTGGGTGATGACGGTGACGTTCTTCATAGGCTCGCTGCATGAGAAAACCTTGCCGCCTGTTTGTCGAGCCCCCGGGTGAACACCCCATTGCCCTGGCGGCCCTATTCTCCCCTGCCCTGCTCGCGGCGCCGATACTCGCTGGGCGCGCACTGCGTGAACTGCTTGAAATCACGGCTGAAATAAAAGGCATCCGCGTAGCCGCACTGCCGGGCAATTTCCTTCACCGCGTCGCCGGTCTCCGTTAGCCGGCGTTTGGCCTGATTGATGCGCTCCCGTCGCAGCCAGTTGATGGGGCTGGTGCCCATCACATGCTTGAACGTCCGCGCAAAATGTGACGGGCTCATGCCCGCCAGCCGCGCCAGCTCACCCACGCGCAGTGGCAGATGATAGTAGAGGCGCATCCGCTCCAATGGTCGTCGCAGCAGCTGCGGCACCGCCGGCGCCGGGACCCCATCCGCATCTGAACCACTGCGCTCTTGGAAAAGCAACGCCAGCAACCGCGCCAACTCCGCGTGCAGCCGCGCCTCTGCATCCGGCTTGAGCGACTGCATCTGCTGGAAAATCCGTCGGAAAATCGCACCCAGCCGCTTCATTTCACCGTTCATCACGGGGAATCCCCCGCCAAACAGGTGCTGCTCCACGCGATCTAAGCGCGGCCCATCCACGCGAACCCAGTAAACCTCCCACGGGGCCGCTGCATCCGCCCCATACTGGTGCGGGTGATGGCAGTTCACCCAGAGCAGCTGCCCTGCCCGGATCTCGCCCGTCCGGCCCCGCAGCCGGGCATGGCCCACGCCCCGCAGGCAGAGGATCAGCTCGTGGCCGGGGTAGCAGTCCCGCTCAATCCGGTGTTCCGGCCCGGCAACCAGATGGCCCGCCCGCACCGAGGTGTAGAAGGCGTCCCGAGCAAGGTCACTGGGCGTGTGATATAGTGAAACCGGAAAGCGCGACTTGGCCGGTGGGCGGAGCACGGCAAGATTGTTCATGGCCGGCTGTGGAAAAGTCAATGGACGCGCCGCTGCGATTCGTCAATGTTACCGCAGAACTTGAAACGAACTCCGCCTGAGCGGTTGCGCCGTTGAAATGGCGTCGCGCAGGCCGGGAATCGCAACGACAGCGAAGCCTATGTTAAAAGTCACCGGCCCCGGCTCCATCACCACGTGCGACGGCATCACGCGGCGCGACTTCCTCCAAGTCGGCTCCCTCGGCGCGCTCGGCCTCACGATGGCGGATTACTCTGCCGCCCAAGCCGCCGGGAAGGTCAGCGCCGACTCGAACGAGAAGTCGGTCATCATGATCTTCAACCTTGGCGCGCCCAGCCAGCTCGACCTCTTCGACATGAAGCCCGACGCGCCCAGCGAGATTCGCGGGCCGTTCAAGCCCATCTCCACCAAGGGCGATTTCCACATCTCCGAAATCCTCCCGAAGCACGCCGCTGTCGCTGACAAGTTCTCCCTCGTCCGCTCCTGCTACCACACGGCGGCGGCGGTCCACGACACCGGCCACCAAATGATGCAGACCGGCCGGCTCTTCACCGGCGGCATCATCACGCCGCACGCCGGCTGCGCACTGGAGTTTCTCAAAGGCCGCCGCAGCGAACTACCGGCGCACGTCATCCTCCCCGAGCCGATGGGCCCGACCGGCGGCAACATGCCACACGGCCAGGACGCGGGCTTCCTCGGCAAGGCTTACGACCCCTTTGTGCTCAACGCCGACCCATCCAAAGCGGACTTCAAAGTGCCCGACCTCCTGCCGCCCAAAGAAATCGGCGAAGCTCGCCTGGCACGCCGGCGCGACCTTCGGCAAGTCGTGGATGAAACGGTAAAGAAGTTTGAGTCCAGCGAATCGGCGAAGTTGATGGACCCGAACTTCGCCGCCGCCTACCGCCTGATGACCAGCGAGAAGGCGCGCGAAGCCTTCGACCTCACGAAGGAACCGCTCACTGTCCGCGAACGCTATGGGCTGACGCGCTTCGGCCAGTGCTGCCTGCTCGCGCGACGACTCGTCGAGCGCGGCGTGCGCTTCGTGACCGTGAACACCTTCCTCACCGTGTTTGGCGAAATCACTTGGGACATCCACGGCTCGAAGCCCTTCACCAGCATCGCCGGCATGCGGGACATCGTGGCGCCGATGTATGACCAAGGCTACAGCGCGCTCATCGAAGACCTCGCGCAACGCGGCCTGCTGGGCAACACGATGGTCTGCAACCTCGCCGAGTTCGGGCGCACCCCCACCATCAACCCTGCCGGTGGTCGCGACCACTGGCCGAACTGCTGGACGGTCTATTTCGCCGGCGGCGGCGTGAAAGGCGGCCGCGTCGTGGGCCGCAGCGACGACATCGGCGCGTAT
>CAZQEW010000037.1:0-30837 GCA_964591495.1 uncultured Klebsiella sp.
TTTCAGGCGAACGGCCTTTCCCCCGAGCGCCTCCGCGAGCAGCTCAAGGCTATCGCGGAAGTGAACAAGAAGCTCGCCGACGACGGCACGGACTTCCGCCTGCTCACCGGCACCGAGGTGGACATCCTCAAGGAGAAGCTCGATTTCGCCGACGACCTGCTCGCCGAGCTGGACGTGGTCGTGGCCAGCCTGCACGTCGCGGGCAGCGACGAGGCGGACAACACCAAGCGTCTCATCCGCGCGGCGGAGAACCCGCACGTCCACATGCTCGGCCACCTCACGGGCCGCCTGCTGCTGGAACGCAACCCGTATCCCGTGAACCAGCAGGCCGTGATTGACGCGTGCGCGGCGACCGGCACTTGGATTGAGCTGAACGCCAGCCCGTGGCGCTTCGACCTCGACTGGCGGCTCTGGCACTACGCGCGGAGCAAGGGCGTGAAGTGCGTCATCAACTGCGACGCCCACCGCCTCGACCACTTCGGCTATCTCCGCCTCGGCGCGGGCGTCGCGCGCAAGGGCTGGCTGACCAAGGCCGACGTGGTGAACACGCTGTCGCTGGCGGAGCTGAGGAAGGCGCTGAAGGCGAAGTGCTGCTAACCACAACGGCCAAGTTGTGCCCTGATATCGAATGGCAAGTGCGACTACTCCCTGCCCCAGGAGTTCTCCACCGAATCCTATCAGAGCTCACTTCACTCGCATCCATGTCTCAGTAAAAACACCGTTCGGATCCACCTGTTTGTAGGTGTCACCGTCAACCTCAACGATCCGGATGCTCGTCTTCCCGATCGAAGCTTTGGTGTGCTCGCCGGCGAAATCAATTGACTCCTTCATTTTGTTGCCATCCAGCACATAGCGGCCGCCGTGCTGGAATACGATCACACCAGTTTCACGGTCCGGCTGAATTACGCACCAATGAGTCGCCGTGAAAAGCTTTAGTCGAGTTCCGATCCCAGATGGCGATCCTGGTGTGACTGCTGACTCGAGTTTCCAGGTTCCGATCAGCTTCTTGGCGAGGTCGTTCGTGCTTGTTTTGTTTGGCTGGACCTGTGCATCTGCCGCCATGCCTCGGCTAGTTTTGCAAAAGAAAATACTCACCGTGATGATGCCAAGGAAGGCAACCACTGTTAGATGCTGTTTCGTTGTGTTCATGACCGTTTCTCCATGTGGTTTAAGCTGCCCGATCGAGGGTCTCCTTTTTGACGCAGCACGCCGTGCATGACAGACGTTTGGAAGGCGGCAGCTGTCACGGAGTGACGAAAACCGACCTGCGCCTTGCTGTAAAGGATTTAACCCGAGGCGCGGATACCAAACGCGGACGCTTGCCCAAGGAGTTCGGTGACTCGTCACCGCTTTCCGCAGGCGGCTTGCCGCCGTCGTGGTCGGACGTGCGTCCTTTCGCCAAGGCCGCCCCAGCTCGCGCCAGCCGGAAGCCACCGGCCAATTCCAAACCCATGCCATCCCGACGGCGGGGGCAAGGCTGTGGGTCGCTTGGACAGCGCGTTGCTCCGGTTGCGGCCGGTGGCTTGGGGCTTGCCACGCGGAGGCGCGTTGGCTACCAGTGCGCGCATGAAACTGCTCTGCTCCGCCCTCTTCGCCTCGTTCGCCCTCGCCCTGGCCGCGCACGCCGCCGGCCCGGAGACCTTCAAGGTCAGCGAGTTCACCTTCAAGCGGCCCGCCAGTTGGGAGTGGGTCGAGGTCCAGTCCCAGATGCGCAAGGCCCAGCTCAAGGTCACGGCCAAGGATGCCAAGGAACCCGGCGAAGTCGTGTTCTTCTTCTTCGGCCCGCAGAGTGGCGGCACCAAGGCCAACGTGGACCGCTGGCTGGGCCAGTTCGAGGAGGGCCGCGACAAGATCAACGCCAGGATCGAGGACAAGAAGGTCGGCAAGGCCACGGTGACCTATGTCTCCGCGGAGGGCACCTACAAGAGCGGCATGCCCGGCACGCCGCCCACGCCCAAGGCCGGCTTCGCGCTGCTCGGCGCGATCGTCGAGGGCGAGGAGGGCAGCGTGTTCGTCCGCCTCACCGGTCCGGCCACGCTGGCCAAGGGCGCACGGGCTGACTTTGAGAAGATGATTGAAAGCGGGCTGAAGTAGGCCCGGGCGCATCGCTTTGTTTTCGCTGTCCGCTGTGGCTCCGGATGCGCGCGACCTTGCGTGCGCGACCGATTGCTGAGCCCAAAACCTGCCGCCGTGCGCTCCCTCGCCGATCCCACTGTGCTGCTCCGGGCGTTGGGGGCGGGGGCATTATCCGGCGTGCTCTGCTACCCGCGGCTGGCCCACTGGGCGCAGCGCGAGCAGGCCGTGGGGTTGCTCGTCGCGTTTGTCGGTTTGACCGCGTTCACCATGTGGGCGGCCGTGTTTGCCTGGCACGAACGGCACGGCGGCCGGAGCTTGATGCCCGGGAAGCTGCCGCTGCGGTTTTGGGCCATGACGGCCGGGCTCGGGCTCTCGGGTGCGGTGGCCGCCTTCCATTTCGGCGATCCCGTCCTCCGCCGCATCGCGGTTACCGAATTCCCGCAGAACGCGGGCGAATGGGCGGAGCATCTGCTGTTCAACTTGGGCATGGAGCAGCTGTTTCTGTGCAGCGCCCCGTTCGCCGTCGGCTTGCGCGTGCTGCCCAACGCCCGGGCGGCGGGCGTGACCACGGTTCTCTTCGGCCTCTTCGTCTTCGCGCTCAAGCTGCGCGGTGTCACGGCGGAGCTCCCGGCCGACCTGATGCTCGTGCTGTTGATGGGCCGGGCGATGCAGGGCGCGGTGACCGTCTGGCTATACTGGCAAGGCGGCCTGCCGGCGTTGTGGAGCTTCGTGGTGCTGCTGCAATTTCGCCACTGGTTTGCCTTCGCCTGAATTTGGCCGGGCGGCGGCGAGTCAGTCGGGGCACGTGGGAAAAAACTTGGAGTCCGAGTGGAGCGTCCGATGGCTCCGCCCGTCCAACTCGCAGTCGTGAACGGTGACGAACAGCCCTTCGACGGAACTCGCTGGCGCGCGGTGCGTGCGCCGCGCGGGGCGTCGTCCGGCGACGACTCCGGGACCGCCGCGCTGCCCCCAGACCGTCAACGCGTAGCATTTTTCGCCGCCTTGTCGGCCGTGCTCCTCGTGCTCGGCTCGCTGATCCCTGCGAATTGGAAATCCATTCACCCCGCGCTCTTGGAGCGGGCAGGGCAGGGCACCGCTACCCCCGCAAGCCTCGGCCTCGCCGCCCTCAATGCCCAGCGGCCGAGTGTGGCCGGGTTGATGCAATCGGCGGCGATGGCAGTGAAGGACCCGCTTTCACCGAAGCTCGCGGCGGACCTCGCGGCCGCGGAAGCGCGCAAGGACTACACCACTTGGGGCGGCCGGGATCCGTTCATCGAGTCCGTGTTCCAACGAGCATCTGCGCCGGCGCTGACGAGCCAGGCGGTGCTTCCTTTCCTGCTCACCGAAACCAACCGCGCGTTCCTCCGGGCGCATCTGGCCACGGCGCGCGCCCCCGGTGTGCAGGCGATCCTGGAGACCCTTAGCCTGTCGAGCACCACGCAGTTCGTGCCCGCCAGCCGGCCGGGGGGGCAGCCCTTCGAGGCGACCATCCTCCTCGCTGGGCTGTTGTATCAGGCCGAGCGGTTCGGGCCCCTGCTGGCGCAGGACATTCGCACCACGGCGGAACGGGCCAACGCGACCCGGCTCGCCGACGACTGGGAAACCCTGTGCATGGACCTGCTCACCCTGGCTCGGCGGATGGACTGGCTGCAGCTCAGTGAACTGCTGCGTCACCTGCCCAGCGCCAAGGCCCTCGGCGACTTCGCCCAGCTCGTGAAGGCCGCGCCTGACAACCTTGCTGTGCTCTACACCGCGTCCTTGCTCACGCAAAAGCCTGACGAGGTCGCGGCTTACCTGCTGCGTTTCGGCGCGGCGGGCACCGGCGATCTGACGCGGGCGCTGGCCCACGGCGAGGGAGCCGTCCGGCTCCTCATCGCCCGATCCCTGCCGGTGGGACCGGCACGCTCGACGCCAGGCTTCCTCGCGGGCTGGACGCTGGCGGCGCCGCGCACGCTGCTCACGGCGAAAGTCGTCTGCTTTTTGCTCGCGGGCCTGGGATTCTTTTTGGTGTGGCGCGAGCTCTCGCCCGTCCAACCCGGCAGCCGTTCGCTGGCGGGGGCGCGGATGCTCCACAGCCAGCGGGCCGTGGTGTCCGTGGTGCTGGGCTTGATGCTGCTGGCAGCTGGCGAGCCGTTCCTGCTCAAGCCGCTGGGCTCGCCGGAGTTTCGCCTGCGCCTCAAGCTGCCGGTGCTGACCAATTCACCCGTTCCGACCGAGAAGACCGAGACCGCAACCAAACTGAAACCGCGTATGGACCTATCCACCATCCTGAGCATCGTCCTCTTCGCCGCGCTGCAGGCGGGAGTTTATGCCGTCTGCCTGATGAAGATCCGCGAGATCGAAATGTCCACCGGCCCCGCCCAGCTCCGGCTGCGCCTCATGGAGAACGAGGAAAACCTCTTCGACTCGGGCCTCTACGTGGGCATCGCCGGCACGGCCAGCGCGCTGGTCTTGCAGGTGCTCCAAGTCATTGAAGCCAACCTGCTGGCCGCTTATGCCTCGAACCTGTTCGGCATCGTCACCGTGGCCTGTGTCAAAATCTACCATGTCCGCGCCGCGAAGCGTCGGCTGATTGTGGAAGCCCAGGCGGAAACCGCCGGGCAGGGAACGGTGGCGGCCTAGGAAACCTGCTGCGGCCATGAACAAGACGCTGCTCCTCATCATCTGCGACTTCCTGCTGCTCAACCTGCTGGCGCTTACCCGCTGGGACAAGGTTGAACCGGCCCCCACCCGCAAGCCGCCCGTGCCCGAGGTTAGCGCGAATGCCGCCCGCCAAAACCAGGATCTCGTGGACCTGATGAAGCTCGCGCTGGAGCAGGAGCAGGCCACGCGCAGCCAGCTCCAGCAGCGGCTCCAGTTCGCTGAAGCAGACTCGCAGACCCGCGCCCAGACCCTCGCGCAATTGCAGGCCCAGAAAGCCCAACTGGAGACCAACCTCAAGCAGTCCCAGACGGCGGCGCAGGACCTGTCCCAGCGCTTCGCCGCCGCCGCCAAGCAGGCGGCCGATGCCAAACAGCAGCAGGACGCGCTCACCGCCACCATCAAGAACGTCGAGGCGGAGAAGGCGCAGCTGGCGCAGGCCGTCGCGGCCAAGCAGACGGAACTGCAAAAACAACAGGCCGCGCTCGCGGAGTTGGGCCGGCAGCAGGCCGCCACCGCGCAGCAGGCGTCCAATCTGGCCACCGCCGTCCGCGTCGCCGCCGCCGAGAAAGACCTGATCCGTGAGCAGCTTGAAAAGCAGATGCAGGCGGCGCTCGCCGCCAAGGAGGCGGAGTTGAAAAAGCAGCAGGCCGCCCTCGCCGACCTGGAGAAAAAGCGCACCGAAGCTGCCACGCAGGCCGCGCAGTTTGCCACCGCCGCGAAGGTTGCTGAGACCGAGCGCAACCTGCTGCGCGAGAACCTGACTGATTTGAAAAAGGAGGTCGCTGTTGTCCGCCAGGAAAAAGAGATGCTGCAGAGCCAGACCGCGAAGCTGAGTGAGGGCGTCGGGCAGCTCGCCGCCAAGTCGGGCGAACTGGCGAAGGAGATTCGCGAGAACACCCCGATCAACATGAACCTCATGTTCGCGGAGTTCCTCACCAACCGCGTGGACGTCGCGGTGTCCGCCCAGCAGCCCGTGCTGCTCGGTTCCGGAAACCGCCTCAAGGAAGCCAAGACCGTCCTCGTGCACGATGGCCGCAGCGTCATGGCCATCGTCCATGTCACTGACACGCCGTTTTCACTGACCACGCCGCTGGGCATGGACCATGTGCTCGCCCGCGTGGCCCGTCCGCCGCAGGTCCTGGGCAGCGGCGCGCTGACGTTCATCACCGCTGACCCGCGCCTCGCCGTGATTCCCGTGAACGCGCAGCAGGCGATCGGCAGCGGGCTCAAGATTTATCCCGTGGCCAAGAACCCCTTCAAGTTCACGGAGGCCGTGCTCATCAACCGGGGCGGCAAACACTACGGCGAGGTCGAGTTCAAGCTCAACGCCGCCACGCCGGGCTACGTGAAGATGCGCAACCGCATCCTCAGCCGCGTCCTGCAAGGGGAGTTCTCGCCCTCTACCGGCGACATCGTCCTGAGCAAGACGGGGGAATTTCTAGGCATCATGGTCAACCCGGACTACTGCGCCGTGCCGGCGAGTTTCGAGGCGCTGCCCGGCTATGCCTTTGACGAAAAGACCAGCACGGACATGGTGCGCAACCGGCTTGTCGAGCTGGGCACGCGCGTCGGCCGTCTGCCGCTGGCGGTCCAGTGACTGGGCCGAGGGGCCTCGCCACAGCCCCGAGTCAAGGCGGTATCCTTCTACCGTTTCCGCAGATCCACGGCCACCAGCTTGGTTTTGTCGCGGGCGAAGAGCCGTCCTTCCGCGAGCGCGGGCTGGGCCCGGCCTTCCCGGCCGAGGATTTGTGCCCGGCCTGTCTCAACAAACTCCTTGGGATCCGCGTTTACCCGGATCAGCTCGCCCGTGTCGCCCGTGATGAGCAGGTCGCGGCCGGCCAGGATGATTCCGCCGTGCGGCACACGGGTGGTGCTCCAGCGCACCTTGCCGGTGGCCAGATCCACGCAGCGCAGTTCCGGACGCGGACCGGTGTCCACCCGCCCCTCGAAGCCGTAGAGAAAGCCGTCGCGCAGCACGGGTGTGACGTATTGGGCGGTGAGCTGCTCCTCGCCGGACCAGAGCCTGTCCACGCCCCCGGATTTCACGCGCAGGGCCGCCGCCCCCGCCCCGTAACCCGCCGAGATGAACACGGTGTCCCCGCTCACCACCGGCACTGCCGCGCTGACGGAGGCGTGCATCTTCGGCCCCCACGGAAAGCGGAAGCGTGCCGTCCCGCTCGCGGGATCCAGCGAGACGAGATGATGCCGCGTGAAGAAGAGCGCATGCCGCTGCCCGTTGATGGTCGCGGTGATGGGGGAGGAGTAACTGGCCTCTTCGTCGTTCGCCTTCCACAGCACCTTGCCGGTCGCGGGGTCGAACGCCACCAAGCCCGCACCGTCCTTGCCGCCGATGTTCACCAGCAGCGACCGGCCCTCGATCAGCGGCGAGCACGCGAAGCCGAAGAATCCCTTGTCCGCGCCGAAATCCTTCGGCGCGTCCACGCTCCAGAGCGGTCGGCCAGTGGCGAAATCCAGCGCGTATAGGTTGCCGTTTGCGCCGAACACGAACACCCGCCCGTCCGCGACGCACGGCGTGCCGCGCGGGCCGTTGTCGAAGCCGAAATTGTCCACGTAGCTGGTGGTGAACGCCTGCTTCCACAGTGCCTTGCCCGTCGCCGCTTCCAGACACTCGACGACCTCCTGCCCCCCGACCCGGTGAAACACGATGACCTTGCCGCCCGCGATCACCGGCCCGGCCCAGCCGGAGCCGAGCTTGTGCTGCCACGCGACGGGCGGTCCGTCCTTGGGCCAGGAATCCGCGAGGTCAGCTCCGGCGGCGATCGCGTTGCGGGTCGGGCCGAGAAACTGTGGCCAGTCGGCGGCGCGGCCGAGCGAGAGTGACGCGAGGAGACCAAGAACTATCGCGGACAGTTGCATGGCGCGGGGATACGCCAGCCTGCTCGGTCTGGCGAGCAAAACGCGGGCCCTCAATCGGCGTTTGGATACGAGCCGAGGACCTTCACGAAGCTGCACTGTGCGCCGAGCTGCGCGATGGCCTTGGCCACCTTCGTGTCGCTGGCGTGGCCGTCACAGTCCACGAAGAAGAAGTATTCCCACGCGCGCCGCTTGCTGGGGCGGCTTTCAATCTTGGTCATGTTCAGCCGGTATTTGCGGAACGGAGCGAGCGCGCGGTGCAGCGCGCCGACTTCGTCTGCGATGCTGAACATGAGGCTGGTGCGGTCGTGGCCGGTGGGCGGGCTGCACTTGCGGCCGAGCACCAGGAAGCGCGTGGCGTTGGCGGCGTTGTCCTGGATGTCGTGCTCCAGCACGGGCACGCCGTATTTCTCGGCGGCGAGCAGGCCGGCGATGGCGGCGGCAGAGCGGTCCTTGGCGGCGAACTCGGCGCTGCGGGCGTTGGAGGAAGTTTCGATGATCTCGACGCCGGCGAGGTTTTTGTGCACCCAACCACGGCATTGCGCCAGCGACTGCGGATGGACGTAAAGCTTCTTGATGGCGTCGTGCGCCGCCTTGCTCACCAGGCAGTGCGAAATTGGCAGGACGATCTGGGAAACGATCTTGAGGTCGCTGTCCACGAACATGTCGAGCGTGTGAGTAACGACGCCTTCGGTGGAATTCTCGACCGGCACGACGCCGTAGTCGGCGCGGCCCTTGGCGACTTCGTTGAAGACGTCGGCGATGGTCTTCTGCGCCGCATAACGCAGGCTGGAGCCAAACCGCTGGATGGCCGCCTGATGCGTGAAGGTGGCCTCCGGCCCGAGGTAGGCGATGGCCATGGCCTTCTCCAGTGCGAGCGCGCTGGACATGATCTCGCGGTAGATGGCGCGGAGCGAGGCGTCGGTGATGGGGCCGGTGTTTTGCTTGCAGACGCGCTGGAAAACCTGGCGTTCGCGGGACGGCACGTAGATTTCCTCGCCGGCCTTCCGCTTGATTTCGCCGATGCCGAGGACGTGCTTGGTGCGCTCGTTGAGGAGGGCAACGAGCTGGGCGTCGATGGCGTCAATGGC
Source organism: uncultured Klebsiella sp. (assembly GCA_964591495.1). Taxonomy (GTDB): domain Bacteria; phylum Verrucomicrobiota; class Verrucomicrobiia; order Limisphaerales; family SXTU01; genus SXTU01. Next base: position 8,685 of record CAZQEW010000037.1, read on the forward strand.
CTTGCGGTGCTCGGGGATGGTCATGGGCGCGGGGCTCAGGCTCGGGCGGGAGGTTCGGCGGGAGGTTCAGGTGGGCCGCCGGCGCGCGGCTCGGTCGGGACGGCTTCCGCCGGCGTGGTCTCCCGGTCGGTGACTGCCGGCATCGCGAGCTGCTCGGGCGGGGTGGTGGCGAGGCCGGGCTCCACGGTGAGGAGCGCTTCGGGCTTCTTGACGGGAATTTTCCGCAGTTCATCTGCGGCGGGCAAATCCTCGAGGCCACGCAGGCCGAAGTATTCAAGGAAGGCCGGGGTGGTGCCGTAAAGCGCGGGGCGGCCCACGACTTCCGCACGGCCGGTCTGCTCCACAATGCCGCGCTCCAAAAGTGTTTGCATCACGCCGTCCACGGCCACGCCGCGGATTTGCTCGATCTCCGCGCGCGTCAGGGGCTGGCGGTAGGCGATGATGGCGAGCGTCTCGAGCGCGGGTTGCGAGAGGCGGCCGGGGCGGGCTTTCTCGCCGACGAGCGTCTTGAGCCAAGGGGCGAACTCGGGCTGGGTGACGAACTGCCACGCGCCGGCGACGCACACGAGGCGGAACGTGCGGGCGGCGGCCTCGTGTTCCTTCGCCAGTTCCTCCAGCAGCGCGATCAGGTCCTCGTCCTTGACCTTCTTGAAGGATTTCGCAAGCGGCTCCTCAGAGGCGTCGGCAGTCTGGGAGAAGACGTCGCGCAGTTCCTTCGGGCTGAGGGGCTTTTGGGCGTTGAAGAGGATGGCCTCGATGATGGCTTTGAGTTCCATGTCAGTTCATCCGGAGATTGAGCTCCGGTGCGGGGGCGGGTTCGGCCGGCGGCTCCGGCGGCGGGGCGATGGGTTGCGGCGGGGCCTTGGCGATTTCGATTTCCGCGAAGGCCTCGGGCTGGGCGATGACGATCTGCTTGAGGCGGATCAGTTCGAGCATCGCGAGGAAGGTGACAACGACCTCGGTGCGGCTGGTGGCGGCGGCAAAGAGTTCGGAGAACTTCACGGCGGGCCGTTCGCGGATGAGCGTGGCGATGATCTCGATCTTCTCGCTGACGGTCCACTTGTCCTCGAAGATGTCCCGGGTGTCGGCGGTGGCGAAACGCTTGAGGATGCCGTTGACCGCGTTGACGAGGTCGAAGATGGACACCTGCATGCGCTGGGCGGGGGCCTCGAAGTCGCGCTTCGGCGCGGTGCGGCGATAAACGTTTTCCTGCGTGGCCTCCATCTCCTGGAGGCGGCCGGCAGCGTCCTTGAACTTCTTGTATTCGACGAGCTGGCGGATGAGTTCCCAGCGCGGGTCCTCGCCTTCCTCCTCGCCCTCGACCACGGCCTGCTGGTCCTTGGGCAGCAGTTCCCGGCTCTTGATATACATGAGCGTGGAGGCCATCACGAGGAACTCGCCGGCGACATCGAGGTCCAGCTCGCGCATGAGATCCACGTAGGCGATGAACTCGGTGGCGAGCTTGGTGAGGTTGACCTCGTAAATGTCCACCTCCTCCTTTTTTACAAGGTAAAGGAGCAGGTCCAGCGGCCCCTCGAAGATTTCAAATTGGACTTTGAACTCGGACATCAAATGCCCCGCGCGCGACGGGGCGCGGGTCGGCGGAGAGTAAGGGCGGGGCCGGAAGTTTGGCAACGCTTTCGCGGGGGGCGCGTCAACGTTTCGCGGTGGCCTCGCGGAACAGCGAGTTGTCGCCAAGCTGGCGGAACACCTCGGCTTCGGCTTCGAAGTCCGCCGGCGACACTCCGAGCCCATTTTGCAATTGTTGCAGATAGGCCGTCACCGGTGCGGGTGGCTCGCCGTCGATCCAGGCCTCGTGCAGGACGTTGGCCAGCAAGCAACGGCGCTGCGCGGGGGTAAGCATGTCGGCCATCGCGGTCACCAGGTCAGTCGCGCCCAGTTGCTCCACATACGTCTGGCCGGAGTTGATGGCATCGGTGGACTGGATGCGGCGCTCCAACGCCTTGAGGCGCCGTTCGGCAGATTCGGGGCGGTGTTGGATCACTGACAGCAGGGCAGCACAGAGCAGGTTCATCGGAGTCCAATTCGCTCCGTCTGCCGTCTCCGTGACCATCACATTCAAGGTGGCCGCCGCAAGCAAAGAGTCATACCCGAGTTGGTAGCGCTTCTCGCTCATTCCGATCGTCTGGCGCCACTGCTCCAGCATCGTCACCTCTTCCGGCGATAGCTGGTTGTCGGTAAACCCAAGCTCCACGAGGTTGAGCACCACGCACTCCAGTTGCTCGGGGCTGAGCAGCCGCTTCGCCTCCTCAAGCAGCATGGCAAAACCGTTTTTGCTCACCCACGCCCCGGCGCGGCGGAACGAGTTCTGGTTGCCGAAGTGCGCCACGACCCAGTCCAGCTCCTCCTTGGCAAAGTCGCCGTCGGATTGGGCGAGGGCGAAAACCGCCCCGGCGCAGACCAGATGCGGGGTGAGCACGCTGGGCGGGCGGATGGTGTTCACCGTGTCCAGACCCGGCAGCAAGGCCACGAGTTTGTGCAGCGTGTTGCCCTCCGCCGGCGGGAAGCGCAGCGAGAACTCGGCCTCGGGAAACCGGCACCGCAACAGGAGGTTGGCTTCGACCGCGTCCACCTCGAGCGCGGTGGCCTGGGCGATGCGGTAGTCATGCCGGGAAAACTCGCCGCCTGCGGGCTTGGTGAAGCAGGTCAGCATCGTGCCGTCGCAGGCCAGCCACGTCAGCCCGTCGTTGCCCGTGAGATCGCACACCGCGCGCAACACGATATGCGGTTCGCGCTTGAACTCGGCGACGAACTCTTTTTGCAGTTGTTCCGGCAATGCCATTGCAGTGGGCGGGGACAGTAGTTCAACCCTGATCAAAATTGCACCGGGAAATTTGACCGGGGTTTGGAGGGTTTCACCGTTAGGTCCGCCCCAGCGGCGTGGAACGCGTTGGCCGGGCCAAGACGACAATGCAAACGGCCCCGCCGAACATGGTGTCCGGTGGGGCCGTGTCGGTCGGTCAGACTACTTTTTCTTTTTCGCGGCGGGTTTCTTCGCGGCGGGTTTCTTCGCGGCGGGCTTTTTAGCGGCAGATTTCTTGGCGGCCATTGTCAGTCACCCCCCTTCGACGCGCGCAGGCGCGCGTGGTGATGGTTCCCGAAAGCTGTAAGAACACGTTGTGAACGTTGGCTGATGCCCGTTGACTTAGCTGATTCGTCCCCGCTGCGTCACGATAAACTTTCAGTTCGCGCGACTTTTTTTTGCCGCTAACCTCCGCCCGCGATGGCCACCGCCGCTCCTGAACCACAGCTCACGCCCATGATGGCGCAGTATCGCCGCATCAAGGGCGAGCTGCCCAAGGACGCGCTGCTGCTCTTCCGGCTCGGCGATTTCTACGAGATGTTTTTCGAGGATGCCGTGGACGGCGCGCGCCTGCTCAATGTCGCACTCACCAAGCGCGGCGTGGTGCCCATGTGCGGCATCCCGTTTCATGCGTTCAACAGCTACGTGGCGCGCCTGCTCCGCGCCGGCCGCAAGGTCGCCGTGTGTGACCAGATGGAGGAGGCCAGACCCGGCCAGCTCGTGAAGCGCGAGGTCACGCAAATCCTTTCGCCCGGCACGCACTTCGATGAACGGCTGCTCGCCGCCGAACGGAACAACTTCCTCGCTGCGGTTTATCCCGCGGGCAAAACCACCGGCATCGCCGTCGTGGACCTCACCACCGGCGATTTCCGCACCACCGAAACCGAAAGCGACGCCGAGCTCCTCACCGAGCTGGAGCGGCTGCGCCCGGCGGAAACGATTTACCCGGGCGAAGCGGCGTCGCTCCGCACATTGCTGGCGGGCACGCCCGGCATTCTCATTGGCCACGACGACTGGGTCTTCGCACCGGAAACCGCGGTCTTCACCGTGCGCGAGCATTTCAAGGTCGCCGCGCTCGATGGCTTCGGCTTGAAGGGCCGCATCGCCGCCACCGGCGCGGCGGGCGCGGCGCTGCACTACCTCGCGCAGCACCTGCGGCGTGACGTGAAGCACCTCACGCGCATCACGTTCTACCAGAGCCGCGACTTCCTCGTGCTCGATGGCACCACGCTGCGGAACCTGGAAATCCTCGAGCCGCTCCACCGCGACGCCCCGCGCAACACCTCGCTCTACGGCGCGCTGAACCGCACTGTCACGCCCATGGGCGCGCGCCTCCTCCGCAACTGGCTCACGCAGCCGCTCTCCGCCTTGGAGCCGATTCGCCGTCGCCAGGACGCCGTGCAGTCTTGGCTCGCGAGCGGTGCGGCGCTCGAAGCCCTCCGCGCGAAGCTCGCCGAAGTTCGCGACCTCGAACGCACGCTGGCGCGCCTCTCCACCGGCACGGGCAACGGCCGCGACCTCCACGCGCTGCGGCTGGCGATTGAGCAAGTCCCGGCGTTGAAAGCCGTGGGAACCGACGTGAGCAGTCTCACTTCCAATGCGGAATGCGGAATGCGGAATGCGGAGTTCAGTCAGAGCTCCCCCACATCGGCTCCTTTGCATGCGGACGCGAGCGCTTCGCCTTCTTTGCTCGACGACCTGTTCGCCCAACTCACGGAACTCCCAGCGCTCGTTGAGCTGATTTCCCGCGCCATCATGGACGAGCCGCCGCTCGCCTTGAAGGAAGGTGGCCTCATCCGCGACGGCTTCGACCCGAACCTCGACGAACTCCGCGCCGCGTCGCGTGGTGGCAAGGACTGGATTGCCCAGCTTAAGCAAAAGGAAGTCGAGCGCACCGGCATCGCATCGCTCAAAGTCGGTTTCAACTCCGTCTTCGGCTACTACATCGAAATCACCAAGGCCAACCTCGACAAAGTCCCCGCCGATTACATCCGCAAGCAGACCATCGCGAACGGCGAGCGCTTCATCACGCCCGAGCTGAAGGCAATGGAAGGCAAAATCCTCGGCGCGGAAGAGCGCGCGATGAAGCTGGAATACGAACTCTTCCTCCGCGTGCGCGAGGAAGTCATCGGCAACCTCGCCGCCATCCAGCAAACTGCCGCCGCCCTCGCGCAACTCGATGTCCTCGCCGCTTTCGCCGAAACAGCGCGCCTCTTCAACTACACCCGTCCCGAAGTCAGCGACGCCGGGCAACTGTTGCTCAAAGACGCCCGCCACCCGGTCCTCGACCAAGCGCTGACCGAAGAGCGTTTCGTGCCGAACGACACCGAGCTTGGTCGCAGCGGACGTGAGTCCGCTCCCTCTTCGTCCTCTGAGGTAGAACAGAGCCGACTCGCCTCGGCTGCTACAAAAGAGGGGATTCCGCAAATCGCCCTCATCACCGGCCCGAACATGGCCGGCAAATCAACCTACATCCGCCAGGTCGCGTTGCTCACGCTGCTCGCCCACACCGGCAGCTTCCTCCCGGCCGCCTCCGCGCGTGTCGACCTCGTGGACCGCATCTTCACCCGCATCGGCGCGAGCGACGACCTCGCGCGCGGCCAGAGCACCTTCATGGTCGAGATGAGCGAGACGGCGAACATCCTCAACAACGCCACCGCCCGCAGCCTCATCATCCTCGACGAGATTGGGCGCGGCACGAGCACCTTCGACGGCCTCTCGCTCGCGTGGAGCATCGTCGAGCACCTGCACAACCAGGTCGGCGCGAAGACCCTCTTCGCCACGCACTACCATGAGCTGACCGAACTCGCTGCGCGCCTGCCGCGGCTGAAGAACTACAACGTCGCCGTTCGCGAGTGGCACGACCAAATCATCTTCCTCCGCAAAATCGTCGAAGGCGGCACCGACAAGAGCTACGGCATCCAAGTCGCTCGCCTCGCCGGTGTGCCGAAGGAAGTCATCGAGCGCGCCAAAGTCATCCTGCGTAACCTCGAAGACAGCGAACTCACCCCCGAAGGCACCGTCCGCCAAACTCGCCGCGCACAGGACCGCGAGAAGCTCAAACAGGTCGAGGCGAACCCGCAGATGGATTTGTTTGGCTGAACTCGAACTTCAACTCCACATGCACGAAGACAAGTTGCTCCAACTCACCGACGCCACCGGGTCTCTCGCCATAATCGCGCCGGAGCTGGGCGGGTGGCTGCTGCGTTATGCGCGGCCCACGGCGAAGCACGGACTCGTGGAGGCGCTGCATTTCAGCCAAGCGGTCGTGGACCGGTATCCGAAGGAGATGTGGGCGGGGAATCCGCTGCTGTTTCCGATGGTCAGCTTCAACCACCTGCCTGGCCGCGAGCATCACTACGCTTGGGGCGGGCGCGAGTTTCCGCTTGGTCAGCACGGCTTCGGGCGGCGCTCGGCGTGGTTGGTCGTGGCGCGCGGAGAGTCGGCGCTGACGATGGAGCTGGCGGACAGCGAGGCGACGCGCGCGGTGTATCCCTTCGCGTTCACGCATCGCGTGACTTACCGGCTGGACGGCGGGCGGCTGCACTTCGAGCAGACGGTGGAGAATCGCAGCGCGGAGCCCATGCCCTTCAGCACGGGGATTCATCCCTACTTCCAAGTGCCGCTCACGCCACACGGCGAGCGGAGCAAGTGCTTCGTTAGGGTCCCCGCGTGCGAACGCCTCACGCCGGATGCGCGATTCGAGCATTTCGCCGTGGCGGCTCAACCGGCGTCCCAACTTAGCGTCGCGGACGACGTGGCGCACACGCTGTTCTTCGGCGGCTTCGCCAAGCCGGAACTCACCCTCGTGGACCCGGCGAGCGAGCTGGAAATCGTCCTCAACTGGGAAGGCGCGCCGCAGCATCGCTACTGCGCCATCTGGTCGCGCACGACGGACGCGCCGTTTTACTGCCTCGAACCGTGGACCGCGCTGCCGAACTCCTTCACCCGCGCGCAACCGGGCGAAATCACCGTGCTTGCTCCGGGCGAGACCTTCCGCGCGGCGATCTGGATGGAATTGCGCGACCGCGCCTGATCCGCGGCGAGAAAACGGGGCTTGACGGTCATTTTAGCCCTCCCTAACTTGCCCAAGGTAAAACGAGTTGCTGGTTCGCCAGCGTGTGAAGTCGGAAATTATTCCGGCTTTTTTTTGCCCCTGATGGGGCGCAGGCACGGGTCGACATATGAACGCTGATTTTCTGGCCATCTTGGACTTCTGGGAAAAAGAAAAGGGCATCAGCAAGGATGTCCTGCTCAACGCCGTTCAGGAGTCGCTCATTTCGGCGGCCAAAAAGGCGGTTGGCCCGGCCCGCGAGCTGCGCTGCTCGATCGATTCCAAGAGCGGTGACATCAAGGCCTTCGCCAAGCTCATCGTGGCGGACAAGGTCATTTCCAAGCATGACCAAATCTCGCTGGCTGAGGCCCGCAAGCGGAAGCCCGACGCACAGGTAGGCGAGGAACTTGAAGTGGAGGTCACGCCCACGGGCTTCGGCCGCATCGCCGCCCAATATGCCAAGCAGGCCCTGCTCTCGCAGGTCCGCCGGGCGGAAAAGGCGCTGATTTTTGACGAATTCAAGGACCGGGTGGGCGACATCGTCAGTGGCACCGTGCGGCGGTTCGAGCGGTCGGACGTCATCATGGACCTCGGGCGCTATGAGGCGCTGCTGCCGAATCGGGAGCGGGTGCCCACGGAGGAATATCAGATCGGCGAGCGCATCCGCTGCTTCGTCAAGGCGGTCGAGAACGGCCCGCACGGCCCGGAAATCATCCTCAGCCGCGCCGCGCCGGAATTTGTGCTCAAGCTGTTCAAGCTGGAGGTTTCCGAAATCTCGAACGGCACCGTCGAGGTGAAGGGGGTCGCCCGGGAACCCGGCTTCCGGACCAAGCTGGCCGTTTACTCCCGCGATTCCAAGGTGGATCCCGTGGGGGCATGTGTCGGTCTCCGTGGGCAGCGCGTGAAGAACATCGTGCGCGAGCTGAACAACGAGAAGATGGACATCATCAAGTGGGATCCGAACATCAAGACTTACATCACCAACGCCCTGGCCCCCGCCGTCCTCAAGACCATCACGGTGGATGAGGCCAGCCGCGCGATCAAAATCCTGGTGGATGAAAGCCAGCTTTCACTGGCCATCGGCAAGCGCGGGCAGAACGCCCGGCTCGCTTCGCGGCTAACCGGTTGGGCCGTCAACATCGACGCCGAGGCCGTCAGCAGCGTTGGCATCGAGGACAAGGTCAAGCACGCCGTCGAGATATTCGCCGCCGTGCCGGGCGTGACCCGCGAAATGGCGGAAGCGCTGGTCAACACCGGCTTCCACGCCCTCGAAGACGTCGTCACGCAGGCGGAGGAGGCAGACCTCAAAGAGATTCCACAAATTGGCGAGTCGGCCGGCGCGGTGCTGGCCGCCATCAAAGAAGCCGCCAAGAACAATCCGTTGGCCGGAGTGCTCGCTTAGTCCGTTTATTTAGCGCGCCCGCGCGGTTTTCCGCCCGGGCGCGCAACCATTATGCCCGTTCGCATCTACGACATCGCCAAGAAGCTCGGCATCGAGAGCAAGCAAGTGCTCGCGGTGGCCAAGGAACTGGGCATCAAGGAGGCCAAAGTGCCGTCCAGCTCGCTGGACAAGATCACCGCCGAGTTCCTCGAGGAAAAGCTGGGGCCCCTGAAGCCCGCCGAGCCGGTTCCCGTGGTGGAAGCGCCGGCCCCCGTCGTGCTCATCAAGGCACCGGAGCCTGAGCCAGCGCCACCGGCCCCGGAGCCAGTTGTGCCCGTGGTCGAAGCGGTGGCGCCCATGCCCTCGCCTGCGCCCGCACCCGCACCGGTGGCGGCGGAACCGCCTCCCGCCACGCCCGCGCCCGCGCCTGCGCCCGTCGTTGAAACCAAGCCGGCTCCGGCTGCGCCAGCCTTGGCAGCGCCCGTCCCCGCGCCGGCCCCCGTAGCACCACCCCCGCCGGCACCGCCCGCCGAACCACCCAAGCCCCAGACGGGCGCACTGCTCGGACGTATCGACCTTTCCAAGTTTGGCCCCCGCCGCGAACCCGCCCGCGAAGAGCGTCGCGATGACCGACGAGGCGCTCCCGCCGACCAGCGCGGGCGCGGACCTGCGGGCTCCGCTCCCGGCGGTCGTGGCCTGCCGGTTGGCCGTCCCGGCATGGGACAGCCCCAGCGCGGTGCTCCGGCCCAGGCGCCGGCCCCCAAACCAGTGGATCCTCGCGCCTCGTTGCCCGCCAATGCGCAGGTCATCACGATGAAGCCGCCCATCGTCGTCCGCGACCTCGCGGAGCAGATGAAGCGCAAACCCTTTCAGCTCATCGCGGACCTCATGCAGATGGGCATCTTCGCCAACGTCAACCAGGCGGTGGACGAGCCGGTGGCGGTAAAGCTGTGTGCCAAGCACGGGTTCAAGTTCGAAATCGAAAAGCGGGCCAAGGGCGAAGGTCAGGTTCACGCTCCGGCCAAGAAGGTTGAGGCGGACGCCGAGGACAAGCCCGAGCAACTCAAGCCCCGGCCCCCTGTGGTCACCATCATGGGCCACGTGGACCACGGCAAGACCTCGCTCCTCGACGTGATCCGCAAGGCGAACGTCGCGGCGGGCGAAGCCGGCGGCATCACGCAGCACATCGGTGCCTACACCATTGCCGTGCCCCACCCGGAGAAGAAGGGCGAGCTCGCCCAAATCACCTTCCTGGACACCCCCGGCCACGCTGCATTCTCTGCCATGCGTGCGCGCGGCGCCAACGTCACGGACATTGTCGTCCTCGTCGTCGCAGCGAACGACGGCGTCATGCCGCAGACACTGGAGGCGTTGTCCCACGCACAGGCCGCAAAGGTTCCCATCCTGGTCGCCGTCAACAAGTGCGATCACCCCAACGCGAACCCACTTCGCGTCCGTCAGCAACTGCAGGAAAAAGGCCTCACATCCGACGAATGGGGCGGCACCACTCTTTTCGTGGATTGTTCGGCACTCACCAAGCAGGGCATTGACAAGCTCCTGGAGATGATTGTCTTCCAGGCCGACCTTCTTGAGCTGAAAGCCAACCCGGACCGCAAGGCCAAGGGCAACGTCATTGAATCGGGTTTGCAGGCGGGCGGTCCCACCGCCACCGTCTTGGTGCGCAAGGGCACGCTCCGCGTCGGCGACATCATCCTTTGCGGCTCGCATTATGGCCGCGTCCGCGCGCTCATCAACGAGGAGGGCGAGCGACTGAAGGAGGCCACGCCGTCCGTCGCTGTCCGGGTGCTGGGCCTGAACGGAGTGCCGGAGGCGGGCCAGGAGTTTACCATCGTCGAGAACGAAAAGACGGCGCGCGACATCGCCGAGGAACGCGCCATGGCCGAGAAGGCCGCCGAGGCCGAGGCTCGTCAGCCCCGCGTCACGCTCGAAAATCTTTTTGCCAAGATCGCCGAGAACCAGCAGCTCACCCTCAAGGTGGTGGTCAAAGCCGACACCCAGGGTTCCGTGGAGGCCATCGTTGAAGCCCTCAAGAAGATTGAGAGCCAGAAGGTCACCCTCGACATTGTGCATCACGCGGTGGGCACCGTCACCGAGTCCGACGTGGACCTCGCCGGCGCGTCCAAGTGCGTCGTGCTGGGTTTCCACACCCGCATCGATTCCGGCGCGAATGAAAAAGCCAAGCAATACGGCATTCAGATCAAGCTTTACGCCATCATTTACGAGTTGATCGATGAGGTGAAGGATGCGATGGCCGGGTTGCTCCCCCCCATCCTCAAGGACGTGGTGGTGGGCAGTGCCGAAGTCCGCCAGATCTTCGAGCTGTCCAAGGGCGGCGTCGTCGCTGGCTGCGCCGTCACCATGGGCCGCATCGTCAAGGGCAAGGTGCGCGTCATGCGGCGCAAGAACCTCGTTTACGAGGGCGTCACCCTTTCGCTGCGCCGCTTCCAGGACGAGGTCAACGAAGTGCGCTCCGGCCTCGAGTGCGGCATTCGCATTGACGGGTTCAATGAGTTCCAGACAGGCGATGCCATCGAGTGCTACACGGTCGAAAAAGTGAAGCAGATGCTCAGCTGAGCGCTGCCCCGGCCACGCATCCATGAAAGTCCGACTTGAACGCGTCCGCGAGATGCTCAAGCGCACCTTGGGAGAGATCATCCGCCGCGACTTTCCGCCGGGCGACGCCGGGCTCATCACCGTAAACGATGTCCTCGTCTCAGCTGACCTGAAGGAAGCCAAGGTCTACGTAGGCGTGGTTGGCAAGGCCGAGGCCAAGAAGCGCGCCATGAAGCTCCTGCAGGAGAAGCGCGGCCAGGTGCAGTTCGAATTGGGCCGTGCGATCGTCCTGCGGTGGACGCCCGTAATATCTTTTCATCTGGATGAAAGCGTCGAACGCGGCAACCGCGTTCTCTCCATCCTCGAAGAACTGGAAAAGCAGGAGCCCCCCAAGTGACCGGCTTCACTCATATTCTCGACGAGATCCTTGACGCCATCCGTCGGGCGAAAACCATCTGCGTGGTCGGGCACGTGCGGCCGGACGGCGACTGCATCGGGTCACAGGTCGGACTTGCCCTGGCACTCCAAAACTTCGGCAAGCAGGTGACGGTCTGGAATCAGGATTCCGTTCCGCAGAAGCTCCGGTTCATGGTGCCCGATGGTTTGGTGCGAAAGCCTGAGGCGGGCCGCAAGTTCGACCTGGTCATAGCTACTGACTGCGCGAGCTTTGAGCGGCTTGGCACCGTGGGCAAGGCCATCGGCGAGCCGCGTGACTTCATCAACATTGATCACCACGAGAGCAACACCCGCTACGCCAAACTCAACTGGGTTTCCGCTCGCGTGCCTGCCACGGGCGAACTGATCTACGAACTGCTCAAGCACGCCGGGTGGCCGGTGACCCCGGCCATTGCTGATTGTCTCTTCACCGCCATTTCCACCGACACGGGCAGCTTCGGTTATCCTAGCACCACGCCCGGCACCTATCATGTTGCCGCCGACCTCGTCCGGCATGGCGCGAACCTCGCCCGGGTCTGCAATGAGGTGTATCAAAGCTATCCCATGTCGCGCGCCCGGCTGCTGCGACACGTGTTCAACAACTTTCGCACCACGCACGATGACCAGATCGCCTGGTTCTGGCTGCGGAAGCGCGATTACGCCCGCACCGGAGCGGACACCAACGACAGCGAGGGGCTGATCGACCACATCCGCGACATCGAGCCCGTGGTGGTCGCATGTGTGTTCGAAGAGGTGGAGCCGGAGCTGACCCGCATCAGCCTGCGATCCAAGAGCCAACGGGTGAACGTAAATGAAATCGCCGGTCAATTCGGCGGTGGCGGCCATCCGGCGGCGGCGGGCGCGCGGATTTCCGGCAAGCCGCTCTCAGTGCAGCGGCGCGTCATTGCCGCCATTAAACGGGCACTCGTAGCCGCCTAGCCTTGCGTCGTCCCTCACGCCGAGAATTCCATGCTTCAGTTTGACTCACTCGACGGTGCCCTCCTCGTGGACAAGCCCACAGGCTGCACCTCCCACGACGTGGTGGACCGCATCCGCCGCAAGTTCGGCATCAAAAAAGTCGGCCACTGCGGCACCCTCGACCCCAACGCCACCGGGCTGCTCATCATCGTTCTCGGCCGCGGCACCAAGCTCTCCGAGCGCCTCATGTCCGACGACAAGGTTTACGAGGGCGACATCAAGTTCGGTGAAGCTACCGACAGCTACGACGCCGATGGCCAAGTCACCGCCACCGCCCCCGTGCCCCCGCTGAGCGTCGAGCAGTTGAACGAGGCCGCCGCCAGCTTCCTGGGCGATCTTCAGCAGATTCCGCCGATGGTCTCCGCGAAGAAGCAGGGCGGTGTGGCCCTCTACAAACTCGCGCGCAAAGGCATTGAAGTTCCGCGCGAGCCGCGCCTCGTCCACATCTACAATTTCCGCTGCACCGCCTACGCCGAACCGGTTGGCAAATTTCGCGTTGCCTGCACCAAGGGCACCTATGTCCGCTCCCTCGCGCACGATCTGGGGGCCAAGCTCGGCTGCGGTGCCCACCTGGCCACCCTCCGCCGCGTCACTTCCGGCAAGTGGGATGTGGGCGATGCCCTCACCCTCGAGGCCCTCCTCGCGCTTCCGTTGGCGGAGCTGGAAAAGCGCGTGATCCCCTTCCTGCAACTGGCCCGGTGAACCGTGACCGCCTCAAACGTGCCGGCCTCGCTGCCGCCAGCTTTGCGGTGGTTGCCCTCATCATCTGGCTGGCGGACCACCGCGACACCCAGTTCATCTTCAGCTGGGTTCACGCCGTTCCCGGCGGGGACAAGCTCTGCCACTTCCTGATCTTCGGCGGCCTCGCCCTCGTGGCAAACCACTCGCTTCGCTGCCGCTCCGTGGCATTCGCGGGCCGCCCCGTGCTGCTCGGCAGCGTGGCGGTGCTGATCCTCGCCGCTGCGGAGGAGGTCTCACAGCTCTACATTCCCGGCCGCAGCTTTGATCTTTTCGACCTTGCCGCCGATGCGCTCGGCATCTGGTTCCTGGGCCGTTTGCCCCGCCGCCCTGCCGCCGCCAAGCCGTGACCATCCTCACCGCCGCCACCGAACTGCCGCCGGGCCCGCGCAAGGTCTGCGTGGCCATCGGCGTCTTCGATGGCGTCCACCTGGGCCACCAGCAGGTCATCCGCCAGACACTCGCCGATGCGCGTCTGCTCGGCGCCGTCCCCGTTGTCATCACGTTCGACCGGCACCCCAACGCTGTCGTTGCTCCCGACCGGGTTCCGCCGATGCTTCATTCGCTGCCGCAAAAGCTACGCGCCCTCGCGTCGCTGGGTGTTGCCCATACGCTGCTCATCCGCTTTGACGCGGCCTTCAGTCAGCAGCCCGGCGAGCAGTTCATCCGCTCCCTTGCCCGGGATTTCGGGGGGCTCGGCAGCGTGTGCGTGGGGAGTGAATTCACCTTCGGCCACCAGCGCAGCGGCAATGTTGCCCTGCTCCGGCGACTCGGTGAGGAACTTGGGTTCGTCGTCCATGGGCTTTCCGCCCTCGCGTTGGATGGATTGCCGGTGAGCAGCACCCGGATCCGCGAGGCTGTCCGTGCGGGCGATTTCGCCGCCGCAGGCCAGCTGTTGGGCCGGGAGCATGTCCTGGCCGGACCCGTTATCCGGGGCGATCAGCTCGGCCGCCAGCTCGGCTTTCCCACGGCCAATCTCGACGTTGCCGGGCTGGCGCTGCCGCCCAACGGCGTCTACGCCGTTCGCGTGCGGATGGGGGGGCGGAACCTGCTTGGCGCGCTCAACATCGGTCTTCGTCCCACGCTGGCCAGCCCCGCTCCCAGTCGCCAATGCGAAGTTCACCTCTTCGATTTTGCGGAGGACATTTACGGGGCGGAGCTGGAAGTCACTTTCGTGGCCCGCCTTCGGGACGAGCAGCGGTTTGCCAACGTCGGAGCCCTGCAGGCGCAGATCGCGCGCGACATTGATGCCGCCCGCACCATGCTGGCTGCGCGCCGGTAGCGGTCCGCGGACGTGGGGCGGCCGGGGGGGCGTTGAATACCCGTGACGGCCCGCGAATCAGCCTTTCACTCGCTCCTCACATGAAATCTCGCTCCTCCCGCCTTGGCCGCCGCGAATTCCTGCAAGCCTCGGCCGCCTCGGCCGCCGTGCTGGCTGGGTCGCGCGCGAATGCACAGCAAAAATCTCCTGTGCCCGCTCCGCGCCGCCGCTCGCTCATCGCCGAGGAAAATGACAAGCCCGGTGCGCTCGATTGGCAGCTCACCCGCGTGCGCCTCGACAAGACCGGCGGCCACCGCGCGCCCGCCATCGAGGGCTACGCCTCCCGCCAAAGCGTCAAAGCCGGCGAGACGCTCGACCTCATGGTCAGCGTCAACCCGGACGCGAAGTTCACAATCGAAATCTTCCGCACCGGCTACTACGGCGGCTGCGGCGCCCGGCTGATGATGAAGGAAGGCCCCATCCCCGGCACGAAGCAGCCCGACCCGCCGATCGGCCCGAATCGTCTCCGCGAATGCAAGTGGGCTCCGTCGTTCTCCTTCAAGATTCCCGCCAGTTGGGTCAGCGGCGTCTACCTCGCTCGGCTCACCACCGTGCCGGACAAGGCCACCGAGCCTTACTGGCAGAGCTACATCATCTTCATCGTCCGCGATGACCGGCCCGCCGACCTGCTCTTCCAGTGCAGCGACAACACGTGGCAGGCCTACAACAAATGGCCGGACAATTATTCGCTCTACACCGACCCGCGCGGTGCCCACGCCCGCGACGTGGCCGTGAGCTTCGACCGGCCCTACGGCAAGTATTCCCAGATCTACGAGCACCCGCTCTCCATCGGTTCCGGCGAGTATCTGCTGTGGGAATTCCCGCTCGCTTACTGGCTGGAACAGCACGGCTACGACGTGACCTATTGCGCGAACGCCGACTGCCTCGCCGCCGCCCAAATCACCCGCTGCAAAACCTTCCTCAGCGTCGGCCACGACGAGTATTGGGACGTGCGGCAATTCGACGCCGTGAAAAGCGCCATCGCCAGCGGCACGCACGCGCTGTGGCTGTGCGGCAACTCCGTCTTTGGCCGCACGCCCTTCTCGCCCTCCAGTGCGGGCGTGCCCAACCGCATCCTCACCCGCACCGGCATCTTCGCCGGCCTCACGGACGCCGAGGTGCAGGACGCCATCAGCGTCTTCACCAAGGACTGGCAGCGCGACACCCGCAACGAGGCCGACCTCATGGGCGCGCGCAGCATCGTGCCCTTCAACGGCGGCGGCGACTGGGTTTGCACCCAGCCCGACCACTGGATTTTTGAGGGCACCGGCATGAAGAAAGGTGACTCCGTGCGCGGCCTCGTGGGCTGGGAGCACCACGGAGCCCCGGCCAAAATCCCCGGCCTCGAAGTCGTGGCCGAAGGCACCGTCTGGCGCGGCGGCACCACGCCCGCGCACTGGACCGCGACGATTTTCCCCGGCCCGAAAGGCAACATTGTCTTCAACGCCGCGACCATCTGGTGGGCGCAGGGCTTGAGTTCGCCGCCCGGCCACATCCTTCCTTGGAGCCACTGGACCCGCCCGCATGGCCCCGACGCCCGCGTGCAACGCATCATGCAGAACCTGCTCAAGCGCTGCGGCGCGTGAGCGAGCAAATCAGGGTTCAGTTTTCAGTTGGCGGCAGGCGTGCCGAGCGCTCCGCTGAATACTGAACACTTCTTTTCTTCGCCCACGCGCTGGCTCGACTTAACCCCCACCTGCCGCGATACTCCGCGCATGGCAGTTCGCGCTCCACGCAAGTTAGTCCGTCCGCTGGTCCAGCGGTTGCACGCCTACGTTCCCGGCGAGCAGCCGAAGATCCCCGGCCTCATCAAGCTCAACACCAACGAGAATCCTTACCCGCCCTCGCCCAAAGTGCTCGCGGCAGTGAAGGCCGCCGTGGACGGACGGCTCCGGCTCTACCCCAATCCCACCGCTGCCGCACTGCGCGAAAAACTCGCCCAACTCCACGGCTGCGCGCCCGAGAACATCATCGTGGGCAACGGCTCCGATGAACTCCTCGCGTTGGCGACGCGCACCTTCGTCGAGCCGGCTTCTGAGTCCAAAGACAGCAGCGGGAAGGTTCAGTTCTTCAGCCCGAGTTACTCGTTGTATACGGTGCTCGCGGAGATCGCCGGCGCGACGATCAACGCTGTTCCGCTCGAAGCGGATTTCTCCCTCCCCGCGCTGTCTGCGCTGCCGAAGCGCGGCTGGGATTTCTCCGCTGCGCTTTCGCTCATCACCACGCCCAACGCCCCGAGCGGACGCGGCTTCAGCACGGCGGAGTTGGACGCGCTCTGCGCCAAGTCGAAGTGCGTCGTGGTGCTGGACGAAGCCTACGTCGACTTCGCCCGCGAGAACGCGATGGCGCTCGCGCTCAAGCACCCGCACGTTCTCATCTCGCGCACGTTCTCGAAAGCCTACTCGCTGTGCTTCCAGCGCGTCGGTTACTTCGTCGGGCACGCGGATCTCATCGCCGCGCTGGACAAGGTCCGCGACAGCTACAACGTCAACGGCCTCGGCCAAGTCGCCGCGCTCGCGACGCTTGCCGATCTCCCGCACTACCGGCGCAACTTCCGCCGCATCATCGCCACGCGCGAGCAGGTTACCCGCGAACTGACCGGCCTGGGGTGGACCGTGCTGCCCAGCCAGACCAATTTCCTTTTGGCCAAGCCGCCGCGCTTTCCTGCCGAAGACTGGCTCCCCCGGCTGCGCGCCAAGAAGCTGCTGGTCCGATGGTTCAAGTATCCCGTGGTGCGCGACTATCTGCGCATCACAATCGGCTCCGAGGCGGAGATGGAGACCTTCCTGAAGGTTGCACGCCAGATCGCGGGCCAACCATAAGTCCGGCTCCGCCAAACTCATTGCTCCACCCCAGCCCCGCCGATATTCTCCCTGGCCATGCAAATCGCGCCTGTCTTCAAAGCCCCCACCCGGCTGCTGCTGGGCCCGGGTCCCAGCAACGCTGCCCCTGATGTGCTCGCGGCCATGAGCCAGCCGCTTGTGGGCCATTTGGATCCCGTGTTTGTCCGGATGATGGAGGAGCTGAAAACCATGTTGCGCGCCGTGTTCCTCACGCGCAATGAGATGACCTTCCCGGTCAGCGGGACCGGCAGCGCAGGCATGGAGTTTTGCTTTGTGAACCTGATTGAGCCCGGTGACGAGGTCATCATCGGAGTCAACGGGGTGTTTGGCACGCGCATGGTGGACGTGGCTGAGCGTTGTGGCGCGCGCGTGACCAAGGTCGAGTCCACGTGGGGCAATATCATCACGCCCAAGCAGGTTGCCGAGGCGCTGCGCACGGTGTCCAAGCCCAAGCTCGTCGCCATTGTTCATGCCGAAACCTCCACCGGGGCCCTGACCCCGGTGGAGGAAATCTCCAAGCTCGCCCACGATGCGGGGGCGCTGTTCTTGCTGGACACGGTCACCTCGCTGGGCGGCTGTCCCGTGCGGATTGACGAGTGGAACGTGGATGCGGTTTACAGCGGCACGCAGAAGTGCCTGAGCTGCCCGCCGGGGCTGGCTCCGGTCTCCTTGAACGCTCGTGCGCTGGAAGTGGCCCGAAGCCGCCGCACCAAGGTGCAGAGCTGGTATCTCGACGTAAACCTGCTCGCCTCCTACTGGGGCCAGGAGCGCGTATATCATCACACCGCACCCATCTCGATGAACTATGCCCTGCACGCGGCCCTGCGCCTGGTGCTGGAGGAGGGACTGGAAAACCGCTGGCGTCGGCATAAACAGAACCACCTGGCGCTCAAATCCGCCCTCGGAGCCATCGGGCTTGAACTCGCCTCACAGGAGGGCCACCAGCTCTGGCAGTTGAACGCCATCCGCGTGCCCCAGGGCGTGGATGAGGCTGAGGTGCGCAAGCGCCTGCTCAACGACTTCAACATCGAGGTGGGTGCCGGGCTGGGTCCGCTTAAGGGCAAAATCTGGCGCGTGGGCTTGATGGGTGAGAATTCCACCCGCGAGAGCGTTCGCCTCTTCCTTTCCGCCTTCTGCCAGGTGCTTAACGACTTTGGGCGGAAGACCGATGCCAAGGCTGCCCTGGCGGTGGTGGCCTAATTCGGCTGGCGAAACTGGGCGTCCGGCCATGCGGTTGACAGACTATGCTGGAAGGCGCACGGTGCGCAAAATCTGAACCAACGACCCATGAAGACTTTCCTCACCGCCCTGGCCCTTTGCCTCATCACCACCGGTGCCTTTGGTCAGGGAGCCGCCGTGATCATCAAGCAGCGCGCAAAGGAGGCCGCTGGCCGGCCGGTGCCGGCGCCTGCGCCCGCTCCTGCCGCGCAGCCCGGTGCCGTCCCTGCCGTTGCGCCTCAGGGTGGGGCCGCGCAGGCGAACGTTTCCAAGCTGATTTCTGACATCGCCATTATCAAATCCCGGCCGACTGCCTCGCAGGAACATAAAGACAAGCTCGCGGCGGATCTCGCCGCCGTGGCCACGGGTGCCAGCAAGCCCTCCAGCGACGTCCTAGCTGCGCTGGCTGCCGCGCTGGCCGACGCCATCGCCGGCAAGAAAATATCTGCCGCCGACCAGTCCTCGCTGGCAACCTCGTTGGCGGGCGCGGTCATTTCGACCGCCGGCTCTCCGCAATTCCGCGCCGCCCTCCAGGGCGTGCAGGACGCGTTGGTGCTGGCTGGCGTGAACGAGGCGGGCGTTCAGGCTGTCACCAAGGCGCTGGCCGGTCTCAACCCCAAGGCCAAGTGATCCGCTGTCGTTCGTGACCGAATCCAGCGATCCCACCAGCGAGCTTTCCCGCGCGGAGTTTCTGGTTCTCCTGCGCGCGCTTTCGTTGCCGTTCGCGGCCTGCTTGGTGTTCTTTTTGATCACCCCCAACGGAACCCAGCCACTTAAGCGCAGCGGCGCGCAGGTCAGCCGGGAGGTGTTGGCCGTGATTGAAGGTCAGTTCCAGGCCTTCCGTGAAGGCGATTATGCGCGAGCCCGGTCATTCGCTGCGCCCACCATTCAACAGCAATACAGCGTTCTGGCCTTCGAGCGCATGGTCAGGGACGGCTACCCCATCATTGCCCACTGGCGCGCTGTGTCGTTCGGCGAAGTGCAGGATAACGGTCGCGAGGCGGTCGTGCTGGTATCGGTGCGCGGGCGCAGCGGCCGCACCCGGTTCTTCCAATACCTGCTTCTGAACGAGTCCGGTCAGTGGCGGATCAATGGCGTGGTAGAGGTCAATGTCTCTCCCAGTGCGCAAGGGCAGTTGGCCTGAGCGGAGGCCTCGAGCTTCCGCCACCCAGGTTCTGTCACGAGGCTTCGTCCGGTGAGTGACGCCTGGCGGTTATGGGACACAATCGACATTCAGCGCCCGTCGGTGGCGCTAGGATAGTGTTCACTGACATTGAGCAGCCAAACTGTCGCTTCAGCCTCCGCTCAATCCCCGCCGCCGCCTCCGCCACCGTCTGCCCCTCCGTCACTGCTTCCTCCGTCACTGCTTCCTCCGTCCGAGCTCCCGGCGATGAATCCGCAGGAGTAACCACCGTCTCCCGAGCTCTCGGCTCGGGCTCGCTTTCGTGCTAGTGGAACGACTCGCCGATTGCGAACCCAGCGGTCAATCAAGGCAACGACCACAATCGAGACAGCAACGAAAAGGAGAAATGCAGTTAGGTCATCCATACACCGCCTGCGGTTTCAGTTCGTAATCCGGGAACACCTTCGCCAAGTCCACCTTCGGGTGATGTCGTTGCAAGATGGGTGCGAGCACGTCCCGGTAGTTGATGGTGACAGGCACATCGCCGGGCCCTTCGAGGACGTCTTTGGTCAGGCCGGGCCACTTCGTGAGGACGCGACCGCCCTTCACGCCGCCGCCCATCAGAAACATCACGCTGCCGCGCCCGTGGTCGGTGCCGAACGCGGAGTTCTCCGCCAGTCGCCGGCCAAACTCCGTGAGCACCACGACGGTGACGTGCTCCATCGTCTTGCCAAGGTCGCGGTAGAAGGCGCTGAGGCCCGCGTTCAGCTTGCGCATCTGCGGATCCATGATGGCGCTTTGCGTGATGTGCGAGTCCCAGCCGCCGATGTCCAGCGACACGGCTTCGAGGCCGACGCGCGCCTTGATGAGCCGCGCGACCTGCTGCATGCCCTGCGAGAAGTCGTCGCGCTCGTAGGTCGCGCCGTGGGCGGGGGAGTAGGTTGTGGTGCGGAGCTTTTCGATGCGCCGGAGGGCTTCGAGCGTGTCGCGCGCGGACGTGCCGAGTGCGTCGTGCTCCTTCGCGTAAAGTTTTTCCAAGCTGGCTTGGAGCGGACCGCCGCCTTTGCCGAGCGAGAAATCCTCCAGCGAACGCATCACCGTGGCGGCGGGCGCGCCGCGCAGGCTCTCGGGCAACGCGCGGCTCACGGCGATGGCCGAGAGCGCGCCGGTGGTCGTCGCGCCGCGGAAGCGCAGGTAGCGCCCGAGCCAGCCGCCCGCCACGTCGCCCGCGCGCTCCATCAAGTCCTGGGCCTCGAAGTGCGACCGCGTGGCGTCCTCGGAGCCGGCGGCATGGACCACCGCGAGCGCGCCGTCGTGGTAGGGCGCGGCGAGGTCCTTGAGCAACGGGTTGAGGCCGAAACTGCCGTCGAGCTTGGTGGCGTCGGTGGCCGCAATGGCGATGCGGGGGCGGGCGCGGTAATAGCAGTCGTCATGCGTGGGCGCGACCATGTTCAACCCATCCGCGCCGCCGCGCAGGAAGACGACGACGAGGGTCTTGAGATGATCGCCGTTGCCGGTGACGGAGGTTTGGGTGCTCATGATTTTTTAGCCACAGATGAACACAGATGAAACACAGATTGGGACGGGGACAACGGCGCTTGTGGCCGGAACCGCGCCTCCGGCGCAGCGGTGCCAGCAAGCCAAGGTTTGGAATCAAACAACGTCACGCTCTGTAAGAATAATACCGCCAAGCATACCAGCACGCTGCTGCAAGGCTAACAGCCACCCCAACCCAACCGCCTTCCAACTCAGCGCGCCGTGTATCGTCCACCGCAAGGAGCGACCCCAAAAACAAACATCCGACCACCAAGTAGGAGATACATCTGCGCCCCCACTGGCTATGGCATGAGCGAGGTGTGCGTATCCAAAGCTCAGTAAGCACGTATGCGACACAACTCAGTATGATGAAGAGAAACACCATGCCATTGGGTCGCGTGGTTCAGCATTTCTGAAAACTCGGCGAGGCCAGCAGGAGCGCGAGGGGCGCACCGGATTCCTCGCACGCGGTGACTTCGTCGGCGGTCGGGGCGCGGCCGAGGAGGTGGGCCATTAGGTTTTCCTCGGTGGCGAAGCTGGCGCGGAGCTTGTCGGCGTCGAGCTTGGTTTCCTTGTCGAGCGTGTTGCCGGTCAGGGCGACGGCGAAGTTCCAGCGCCAGAGCAGCGTGCCCAGCCACGGGGCGGCTTCCTCGGGGTAGCCATCGGGCGTCGGGTAGTGGAAGGGCGCGTGGCCCATGCGCAGGAGGTAGTCCTGGATGGCGCGGCCAGCGTCGGTGGTCGCGTGCGTGGCGCGCAGCGCGGAGACGATGTAGTGGAACGGGCGCTTGAGCTTGTTGCCGCGCGTGGTGAGGAAGGCGTCGGTGGCGAAGAGCGCGCGCAACGTGGCCGGGATGTCGCCGCCCGACGCGATGAACTTCTCCGCGACCGCGCTGACGGCGGTGGCGGGCGGGGCGTCCGCGATGAAGCGCTGGCAGAGCTTGGTGGCGATGAACTTCGCCGTGGCCGGGTGCAGGCCCACGATACCGAGGACGGTGTCCAGCTCCGCGCGGCCGAGCTTCTCGATTTCCTCGGGCTTGGCCTTCTTCGGAATCGCCGGGATGACGTGGCCGAGGACGACCTTCTCGCCGCGGTCATGCTGGAAGGGTTTGAACTCGACGGAGCCGAGGT
>CAZQEW010000038.1:0-30203 GCA_964591495.1 uncultured Klebsiella sp.
TCGGCAACAGCCACGGTGCCTACAAGTTCAAGGGTGAGCAGCACCTCGACCTCGAACGCCTCAAAGCCATCAAGAAGGCGCTCATGGAAGCCGGCCTGGGTGATTACCCGCTGGTGCTCCACGGGGCCAGCTCGGTGCCGAAGGATCTGGCGCAAAAGATCAACAAGTATGGCGGCGATCTTGGCGAGGAGACGGCCGGCGTGCCCGAGGCGGACATCGAGGTGGCCCGCCGCACCGGCTGCACCAAGGTAAACATTGATACCGACCTGCGACTGGCCATGACCGCTGCCATCCGCGAGGTGATGTTCACCAAGCCGAAGGAGTTTGACCCGCGCAAGTATTTGGGCCCTGCCCGCAAAGCGGTGAAAGAGCTGGTCCGCCACAAGCTGCGCAATGTCTTGTGCTGCGCCGGCCACGCGTTTGATTGAGGCCTGCCCTCCCGATTTGCCAAGAAGCCCCGCCGGAATTACCCGGCGGGGCTTTTTTCCCTTTATTGTGCAGGAAAAATAAAAACCGGGGTTAGCGACCTGAGGGAGGCCACTAACCCCGGGGAGTTTTCAGAAACAGCACACAGTAGGCTTATGGGGAACTCGATTGGAGCTGTGCTCACTTCAACCGAAATCGTCTTCAAAGAACTAACTAGGTTCTTCTCAAAAACCGTGCTGCCTACGAGGGACAGTTAAGGGGCTTTCCACGGATCTGTCAACCCTGCTGGAAAGATATTATCAACCCTGCAACCTTGGATAAGCAGGGTTGCCCGTGTTAATCCCCGAACAGCTTCTGCAATTCATTGCGGGCTGCCGATTCACGGCGGCTGTCGCCTGCGGGGGGCGTGTATTTGCGCCTTACGAACTCAAAATACTCGCAGAAGTTCCCCGCATGCTTGTCCATCTCGGGATCAGCCCGCCGGTCGCGACACTGGTGCGCGGCGTTGCGGTCGTAGCTCACGCAGTTGACGCAACAACGCAAATCGGATCGGCATTGGGAGCATGTCTCGCCGCGGCCGGGATTCACTGAGAATGTCCATTCCGTGCCGCACTTCCAGCAATGTCTCGTCATGCGGGGAAAGGTAGGCCCCCCGGCCAAACTTCAAAGTCCAAAGCTCGGGGAGCTGACCGGGCGGTCGGGCAGCGCCTGGTCCGCGGGACTGTCATTGATTCAAGCGTGGCGCTGTGGGCGGATCATTCGGACTCGCCTCGCTCACTAATCACGCGGGTAACCGAGAATCCAAAGCCTCCAACTCCATCCCATTACCGTTCCGGTCGAAGGCGAGAATGTGAGTTGAGAGTCCGTTGGCTAAGGGTTGCGAGCCAGCCAACAGCCTGCCAACAACGCCGGCACTCGCCGGGAGTGCCGCTGAGAAAGCTCTTGGTCAGGGCGCGGACGTTGGTTGCCAAGCCGGAGAGCGTCTCCGGCTGTCCGTCAGTCTGGTGCCCGATAGCTTAGGAAACTGCAAATGCCCGCGCTTAGTCGCGGGGAGAAGAAGGTCAACTCTTCGCCGACTCCTCGGGGATGCGCATGCCGTAGAAGCTGCGATACACGAAGAACAACGCCACGAGGGTGAAGAAACCGCCGATGAGGAGGTTCGTCCAGCCACCGGGGTTGGCCTTCTTCATTTCCACCGCGATCTCCACGGCCAGCAGGCCGAAGAGCGTGGTGAACTTGATCACCGGGTTCATCGAGACGCTGGACGTGTCCTTGAACGGGTCGCCCACGGTGTCGCCCACGACGGTCGCGGCATGGATGGGCGTGCCCTTGGCGCGCATGTCCACCTCGACGATTTTCTTGGCGTTGTCCCACGCCCCGCCGGCGTTGGCCATGAAGATGGCCTGGAACAGGCCGAAAAAGGCCATTCCGACCAGGTAGCCGATGAAGAAGTAGGCGTTGTAAAACGGTAGGGCCAGCGAGAAACAGAACACCACCATGAAGATGTTGATCATGCCTTTCTGCGCATAGATGGTGCAGATCTCAACCACCTTCTTGCTGTCCTCGATGCTCGCGGTGGCCGCGTCGAGCTTCATGTTTTCCTTGATGAAGACCACCGCCCGGTAGGCTCCGGTCACAACCGCCTGCGTGCTCGCCCCGGTGAACCAGTAAATGACGGCCCCGCCCATGAGCAAACCGAGCATCACTTCCGGCTGCACCAGGCTGAGCTTCGCCACGGCACCACCGAAGACGTGCTCCAGCAGCATGATGATGCCAAACACCATCGTGGTGGCCCCGACCACGGCGGTGCCGATGAGCACTGGCTTGGCCGTGGCTTTGAAGGTGTTGCCCGCTCCGTCGCCCTTCTCGAGCTGGAGCTTGGCGTCCTCGAAGTCGGGCTTGAAACCAAAGTTCTTTTCGATGTCCGCGGCAATGCCCTCGCGCGACTCGATGCGGCTGAGCTCGTAAACGGACTGCGCGTTGTCCGTGACCGGGCCGAAACTGTCGACGGCGATGGTGACCGGGCCCATGCCGAGAAAGCCGAAGGCCACGAGGCCGAAGGCGAAGATGGGCGCGGCGAACGCGTATTCCGCCGGCATCAGCGCGGCGACCGGCGAACCGCTGTAGGTGGCGCACAGGTAGCTGACCAGCATCAGGAACAGGATGCACAGGCCGGTCCAGAACGCGGAGAAGTTGCCCGCCACGAAGCCGGACAGGATGTTGAGCGAGGCGCCGCCGTGCTCGGACGCGGTGACCACTTCCTTCACATGGCGGGAATGCGTGCTGGTGAACACTTTGGTGAACTCCGGGATGAGCGCCCCCGCGATGGTGCCACAGGAGATGATGAGCGAGAGCACCCACCAGAGGTCGTGCATCACGCCGCCGGAGGCGTCCTTGAAGTTGGCCAGCATGGCCCAACTTGCGCCGAAGGTGACGATGATTGAGACAATCGACGTCACCCAGACCAGGTTGGTCAGCGGGGCTTCAAGGTCAAAGTCCTTCTGGCCGCCAAAGAGGGACCGGCTCATCACCTTGTTGGCCTCGTAGGAGACCAACGAGGTGATGACCATGAGGATGCGCATGGTGAAAATCCAAATGATGAGCTGCCCGCAAATCTCCGTGGTCCCCAGCGCCAGCGCCAGGAAAGCGATCAAGGCCACGCCCGTGACGCCGTAGGTTTCAAAACCATCGGCCGTCGGCCCGACGGAGTCGCCGGCATTGTCACCCGTGCAGTCGGCGATGACGCCGGGATTCTTCGGGTCGTCTTCCGGCAACTTGAAGACGATTTTCATCAAGTCAGCCCCAATATCCGCAATCTTGGTGAAAATCCCGCCGCAAATGCGGAGAGCCGAGGCTCCAAGCGACTCCCCGATGGCGAAGCCGATGAAACACGGACCAACCAGATCCTTGGGCAGGAAGCAGAGGATGCAAATCATGAAGAACAGCTCAACGCAAACCAGCAGGAGACCCACGCTCATGCCGGATTGCAGCGGGATCATGAGCGTGTTGAGCGCATTGCCTTTCAGCGCGGAAAAGGCGGCCCGCGAGTTGGCGACCGTGTTGATGCGGATGCCAAACCAGGCCACTCCGTAGCTGCCGAGAATGCCGAGGATGGAGCACAGCAGGATGACGACGACGTTGGTGATGACCGTGGCTTGGGCCAGCGGTTTGCCCGCTGCATCCTTGTGCTCCGTCAGGAAGCCGAAGTAATAGACCATGCAGGCTGCGATCAGCACCCACAGGATGGACAGGAACTTGCCCTGCTGAAACAGGTAGGCCTTGCAGGTCTGCCAGATGATGTCGGAAACCTCATGCATGGTCTGATGCACCTGGAGCGCCTTGGTTTGCTGATACTGCATCCAGCCGTAGAGAGATCCCAGGGCGGCAACCACCAAGCCAGCATACATGAGCGCATAGCCGGACACCTTGGTCCCGAAGAGATCGAATGACACCTTCCCCAAGTCGGGCAGCTTGATATCCGCCTCGCCCGCCAGTGCTGGCAGGGCAGAAAGAAGGGTGAACAGAAACATCCCCCAGAACCGAGTTTGGCCGTTCAGCATAATGAGTCTTGTGGACTATGATTTAGCCCGAATAATGCCGTAGCCGGCACCCTTCCGGGCGTTGTTTTGGCGACGGGTTTTGATTAGTTGGAAGCGCTGGGAGGGTCAAGTCCTATATGGGCAACACGGCGGATTGCCCCAAGGCAAAGCGTCAGGTGAACGAGAAAACCGCCGCAACTCTTGCTTGGCCGGCACCCCCATCAGCCAATCTGAATCACGCTACCGGCCCTTGACGCCGTCGGACAGTGACTTGACGAAGGCTTCGAGCCGGGGCACCAGCTCGGGTGACTTGCCGAGCTGCGCGATCTGGTTGACCACGGCGCTGCCGACCACGGCACCGTCCGCGGCAAAGGCGACTTGCCTTGCCTGCTCGGGGTTGGAAATGCCGAAGCCGATGGCAATGGGCAGCGAAGTGTGCTTGCGGATGAGCGCCACGCGGTCGGCGAGGTTGCCCGCAACCTTGGCCTGCATCCCCGTCACCCCCTCGCGGGAGATGTAATAGATGAAGCCAGATCCTCGCTTCACAATCTGGGCAATCCGTTCTTCGGGCGTGGTGGGGGCAACGAGCCAGATGGCACACATGCCCGCCCGGCTCATGAGGCGCTCATAGGTGTCAGCCTCCTCGGGAGGCAGATCGAGCACGAGCAGCCCATCAACCCCCGCCTGCGCGGCAGCTTGGATGAAGCGCTCCACGCCGCAGCGGTGCATGAGGTTGTAGTAGACGTAGAAGACAATGGGGATTTGCGACTCGCGCCGGATCGCGGCCACGGTCTCAAAGAGCCTGGGCGGCGTGGTGCCGCTCTCGAGGCCGCGCTGTGCGGCGAGTTGGTTGACCAGACCGTCCGCCAGCGGGTCACTGAAGGGCACGCCGAGCTCCAGCACATCCACGCCCGCCCGGTCAAAGGCCAGCGCAAGCTGGCGGGTGGCTTCGAGATGGGGATCACCCGCGCCAATGTAAACGACCAGGGCTTTTTGACCGGCCTGCTTCAGCTCCGCGAAGCGCGCTTCGATGCGATTCATGCGCGGCGGATTGTCCGGCTCGCGGGGCGCGTGGCAAGATTGTTCGCCAGCCAGACCAGGCGCAGGCCTTCGAGGGTCAGCTTGGGCTCGACCGCGGTGATTTCCGGCAGCTTGGCGGCAATGAGCTCCGCATAGCCACCGGTTGCTACCACGGGTAACCGGCGGCAGTTCAACTCCCGCCTCAACTCGGTGATGAGCTCCCGCACCAGGCCGCGATACCCATGCACGGCACCGATGAGCATCGCCTCCCGCGTGCTCTTACCAATCACGGAGCTCGTTTCCTGAATCGTGATGCGTGGCAGCAAGGCAGTTTTATCGTGAAGGTAATCCGTCATTGCCGCCAGACCGGGCGCGATGATGCCGCCGACGTAGTCACCCTGCCGGTCCACCACGTCGAATGCGAGTGCCGTGCCAAACGCCACGGCCACGGATGGCGCGCCAAAGTGGTGCCGCAGCGCAACCGCGTTCGCCAGCCGATCCGGACCGATGCGATCTGGCTGCGGGTAGTTGATGCCGATGCCGGCAATGGTGCGCGGCGTCAATTCCAGCGCGGCGAGGCCAAGTTCCTGTTTTGCGAACCCAACGGCCTGGGCCGTCACCGCCGGCACCACGCTGCACAAGGCCACGCCCTCGATTTGCGCGCGCCCGACAAACCGCAGCACCGGACCGCCAGCCTCGCCGGAGCGCCATAGCGCGGTCTTGATGTTGGCCTGCTTACGCACTCCCCGCGGGTCGGCGAGGCCGAGATGGGTGTGGGTGTTGCCGATGTCGAGCAGGAGAATCATGCAAAAGCGGGAAACGCCGGGATTCAGTTGTTCTGTGCGGCCAGCGATTCCGCGTAGGACCGCAATTCCGCCTCACTGGACAAGCCGAGCTTGAGGACGATGCTTTGACAGACTGACGGCAGCGCAAGGGGCTGGTGTGCCAGCCAGCGAGTGATCTCCGCCGGCGCACAGCCCTTGCCCAGCAGGCGCAGGACGAGACGCTCGTCTTCACTCAGCAGATCCTGACGATTCAAAGGCTGGGCCCGGAATCGGGTTTCAATCTCCTGCAACGAGCTGCCCGCAATGGCCGGTGTGCAGAAAAAACGGCCCGCCACGGCGTCGCGGATGGCGGTAATGAGAAATGTCGGGGCGGACTGCTTTAGCACGTAGGCGGCGGCGCCACTTTCAGCCGCCTGCTGTAGGTATTTCGGATCATCGAACAGCGACAGCACAATGATCAACGGACGGGGAGTGTGGCGGGCCAGCTCCCGCATCAGTTCCAAGCCGCCGACCACGGGCATGACGATGTCGGTAATCACCACGTCGGGCGGGGACTGCTCAATCAAGTGCAGGGCCTCCAGCCCGTTGGCGGCTTCACCAATGACCCGAAAATCCGCTTGCGCCCGCAACAGTCCCCGGATGCCCCGCCGAACCAAGGGATGGTCCTCGACGATGAGAATGCTGGTAGTTTTCACGGCACGTAAGCGTTGATTCCTGCGTGTGTCTAATCTCGAGACTGGCAGAATCATGGCCTGGCGCAAAGCCCGGAATCAGCATCGGCGGCCCCGCCGAACCGGGGGGTTGCCAAGTGTCGGCCTGTCCGTATCATTCGCCTGCAACCAAACTGATGCGGCAATTCATTACCATAGGCACCAATGCCTTCATGGAGTTGGTCAGGCAGCCGATTTTCCTGCTGCTGACGACCTTGTCCTCGCTCTTCATCGTGTTCCTCGCGGCGGTGCCGTATTTCGGCATGGGTGAGGACACCAAGCTGGTCAAGGACAGCGCGCTGGCAGTGATGCTGATGGTCGGGCTGTTCGTGGCGGTCCTCAGCGCATCGGCCTCCGTGGCCCACGAGATCCGCACGGGGACGGCCCTGGCAGTGCTGGCCAAGCCAGTGGGGCGGGCGAAATTCCTGTTGGCCAAATACTGCGGCCTGGCCGCGGCGCTGGTGGTGCTGGTGTATGTCAATTCGCTGGCCACACTGCTGGCCAGCCGCAGTGCGTTCGACGCTTACGGGGATGCCGACTTGGTCGGGTTGGGAATATATTTCGGGGCCGTGGCTCTGGCTTACGTGCTGGCCGGTTTCACCAACTTCTTTCTGCGGCGTCCGTTTGTGTCGGACGCGGTGGTGTTTCTGGCGGTGCTGACGACCATTGCCTTCGTGGTGCTGGCGTTTTTTGTCGAGCTCAAGCGCCCGGGCAGCTCCTTCGAGCCGGGCATGTATCGCGTCGATTACCGGCTGCTGCCGGCGTGCGTGCTGGTGCTGATGGCGCTGCTGCTGCTGGCGGGGCTGGCACTGGCCTGCTCCACCCGCTATGACACGGTGCCGACGCTGGTCATCTGCACGGCCTTGTTCCTCCTGGGGCTGATGAGCGACTACCTGTTTGGCCGGCAGGCGGAGGCCGGCCGGTGGTGGGCGACCGTCTTTCACACGGTGCTGCCAAATTGGCAGCTGTTCTGGCTGGCCGACGCCATCGAAGGCACGCGCAACCACGCCATTCCCGGCGTATGGGGCTATGTGGCCAAGGCCGGCGCGTATGTCGTGGGGTATTTGGGCGCGTCGCTGGCCGTCGCGCTGATGCTGTTTGAAGACCGTGAGCTGAGTTGAACCGATGGAACGCAACCTCAAACCAACCGGGCTGGTCAACTTCCTCATCGCCTTAGCCGCCGCCGGCCTGGGCGGCTACATCGCGCGGCAGACTGCGTCCTACACGGACGAAGTTGTCAGCGTGTTCCTCGGGCTGGGCTTTCTGGTCGCGCTGTTCAGCTATTTCCAGATGCGGATGGAGGCCCGGGAACGGCTGGAGAAGCTCGAACTCGACGAGCTCGCCAAATCCGCGCGCAACACGACGCTGTTTGAAGGCACCGATGCCGAGGCTTTTCCCGCCCGCCGCGCACGTGAACAGTTCGAGAAGTGGCTCGTGCCGGCGTTCTGCATTCTGCTGCTGGTGCTCCAGGCCGGCGCGGCGTATTGGCTGGGCAAACAGGTGGTGAACCCTGAGGCGCGCTCGGCGACGGCTTCGTTGCCCATGATGGCGGCGTTCTTCGGCTTCCTGTTCTTCCTGCAGTTCCTCCCCGGCCGCTACTCGGTGAACGTCGCACGGCTCGAAGGTCAGCGCCTGCTTCAACCCGCCGGCAGCTACCTCTTGCTGGGCGCGTATCTCAGCCTGATCGCAGCGGGCGGCAATGTGGCCATCTACTTCGGCCATTCCAAGATCGACCTCCTGCTGTCACGAGCGCTGTGCGCCATCCTCGCCCTCGCGGCGGTCGAAAATCTCCTCACGCTCATCCTGGAAATCTACCGCCCCCGGGTGCGCGGCCAGGCGGCGCGGGTGCTTTACGAGAGCCGGTTGGTGGGCCTTTTGGGCCAGCCGGAGAGCGTTTTCACCACGGCGGCGCACGCGCTGGACTACCAGTTCGGCTTCAAGGTTTCGGAGACGTGGTTCTACCAGTTCCTGCAAAAGGCCTTCGTCTGGCTGCTGCTCATTCAAGCCGGGCTGCTGTGGCTTTCGACCTGTTTTGTGTTCATCGAGCCGGAGGAGCAGGCGTTGCTGGAACGCTGCGGCAAACCGGTGGGCGACACCGCGTTGAATCCTGGCTTCCACTTCAAGCTGCCCTGGCCGATTGACTCCGTGTATCGGTTCGAGACGCACCGCGTGCAGACCTTCACCGTGGGAGTCGTGCCCAAGGAGGATGAGCACGGTGCTGGCGCGGAAAACACCATCGTCTGGACGAAGAGCCATTACAAAGAGGAGTTCAACCTCCCCGTCGCCAACAAGGAGGCGGACAGCGCCTCGAACACCAACGCCGCCGGGGAAAAGTCCGCCCCGCCCGCCAACCTCGTCACCGCCAGCGTGCCTGTGCAGTATCAAATCAAGGATGTCGTCGCGTGGGCGCGCGGGCACGCCAACCCGAACGAACTGCTCGAACGACTCGCCACCCGCGAGGTCGTGCGGCATCTCGTAAGCGTGGATTTCTTCGAGTTCATGTCTGTAGGCCGGCAGAAGGCCGCCGAAGCTTTGCGCGCCAGCATCCAAAAGGCCGCCGATGCCGAGGCGCTCGGAGTGAACATCCTTTTCGTCGGCCTGCAGGACGTGCATCCGCCCGTCAGCGTGGCGGAGGCCTTCGAGGCTGTCATCGGCGCAGAGCAGACGCGCGAAGCGAAGATTCTCACCGCGCAGGGCGAGGCCGCGAAAACCAACGCATTGGCCACGGCCGAGGCGCAGAAGGTGTCGGATGACGCCGCCGCATTCGCCGTGCGCCGCGTGGCCGAGGCCGAGGCTGTGGGCGGACAGTTCCAAAACCGCCTCAACGCCTTCGCCGCCGCGCCCACGGTCTATCCGCAACGCATCTGGCTCCAGACCTTCGCGAAGTCGGCGGCGAAGTCCCGCAAGTTCATCATCGGCACCGCCAACGCGAGCGAGACAATGCAGCTCAACCTGGAAGACAAGGTCCGCGCGGACCTCCTCGAAGACCTTGCGATTCCGCAGAAGAAATGACCGCGAGCGCCCCCTGTCATCCCTTTACCCACTGAATTTCCCCATCCGCCATGCGCAACCCAGTCACATTCGTTGTCGGCCTGCTGATCCTCGTCATCTTCGGCTCCATCTCGTTCTTCTTCCAAGTGCGGCAGAACGAGGTCGCCTTCCTTACCACCTTCGGCAAGGCGTCGGATGAAGTCATCAAGTCCGGCCTTCATATCAAGGCCCCATGGCCCATCCAGAAGGTCCACCGCTTCGACGCCCGCCTGCACAACTTCGAGGGCAAGTTCGAGGAGACGCAGACTTCGGATGCGAAGAACTTGATGGTGCTGGTCTATGTCGGCTGGCGCGTCGTCGAGCCGCAGAAGTTCCACCGCAGCTTCCCTGGCGGCGTGGACGACGCGAAGCGCAACCTCGAAAGCCTCGTCCGCAGCGCCAAGAACGCCACCGTCGGCCAGCACCCGTTCAGCCACTTCATCAACACCGACCCCGCCCAGCTCAAGTTCGACGTGATTGAGAAGGAGATGCTCGCGCAGGTGGCCGGCACCGCGAAGGAAAAGTTCGGCCTCGAAGTGAAGTTGCTCGGCATCAAACGCCTCGGCTTCCCCGAAAGCGTCACCCAAAAAGTCTTCGACCGCATGAAGGAGGAGCGTCAGCGCGAGGTGAAGAAGGCGGAGGGCGAAGGCGAGCGCGAGGCCGCAAAAATCCGCTCGGCCGCCGACCGCGAACGCAGCGAACTGCTCGCCCGCGCTGAAGCCGAGGCCACGAAGGCGCGCGGCGAGGCCGAGGCCAAGGCCGCCGACGCCTACAAGACCCTCGAGAAGAATCCCGAACTGGCCGTGTTCCTGCAAAAGCTCGCCTCAATGGAAGCCGTGTCCAAGGAACGCGCCACACTCATCCTGGACCAGAACACGCCGCCCTTTGACCTTCTGCGCGGCACCAACGCTCCCGCCCGCCCCGCCGGCCGCAAGTGAGTAACTGACTTCGTGCCATGAGCGACCACGAGCATTCCCATTCCCACGGTCCCAACGACCACAGCCACAGCCACGGGCCGGGCGCGGATGACCATTCGCATTCCCATTCCCACTCGCACAGCCACGGCCCCGGCGACGCGGATCATCACCACCATTCCGCCGCACCGGAGCCTCCGCCCGAGTCGCCCTTCGAGGACTCCAGCACACAGGCGCTGTCCGACGCGCTCAAGAGCAGCTTCGTCGTCGTCCGCGTGGTGATGGCCGGGTTGATTGTGCTCTTCTTCGCCTCGGGCATTTTCACCGTTGGTCCGCAAGAGGTCGCCATCAAGCTCCTCTTTGGCGCGCCCACCGGCACGGGCCAGGAAGCCCTGCTCAAGCCCGGCCTGCACTGGTCGTTCCCCTATCCCATCAACGAAATCGTGAAGGTGCCCAAGGACAAGGTCCACGAGGTCACTTCCACCGCCGGCTGGTATCCCGTCACCAAGGAACAGCAGCTCGCCGGGCAGGAGCCGCCCGCCGGAGCCACGCTCAACCCGGCTAGTGACGGCTACACGCTCACCGCCGACGGCAACATCATGCACGTCCGCGCGACGCTACGCTTCACCATCAGCGACCCGGTCGCGTGGGAGTTCAACTTCACCAACGCCACCGACCTCGTCCAAAACGCGCTGAACAACGCCCTGCACCACGCATCCAGCCAGTTCACCGTGGACAAGGCCACGCGGCAGGACATCACCGGCTTCAAGGAAAAGCTGATGAACCGCGTGCAAGCGCTCGTTGCCGCGCACGGGCTGGGCATCGAGTTCGACCCGCGCGGCTGTGACGTCGTCGCCATCCCGCCGCGCCAGGTGAAGGCTGCCTTCGACGCCGTGCTTGAGGCGGAGAACGACAAGCGCAAGACCATCAACACCGCCGAGGGCGACGCCAACACCACCCGCACCAAGGCCCAGGCCGAAGCCGACGCCATCCGCAACGCCGGCCGCGCCGACGCCACCCGCATCGTCCAGACCGCGCAGGCCGACGCGAATTACTTCCTGGCTCGCCTGCCTGAGTTCCAGCGCGACCCGCAGCTCTTCCGCGACCGCCGCCTGACCGAGACCATGGCCATCGTCCTCGCCAACGCGCAGGAAAAATACTTCATCGTCGAGCGCGCCGACGGCACGCCGCGCGAGCTGCGCGTGCTGCTGAACCGCGAGCCCATCAAGCCAGTGGCACCGAAACAACCGTGAACCACTGAACGAACTAGTAATTAGTTAGGGGCTTCAAATCATGCCAGTGTTCCACGTCTATCTGAACGGAAAGAAGTTGAGCACCGCCGGGGTCAGCGACACCGGCGTGGTGGGTGTGCATATCACTTGGGTGCGCCGCCGAGGAGAACACACGCGCGCCAAGCAGGTTAATTCGGTTGAGGAGGAGCTGCGTTTGGACGTTGGTGGCCTCATCACCCCGGTTGACGAGAGTGTCAGTTGGGTTGAAAGGAAGCTCAAAGTTGGCGACGAGATTCGTGCCGTCATTGCGGAGGGCGCGCCCGTGGACCGCCCCCGCACTCGCAAGCCGCGGTCAAACCCGAAAGAAGATTTGCGCCAACGGAAGCGATACGTGAAGGAGATGGCTAGAAAGTTCGGCTGGAAAATACAGACAAGATAGCGCTGCCACTGATCACTAATTATTAATCACTTTTTCCCCGCCCCCACATGCAAGTAACCAGCCTCCTCAGCCAGCAGGAACACAACCACGCGGACGGTGAAAAGTGCTCCTCGTGCGGGCACGACCACGAGCACGCCACGCAGCAGCTCGGCGTCACGCTCTTCGGCCTCATCCTCGTCATCAACTCGTTCATCATCGAGTGGTTCACCGCCAACGGTAAAACCGCCGCCGACCTCAGCGCCGGCCTCGGCGCCATCGTGCTCGGCTGGCCCATCGTCGTCGTGGCGGTGAAGGACTTGAAGCGCGGCAACCTGACCACGAACGAGCTGGTCGCGCTTGCCGTGCTCGCCTCCTTCGCCAGCGGCCATTACCAGGAGGCGGGCGTCGTGAGCTTCTTCATGCTGCTCGGGCAGATCATCGAGAGCCGCACCGCCGAAGGCGCGCGTTTGAGCATCGAGTCGCTCATCAAGCTCACGCCCACCAAGGCCCGGCGCATCGTCAATGGCAAGGAGGAGGAAGTTGCTGTCCACGAACTCAAAAACGGCGATGTCATCCGCGTCCGCCCCGGCGACAACGTCGCCGCCGACGGCCAGATCCTCTCCGGTGAAGGCTCCATCAATCAGGCGAACATCACCGGCGAATCCCTCCCCGTGGACAAGAAGCCCGGCGACCAGGCATTCGCTGGCACCATCAACTTGACCGGTGTTCTCGAAATCAAGGTCACCCGTGCCGGCACCGACTCCACGCTGAACCGCGTGCGCGAACTCATCCTGGCCGCCGAGAAGACGAAGCTGCCCATCATGCGCATCGTGGACCAATACATGGGCTTCTACACGCCGCTCGTGCTCGTCATCGGCGCGCTGGTGTGGGCGTTCACGGGCGAATTGAGCCGTGTCATCGCCGTCTTCATCGTCGCCTGCCCGTGCGCCTTCGTGCTCGCCACGCCCACCGCGATGGTCGCCGCCCTCTCCGCCGCCGCCCGCCTCGGCATCCTCATCAAGAACGTTGCCGACATCGAACTGGCCGCGAAAATCAACGCCTTCGTCTTCGACAAGACCGGCACGCTCACCACCGGCAAGCTCGCCGTCAGCCGTCTGGCTCCGATGAGCGGCACGGCTCCGGCCGAGTTGCTTCGTATCGCCGCGAGCGCCGAGCAATTCAGCAACCACCCGACGGCCAAGGCGCTAACCGCCCTGGCACAGGAGGCGGGCGTTCCGCTCAGCGACCCGAAAAACTTTGCCGAGACCGCCGGCCGCGGCGTGAAGGCCAACGTGGACGGCACCGTGGTGCTCGTGGGCCGCGCCAAATGGCTGACCGACAACGGCGTGCCCGAGGATTTCCTCAAGACCGTGGATGTGGACGAGACCGCCGGCTACAGCCTGCTCTTCGTCGCCCGCAATGGCGCTTGCATCGGCTGGGTGGGCTTGCAGGACGAGACGCGCCATGAGGCAAAAGACTCCCTGCATGACCTCAAGGACGTGGGCGTCCGCCGCGTGGCAATGGTCTCCGGCGACCGCCAGCCCGTGGCCGCGCGCGTGGCAAAGGAGATTGGCCTCGAAGAAGTCGTGGCCGAATGCCTGCCGCAGAACAAAGTCGAGTATGTGAAGGCCATCCGCGCCAAGGGCTACCGCGTCGCGGTGGTCGGCGACGGTGTGAACGACGCCCCCGCGTTGGCCGCCGGCGACCTCGGCATCGCGATGGGTGCGGCCGGCAGCGAGGTGGCCATCCACAGCGCGACCATCGCGCTGATGAACAACGACCTGCGCCGCCTGCCGTTCCTCGTGCGCCTCTCGCGGATGACCCGCAGCGTCATCAACCAGAACTTCCTCTTCGGCGTAGTGTTCGTCATCGGCGGTCTGGTCTTGGCCGCGTTGAAATACATTAACCCCGTCGTCGCCGCGCTGATGCACGTCGCCGGCTCGTTGATTGTCGTCTTCAACAGCGCCCGCCTCGTGCGCCAGGGCGAAGAACTCGAACCCTTCCAGGCCGCCGCACCCGCGAACCCGCCGACGAGTGGCGGTGTGAGCAAGCACGAGGCTGCGGGGCAGTTGCAGCCGAAGATGGCGTGAGCTTGCGAACTGGTGTAACAATCAAAGCCATGACCGCACTAGAAGCCACCGCGACGGTTGAACAGCTCGAAACGGAAGCGCAGTCCCTCAGCGCCAAGGTTGAGCGGCTTCGCCAGGAGATCGCTGCAATGAAGCAGCAATTGACCGCTCAGCCTCCCGCGAAGGACTCCATCCGAGTGGCTGGTCACGCCGAGTTCCGAGCCGCGCTGGAAAAGATCGTTTCGGAAAATCGGGAGCTGCTGACGCGGCTGTCAAAATGAGTGACGGCCCGCTTTTCCTCGACGTCGCGCTAGTGCTGGAAACGCATGAATACGTGCTCGGTTTTGACATCGGCATGGCTGGCATCGGCAATATGGGCTTGATCGATTCCGCCGTGGCTTCCGCCCAGAACACCTGGCTTTACGGTCGGGGCGATAACTTCGACATCGCCGCCGCCTATGCCTTCCATCTCGCAGAAAGCCAGGCTTTCAACGATGGCAACAAGCGGACGGCCATAACCTGCGCTTTGACCTTCTTGGATTTGAACCGATGCTATCACCGCCGGCCGGACCCGAAGGAGTTTGAAGCTGCCATGATTGCCATCGCTAGGAAGCAATTGGACAAGCGGGGCTTGGCCCAACTGATGCGCGAGCGTTGTTCTTGAAGTGCACTTTCCATGACCGCCCTCGACACCCTTCAGCCCGATTCCGCCGCGCGCACCACCACCGAGGCCGTCGTCTCCGTGCGCGGGCTCACCAAGGTCTTCAAGGACTTCTGGGGCCGGCCCAAGGCCCGCGCGGTGGACAACGCGAACTTCGAGGTCCGGCGCGGCGAGATCTTCGGCCTGCTCGGGCCCAACGGCTCCGGCAAGTCCACCACCATCAAAATGCTGCTGGGCCTGCTCTATCCCACGAAGGGCCACATCGAGATTTTCGGCCACTCGCCGCGCCACGTGAAGACCAAGGCGCGCATCGGCTACCTGCCCGAGGAGAGCTACCTCTACAAGTATCTCGACTCCCGCGAGACGCTCGACTTCTTCGGTAACCTCTTCCAGCTCGCGCCCGGTGACCGCGACAAGCGCACCGAGCAACTCCTCGACATGGTCGGCCTCAGCCAGGTGCGCAGCCGCACCGTGGGCGAGTTCTCGAAGGGCATGCAGCGCCGCATCGGCCTCGCGCAGGCGCTCATCAACGACCCCGACCTCGTCATCCTCGACGAGCCGACCGCCGGCATGGACCCGCTCGGTTGCCGCGAGGTGAAGGACCTCATCCTCGCGCTCCGGGCGCGCGGCAAGACGGTGATTCTCTCCAGCCACCTGCTCAGCGACGTGGAGGATGTCTGCGACCGGGTCGTGATTTACTACGGCGGCAAAATCCAGGCGGACGGCACGCTCAAGGAACTGCTCACCGAGCGGGATTCGATCCGCGTGACTTTCCCGGCGCTCGCGCGGGAGAAGGTGGAGGGCATCCTTGGCGCGATTCAGCGTGAAGTCCCGGCCGACCGGGTGAAGTTGGACAACCCGTCCCAGAACCTGGAGAGCTATTTCCTCGGCGTGGTGAACCGCGCGCGCGCCAGCGAGCAGACCGCCGGCGCGACCAGTGGCAACCAGGTTGCCGAATACCTGCGCGGCGGAGCGGAAGCTGGGGCCCAGCAACAGGCCCGCGTGCTCGACCGCCTCGTGGCCGCCGCGCCCGTGGCGGAAGCCCCTTCGCCCACCGTCATCGTCCCCACCGCGGCTGAAGTCGAAGCGCAGAAAAAACTCGCCGCCCTCGCGGCGCCGACCGCCCCTGCCGCCGAGCCCAAAGTGGACGTCGCTCCCAAGCCCGTGCTGGACGAGGCGAAAGCCAACGAGAAGCTCGCGAACCTGCTGGGCAAACCGAGGCCGTGACCGCGCATTTCCAAATCCTCAAGCACCCCGAGCAAGGGCTGGCCGCGGTAAAGCACGGCTTCTCGTGGCCGGCGGCGACGCTAGGCTG
Organism: uncultured Klebsiella sp.; assembly: GCA_964591495.1. Lineage (GTDB taxonomy): Bacteria > Verrucomicrobiota > Verrucomicrobiia > Limisphaerales > SXTU01 > SXTU01. Next base: position 16,120 of record CAZQEW010000038.1, read on the forward strand.
GGTGTGGGCGCTGGCGCGGCGCGTGTGGGTGCCCGGCCTTGCGCTGCTCGTCGTCCACGCGGCACTCGCGGTCGCCGCCACGAAGCTGTTCACGGAAAACCCCGGTCTGCTCATTGTTGTCGGGCTCGGCTTGCAGGCGTTTTTCGGGGCGCGGGCGAACTACCTTTACAGCCGTTCGTATCAGCAACGCGGCTACCTCTATCAGGGCCTCGTCCCGGCCACCTCGCCATCCGACGCCATCGCGAAGTTTAAGGCAGTCGGCGAGAATATTCCTGCCGAATGGCGGCTCGGCGTGGCTCCGCCGATGTTCCCATTGCCCGGCAGTCTGCAACAACTCGTTGCCGTGGCGCGGCTCACCATCAAGGCGGTCGTGCGCTACCGGTTGCTGCCGGTGTTGGCCGTGCTGCTCGTGCTGGTCGTCGTTGGTCTGCCATTGCTGCTCAAGCACGACGGCACCGCGCGCGGCCTCGTGCAGATTGTCATCACCTACACGCTGAGTTCCGTCACCGCCATCCTCGGCCTCGTCACGCTCTGGCTCGCCACCGGCACGCTCGCGCGCGACGTGGAAGATTGCTCGATGCAGATGGTCGCCGTGAAGCCCATCGCGCGCTGGCAGGTGTGGGTGGGCAAATGGCTCGGCATCATGGCGCTGAACTTCGCGCTGCTCGGCCTCTCCGGGCTGACCATTTACTTCCTCATCCAATGGCGTGCGGCAAACCTGCCGGACAAGCAGCAGGCCATTTTGAAGAACGAGCTGCTCATTGCGCGCGGCTCCCTGAAGGAGCCGCCGCCCGATCTGGATGCCGAGGTGGAAAAACTCCTGAAGGAGCGGATCAAGGAAATCGGCCAGCTTGCCAACGGCGCGGATCTCAAGCAGGTGCGCAAGGACGTGAGGGAGGCCATCAAATCCCAGTATCAAAACGTCCCGCCCCAGGCCAGCCGCGGCTGGATCATCGAGACCGGGCTGGCGCGCGGGCAGCTGGCCGACACGCCGATCTACCTGCGCGTGAAGTTCCGCAGCCCGCAATACAGCCTCAAGCCGGAGACCTACGCGACCTTCTGGGAAATCGGCCCACCCAACGCGACCAACCGCGTCCGTATCAGCCGCCCCCTCACCGCCGACACCTTCCACGAGTTCGGCATCAACCTGCTCGACGAGAAGGGCGTTCCGGTTGGTGAGCCGGTCAAAGGCGGCCGCTACCAAAACCTCCTTGATCCCGAAGGCCGGCTGTTCGTTCTGTTCGGCAATCCCAACAAGACCGCACTGCTCTTCGACCTCGAGGAGGGGCTGGAGGTGCTCTACCACGAAGGCGGCTTCGGGCTGAACTTCGCCCGCGGGGTGGCCATCCTCTTCATCTGGCTGGGCCTGCTCGCGGCCATTGGCCTGGCGGGCGCAAGTTACCTCTCGTTCCCGGTCGCGGCCTTCTTTTCCATCACGATGCTCATCGTGGGATTGAGCAGCGGCACCATCGCGCAGGTCGTGAAGGACGGCACTTTTGGCCAGACCAACCACGACACCGGCGCGCCCGAGGGCGTGCTGGGCGCCGTGGATTTCATCATGGTGCCGACCTTCAAGGCCGCGCATGAGCTGCTGACGCTGGTGAACTCCTTCTCGCCGGTGGACGCCCTGAGCACCGGCCGTAGCGTGTCGTGGACGATGCTGTTGCAGGCACTGCTCCAAATCTGGGGACTGATCGGCGGATTCTTCGCCGTTCTCGGCATCTTCGCCTTCACCCGCCGCGAACTGGCGACCGCGCAAAGCAAGGGCTGACATGACCGGACGCGCCCATAAAATCATCCTCTCCCTGCTGGCGCTGGCGCTGCTGGTGGGCGTGAACTTCGCCCAGCGCGAGCTCACTGCCGAGCGCACCCGGCTCAAGCTCACACGCGTCGAGGCCGTCGAGAGCATGCCGCCGATGATGGCCTTCACCGCCGTCGCGCTGGGCGGCTTCCGCGGGCTGATTTCCAACGCGCTTTGGATCCGGCTCAACGACCTCCAGCTCGACGAGAAGTATTTTGAGATGGTCCAGCTTTCCGACTGGATCACGAAGATGCAGCCCCACTTCGTCGCCGTCTGGGTGCATCAGGCGTGGAACCTCTCCTACAACATCTCGGTCAAGTTCCCCGACCCGAACGACCGCTGGCTGTGGGTGCAGCGCGGCATCGAACTGCTGCGCGACGAGGCGCTCAAATACAACCCCAACGAGACGCTCATCTACCGCGAGCTGGCCTGGCACTTCCAACACAAGATGGGCGCGAACCTCGACAACGCGCACATGACCTACAAGCGCGAGTGGACGCGCCTGATGACCGAGGTGCTTGGCAACCGCGAGCGCCCCAACTGGGACGAGCTGCTCAACCCGCAAACGGACGACGCCAAGGCCCGGGTAAAGCTCCTGCGCGAGAAATACAAGCTCGACCCCAAAATCATGCAGGAAGTGGACGGCAAATATGGCCCGCTGGAATGGCGGCTCCCCGAGACCCATGCGATTTACTGGGCTTCCCTAGGCCTCAAGAATTCCAAGCCTGAGCAGCTCATCACCCTGCGGCGCGTCATCTACCAGTCCATGCAGCTCGCCGCCCAACGCGGCCGGCTCATCTACAACCCGGTGGACAAGTATTTCGAGTTCGGCCCGAACCTGACCGCCATTCCCATGGCGAACGAGGGCTATGAGGAGATGATCGGCAGTGCCCGCGACAGCGCCGACAACGTGCAAAACGCCCACGCCAACTTTCTCAAGCAGGCCATCACCGACCTTTACACGCACAACCGCGAGGCCGACGCCGCCCGTTGGCATGACTACCTTGCGAAGAAATATCCCAACCGCTACACGAAGCCCGGCCAGAACGTCACCGACTTCGTGATGGAGCGCTACAAGGAGCTGATGGATCTCGGCAAGGACAAGATTCAGAGCGCCATCGAGGGCATGTTCGCCCGCCACTTTTACGAGCTGGCGATGGGAGAAGACGACCGTGCGCAAGGCTACCTCAAACTCATCCAAGCCATCGCCAAGGAATACGCCAAGCGCGTCGAACGTTCCGAGCGGGATCGCGTGGACCTGCCGCCCCTGCCCAAACTCCGCGAGCTGGTGCTCGACCGCATCATCAACGCCCCCGCCGGTGAAGGTTGGAACCCGCAGCTCCGCTTGCAGCTCCTCACCGCGCTTGGCCAGCCCGTGCCGAAAGACGCCCCGTGGCTCAAAGCTCCCGAGCCGGGCACGCTCGTGGCGCAAAGCGGCACCAATCGCGTGCCTTCCACTTTCATCCCGCCCAAAGTGGACACAAACATCCCCGAGGTGAACCTCAAGGCCGGCAAGGAATACCTCGCCAAGAACAAGCAGCGTGCCGACGTCGTCGAGCGCCCGAGCGGCCTGCAATACCGCATCATCAAGGCCGGCACCGGCAAGCTGCCCACCGACAAGGACAAGGTTCGCGTCCACTACACTGGCCGCATCGTGGACAAGAAAACCCTTCAGCCCGGCGGCGTGTTTGACAGCTCGCTGGAAAAGAATCTGCCCGCTGAGTTCGACGTGACCGGCGTCATCAAGGGCTGGACCGAGGCGCTGCTCCTGATGCCCAAGGGCAGCAAGTGGGAACTGGTCATCCCTCACTACCTCGCCTACGGCGAGCGCGGCAGCCCCCCCGGCATCGGCCCCAACGAAGTTCTGATCTTCGAGGTCGAACTGCTCGACATCCTGTCGAAGTAAGCGAGGTCAACGCACCACCGTCAGCCCGGGCAGCGCGGCCTGCAGCCTTGCCACGGCGGCATCGCTGACCTTGTTGCCCTTCACATCGAGCAGGCGGAGCGATTTCAGCGAGGCGAGCGATTCCAGCCCGGTGTCCGTGATCTGTGCGCCCGGGATGAGGAGAGTCTCCAGTTGGGTGAGCCCGACGAGATGTTTCACGCCTTCGTCCTTGATGGCCCCACCGGAGATGCGGAGCACGCGGAGGCTCGGAATCAATCCGGCCCATTTCGCGCCCTCGGGTGAGGCCTGTTTGTCGGTGAGGTCCAGCTCGCGAAGGTTTTTCAACGCCACGAGGCTCGCGACCGCCGCACCAGTGGCCTTCTGGCTCCCGATTTGCAGGCGACGGAGCGAGGTGAGCTTGGACAAGTGTGGCGCACCCGCATCGGTGAACTGCGTGTGGACGATTTCAAGGCGCTCCAAGTTCCGCAGCCGGGCGATTTCCTTCAGCCCGGCGTCGTTCACGGGCGTGTAGTGGAAGTTCAGGTTTTCCACTGCCTGCCAGTTACCGAGATGTGCGAAACCTTCGCCGGTGCACTTCGCCGACGCGAAGCTGACCACGCGCAGCTTCGCGAGCGCGCCGAGCGGTTTGAGCCACGCGTCCGTCACGGGCGTGAGCGTGACGTTGAGCCGCTCCAGGTTCTTGAGCGTGGCGACGTGTTTGAGGCCGGGGCCGCGCACATCGCAGTTGGCCACGTCGAGGTTGGTAAGCGTGGTCAGGCCGGCCACACGCGCGAGCCACTCATCGTTCACCGCGAGGTTGAGGCCGCCCTTGCCCTTCAGCGGGTTGTTGCCGTTGTAGAGGTTCAGGGAGACCAGCGTGCGGAACGGTGCGAGCGCCTCGTCGCCCGCGAGATCCGCAAGCCAGCCGGGCGCAGGCGTGCTCCAAGTGGCCTGTCCGCCCGCTTCCTTTGCGGCGGCATCGACAGCCAGCGCCTGCGCGCGATGGGCGAGGGCTTCCTTGAGCGCGGGCAGTTCCTTCTTCACGCGGTCGCGAAGCTGCGTGTCCGCGATTTCGCCCAAGCGGGACGTGACGTTCGCGGAGTTGCCTTCCGCCAGCGCCCGGAGTGCCGCGCGCACGGCGGGCACGTCCTGTGACGGCGTCGGGGCGATGATGCGCGACGCGAGCACCTTGCTGTGGTGGATGGTGTTGGTCGCGACCTTGGCGTCCTTGGGAAAATCGATGGTCTGCGGGCCGCCGGTCTGCGGGTTCGGCTCGTAAAGCGGCGCGCCCGTGCTGGCGACGGTCACGCGGATGCGGTGGCCCTTGTTGAAGATGATGCTCGTCCAGCCTACGTCGAACGCGAGCTTCGCCGGTTCGCCAGGCGTGAGCAGCCGCTCGTGGTCAAAGCCTTCGCGGTAGCGGGCGCGGCGCGGGTAATCCATCAGGAGCATCGAGCGGCCGTCGGGATACACGTCACTCACGCGCACGAGGAAATCCGTGTCGCGCGCGGTGCTGCTCACCCAGAGTTCGACTTTCACGAGGCCGGTCCACTCGACCGGTTCGGCCAGCGGCTCGGTGGTGAACGTGCGGACCTCCGCCTGCGACTCGAAGGGGCGCGCATCCTTCGCGCCGGGGAAGGCGGTGCCGGGAATGAGCATCGGATGAAACGGGTCGCTCACGTAGCTTGTGGAAGCCATCGCCACCGTCGGCGCGGCGGTGGTGAGCCGACCGCCTTCGCCGAGGTAGAAGCTCTGCGGGGTCGCGTGCGGCGGCCAGTCCTGCGCGGTGCGCCAGACGTTGCCGGGCGAGTTGGTTTCGCCCGTCGCGCCCATCACGTAGTAGCGCACGGGCGCGTCCGCCATGATGCCATTGTTCGTGGCCTTGAGGTGGTGGTTGAACCACGCCGTCATGTGGGCATACACGTCGAAGAACGCGTTCGTCGGGTAGGTCAGCTCCGCAATCCTGTTCGACTTCGGATAACCGCCGTGCAGCCACGGGCCGATGATGAGCTGCTGCTTGCCCCGCGAGTTCGGCCCGGCCTGATGCTGCCGGCCGATGAAGCTCATCACCGAGCCCTGGCACATGAAGTCATACCAGCTCCCGATGGTGAAACACGGCACGTTCATCTTCGGGAAATGCAACGAACAGTCCTCGTCGCGCCAGTAGTTGTCGTAGTGCGGGTGGCGGAAGGTTTCGGCGAGCCAGGCCGCATTGTCCGCCGGGTCGCGCGCAACGGAAGCCATGCTCTTGAAGCGGTTCGGCCGCGTGACGCCGCCGATGCGATAGCCCTCCTGATACAGGCTCAACCCCGTGTCGGTCATGTATTGCGCCACCAGGTGCGGTGGCTGCGTGACCGCGAGGAAGTTCTGCGCGTAACCCGCCTGCGAGCCGCCGTAAGTGCCGATCTTGCCCGTGCACCACGGTTGCGCGGCGAGCCATTCGCAGAGGTCGTAGCCGTCCTTGAGCTCGCCCCACGCCAGCGCGCGGTAGCCCTGCCATTTGCCCTCGGACTGGTGCGTGCCGCGGTAGTTGACCAACGCGATGACGAAGCCGCCTTCCGCAAACTTCGCCGCGCTCTTGCGCGACCCGGCGGAGCGGATGTCCGCATAACGCTGCTCGAAGATGGCCGGCCAAGGTCCTTTTCCGGGCGGGAAGTAAAGCCACGCGGACAGCCGCTGGCCGTCGCGCATGGGAATCATGACGTGCTCCTCGCGGACTGGGCCGACGTCGAGCGGCGGCGCATCAGCGGCGCGAAGATTGAGCAGGACAACGAAGAGCAACGCGAATCGGCAAATGCGGGAGAACATACAGGTGAGTCGGACGGACGCGGCCAACGGCGCGTTCAACGCTCACCACCGAAGTCCGGGCGAATCAAGGAAAGGCACGAAGGCATTGGACCGTGTATCGGCCTTTCTTCGTGCTTCGCTCTAAGTCTGTGCCGGTGAGACGAACTCCCGCACCGGCTTACTTCAAGTTCTCCGGGTTCAGCGGCTGCAGATCCTTCGGGAGGAACCGGCCGTCCTTGCGGATGAGCTCGCCGTCGAACCAGACCTCGCCGCCGCCCCATTCCTTGCGCTGGATGAGCACCATGTCCCAGTGGACGGCGGAGCGGTTGCCGTTGTCGCAGTCCTCGTAGGCCTGGCCGGGCGTGAAGTGCAGCGAGCCGGCGATCTTCTCGTCGAAGAGGATGTCGCACATGGGCGACATGATGTAGGGGTTGAAGCCGAGGGAGAACTCGCCGACGTAACGCGCGCCGGCATCGGTGTCGAGGATCTCGTTGAGGCGCTTCTCATTGGAGCCGGTGGCCTTGATGATCCGGCCGTCCTTGAACTCGAGGCGGATGTTCTCGAACTTCGTGCCGCTGTAGAGCGTGGGGGTGTTGAACTGGATGGCGCCGTTGACGCTGGTCTTGACCGGGCAGGAGAAGCATTCGCCGTCGGGGATGTTGCGGTCGCCCTTGCACATCTTAGCACCGATGCCCTTGATGCTGAAGGTGAGGTCCGTGCCGGGCGCGGTGAGGCGGACCTGATCGGCCTTCTGCATGCGGCGCTGGAGGGGCACCTGCGCGCGGGCCATCTTCGCGTAATCCATGGTGCAGACGTCGAAGTAGAAGTTCTCGAAGGCTTCGGTGCTCATGCTGGCCGCCTGCGCCATGCTGGGCGTGGGCCAGCGCAGGACGCACCACTTGGTCTTGTTCACGCGGTAGTTGAGGACGGGGCGGAGGATCTTCGAGTAGAGCGCGAGCTTGTCCGACGGCACGTCGGCGGACTCGGTGGCGTTGTGCGCGCCGCGGATGGCGATGTAGGCCTGCATGTGCTTCATGCGGCGGAGTTCGATGTCGTGGACGAGCTTGGCGTGCTGCTCGTTGGTGTCCTTGAGCACCTCGCGGGTGACGCGGCTGTGGCGCACCTCGACGATGGGCGTCGCCCCGGCCTTGCGGGCGGCGCGCATGAGCTCCACGGTGAATTCATCCGGCACGTCGATCATGTCGAGCATGACGTTTTCACCCTTCTTGATGGCGCAGGAGTAGTTGATGAGCAGGTCGGCAAGCTTGGCAAAACGCGGGTCGGTCATATGGGGACGAGGCTAGTCAGGCAGGGGCGGGGCTCCAAGCGCAAAGGCGCGCACTTTCCGCTTTGAGCTTCCGGGCTGCTTCGCCACCCTGTCGGCGCTTTGACCGCCTGGCTCCAATCGCTCGACGCGGCGCTGTTCCGCTTCATCAATCAGTCGTTGAGCAATCCGTTCTTCGACTGGCTCATGCCGGTGTTGAGCGGGAACAAGCTGTTTGTGCCGGCGGTCATCGGCGCGGCCGCGTTGCTCATCTGGAAGCAGCGCACCAAGGGCGCGCTGTGTGTCGCGTTCATCCTCCTGGCCGTCGCGCTGGGCGACCCGCTCATCATCAACTCCATCAAGCACGCCGTCGGTCGACCGCGCCCGTTCGCGACGCTGCCGGAAACCATCACGCTCGTGGGCCGCACCGCGAGCTTCAGCCTGCCCTCGGCGCACGCGGCGAACATGGCGGCGGCGGCGATGGTGGCATTCCTGTTCTTTCGCCGGAGCTGGCGTTTCATGGTGCCGCTGGCGGCGGCGGTCGCCTTCTCGCGCGTCTATAACGGCGTCCACTACGTCAGCGACGTGCTACTGGGCGCGACGATTGGAGCGGGCTACGCGGCGGTGATGGTGTGGGCGCTGGACCGTTGCTGGGGCTGGGCTGGGCGGACGTGGTTTCCGCTGTGGTGGGAGCAAAGGCCATCCCTTCTGAACGACGAGTCGCTTGCGCCGCATGCCGCATCCCGCATGCCGGACTCGGAATCCTCCTCCCATTGGCTCCGCCTCGGCTACGTCGTCATCGCTGTCTTCTTCCTCGCGCGCCTTGCCTACATCGGGAGTTCCACCATCGAACTCAGCGAGGACGAAGCTTACCAATGGCAGTGGTCCAAGCATCCGGCGCTCGCCTACTACAGCAAGCCGCCCGGCATCGCCGTCGCGCAATGGATTGGCACGCACCTGTGGGGCGACACCGCGTTCGGCCTTCGTTTCCTCGCGCCGTGCGTCACCGCGCTGATTTCCTTGCTACTGCTGCGCTTCTTCGCGCGCGAGGCAACGGCCAAGCTCGGCCTGTTCGTCGTCCTGGCCGCCACCGCTACGCCGCTGCTGTCCGTCGGTGCGGTGTTGATGACGGTGGACTGCCTCTCCGTGCTGTTCTGGACGCTGGCGATGCTGAGCGGCTGGCAGGCCATGCGGAGCACTGAGCAAGGCCCAGCGGTTCGTCCGTGGCTACTCACGGGTCTTTGGCTCGGCCTCGGATTTCTCTCAAAGAACACGAACGCGTTTCAACTCGCCTGCTTCGCCTTGTTCTTCGCGCTGTGGAAGCCCGCGCGCGCCCAACTCCGCACTGCTGGTCCGTGGCTCACGCTCGGCATCGCTGCACTGGCCGTGCTGCCACAGCTCATCTGGAACGCGCAAAACGGCTGGGCCACTGTCGAGCACCTGCACAACCGGGCCGGCCTCACGCAGGCGTGGAAGTTCACTCCGAACTACCTGATAGATTTCGTCGCCGCTGAACTCGCGCTGCTCAACCCGGCCTTCCTCGCCCTGATCTTCGGCGGTGTCCTGACAACCGTTGCCTCCCTCCGTGTCGGCGACTTGCAGACGGCGTCGGTTGCAGCCAACACCGAAGACGGCGATTGCAAATCGCCGGCACGGCACGCGGCCCTCCCGGTCTTCCTCTGGTGCATGGGCCTGCCGCTGCTGCTGGGCTATTTCCTCTACACGCTCCGCGCCCGCGTGCAGCCGAACTGGATTGTGCCCGCCGTCATTCCCCTGCTCTGCCTGGCAGCGATTCAAGCCGACGCCTGCTGGCGAGGCGGCGTGCGCTCGGTGCGCGGCTGGTTCATCGCGGGGCTCGCTCTCGGCATGCCGCTCGTCGTGCTGCTCCACGACACGAACCTCACGGGCAAATTGTTCGGCCAGCCGCTCCCGGCGAAGTTTGACCCGCTCAATCGCGTGCGCGGCTGGAAGGCGATGGCCGAGACCGTCGAGGCCGAGCGGCAGAAGGTTCTCGCTGCGGAGGGCAAGCCGGTCTTCCTCATCGGCGCGCACTACGGCATCACGAGCCTGCTGTCGTTTTACATTCCCGAGGCAAAAGCCGGCGTCCCGCACGCGCCCATCGTGTTTTACCAATCGTCCGAGAAGCCGGAGAACCAATACGGCTTCTGGCCGGGTTACGCCGCGCGCAAAGGGCACTGCGCCATCTTCGTGCAAGAGCTGAAGAAGGGCGCGCAACCGGAGCCACCGCCCGCGCGGCTGGCGGCGGAGTTCACGCGCATCGAGGACCTCGGCACGCGGGACATCGAGTATCGCGGGCGCGTCATCCACACCGTGCGGCTGCTGCTGTGCCGGGAGTTGAAGTGAAGCCTGCGACGCAAGTCTCGTTCGGCGTCCGCGACTACGACCTCGCGGCGACGCTTGCTTCGGGGCAGGCGTTTCGCTGGCGGCCGGTGGGCGAGGCCTGGGAAGGCGTCGTCGCTGGGCGTTGGGTTCGGTTGCGGCAAGTGGGCGATGAACTGCACGCCGAAACCATCGAGCCGCAGCCGGATTGGGAGTGGCTCCGCGAGTTCCTCCAACTCGACGTGGACCTTGCCGCCGTCGTCGCCACCTTTCCCGATGACGAACCGATGCGCGCGTCGGTGGCGGCGTGTCGCGGGCTGCGGTTGCTGCGGCAGGAGCCGTGGGAGACGCTCGTCTCCTTCATCTGCTCCTCCACGAAGCAGATTGTGCAAATCCAGCAAATCATCGGGCTGCTCTGCGAACGGTTTGGGAAGGCAGTCCCGGGAGGTCGGGCCTTCCCCACGGCCGCGAAACTGGCGGACGCCACCGAAGCCGAACTGCGCGGGTGCAAGATGGGTTTCCGTGCGCCGTTCGTGTTGGCAGCGGCCAAGGCGGTGGCGAGTGGCGAACTGGACCTGGCTCACCTGCACGCGCTGCCGACCACCGAAGCCCGCGCGGCGCTGATGGGTCTGCACGGCGTGGGGCGGAAGATTGCCGACTGCGTGCTGCTCTTCGCCTACGGGAAGCAGGACGCCTTCCCCGTGGACGTATGGGTGCGCCGCGCGTTGACGGAGCTGTATTTCCCGCGTCGCCGGCCGTCGGCAAAGCGGCTGGAGCGGTTCGCGAACACGCACTTCGGGCCGAACGCGGGTTACGCGCAGCAGTATTTGTTTCACTACGTCCGCACGCTGCGGCCGGAGGAATGAGGTGTTCAGTTTTCCGTGTTCAGTATTCAGTTGGGCGTTGCGGCAAACCTTGTTGAGCGAACGTCTCGGCACTGAATGCTGAAAACTGAACACTGATTACTGGCCCATGCTCGAAGTCACCTTTTCTCCGGCCGAGTTCGCCGCGCTCCGGCAGCGCGACCTGTCCCAAAGCGTGTGCGTCGTGTTCGACGTGCTGCGTGCCACCACCTCGATGGTCACGGCGCTGGCGAATGGCGCGCGCGAAATCATCCCCGTCTGCGAAATCGCCGAGGCCGTGGCGTTGCGGGAGGCGCGGCCGGACTTGCTGCTGGCGGGTGAGCGCAACGGCGTCCGCATCCTGCGTGCGCAGACGGGCAGCGTGGACTTTGACCTCGGCAACTCGCCGCGTGAGTTCACCCGCGAGCGCGTCGGCGGGCGGAGCATCGCCATGACCACGACGAATGGGACGCGGGCGTTGCAGGCGTGTCGCGGCGCGCGGCGGGTGTTGGTGGGGAGCTTTCCCAACCTCGGCGTCGTGGCGGACTGGCTGGCGCGCGAGCAGGTGGAAAACCTGCTCGTGGTCTGCTCCGGCACGCTCGAAGAGGCGTCCTACGAGGACGTGCTCGGCGCGGGCGCGCTGTGTGACGCGGTGTGGGTGCGGTTCGCGGGCGGCCACGTCGCTGACTCGGCGCAGGTGGCGCGGGAGATTTTCCGTCAAGGCCAGGGCGACTTGCTCGCAGCCGTCCAGCGCGCCCGCAACGCCCGTCGCCTCCTCGCGCTGCCGGAGTTGCGCGACGACGTGGCGCTTTGTCTGCGACGCGATACAGCCAGCGTGTTGGCGGAGCTCATGCCGGACGGCGTGGTGCGGATTGTGCCCGGCTAATTGCGCACCGCAAAACCAGCATAAAGGCAAGGAAGGAAGCGTTCGCCATCCGCCGCGCCTAGGCCCGACAAGGGAATTTCCGTCGGCACAATTCCCCGCTTCCGCCGGGCCGCTGCTCCCGGTAATTTCCCCCGCATGAAGCTCCGTCTCCTGCTTGCTGCGTTTGCCGCGTGCCTTGTGCTGTCGGCCAAGGCCGCGGAACCCGCCCGCCCGAACATCGTCATCATCTTCGCCGATGACCTCGGGTGGGGCGACCTCGGCTGCTATGGCCACCCGAACATCCGCACGCCGCACCTGGACCGCATGGCGGCGGAAGGAATGCGCTTCACCGAGTTTTACTCCGCCGCCGAGGTCTGCACGCCGAGCCGCGCGGCGCTTTTGACCGGCCGCTACCCGATTCGCAGCGGCATGTGCCACGACCAGTTCCGCGTGCTGCGGAGTCGCTCCCTTGGCCAGTTGCCAGACAGTGAAATCACGCTGGCAGAAGCCCTCAAGTCGCGGGGTTACGCCACCGGCTGCATCGGCAAATGGCATCTCGGCGTGCCGCAATTCAATCCCGGTGGCCACCCGCGCCGGCACGGCTTCGACTTCTACTTCGGCCTGCCGCACTCGAACGACATGGACCCCACGCCCATCGCGCCCAAGGGAGCCGGCAAACTCGCCGAGCAACGCGCGGAGTGGTGGAACGCGCCCCTCTACCGCGACGACCAAATCATCGAGCGCCCCGCGGACCAAACCACGCTCACCCGCCGCTACACGGACGAAGCCGTGAAGTTCATCCAGCGCAACAAGGCGAAACCCTTCTTCCTCTACTTCCCCCACACCTTCCCGCACACGCCGCTCTTCGCCTCGAAGGACTTCGCCGGCAAAAGCCCGCGCGGCATTTACGGCGATGTGGTGGAAGAACTCGATGCCAGCGTGGGCAAGGTCCTCGACACGTTGCGCGCGGAGAAGCTCGCCGAGAAGACGCTCGTCTTCTTCTCCAGCGACAACGGCCCGTGGCTCATCATGAACCAGCAGGGCGGCTCGGCGGGGCTGCTGCGCGAAGGCAAAGGCTCCACCTGGGAAGGCGGCATGCGCGTGCCGGGCATCGCGTGGTGGCCGGGGAAAATCAAGCCTACCGTCCAGCGCACCATGGCCAGCACCATGGACCTCTTTCCCACCAGCCTGCGGCTCGCAGGCGCCGACGTGCCGAGCGACCGCCCCATTGACGGACTCGACATCCGCCCGCTGCTCTTCGGCACGGGCACGGTTCAGCGCGACGCCTACTTCTTCTATCGCGGCACGCGCCTGATGGCCGCGCGCGTGGGCGACTACAAGGCCCATTTCATGACCCAGGCCGCCTACGGCCAACCCAAGCACGAAGAACACACCCCGCCGCTGCTCTTCAACCTCAAGGTGGACGCCAGTGAAACCTTCAACGTGGCCACGAACCATCCGGCGGTGCTCGCGCAAATCACTGCGGCCGTGGAGAAGCACAAGGCCGCGCTCCAGCCCGCGCCCAGCCAGCTCGTGGAAGTGCAGCCGGTGGCGGAGAAGAAGTGAGAGGTGATTGCGGGTGGAGGGTTGCAGGTCTAGTGGTGTGTGGCTGCGATGGAGCGCAGCGGCCTCTCTCCCTCACCCCGACCCTCTCCCGCTGGGAGAGGGAGGCAGGCAGTCCGCGTCGCTGCTACCGGGCGCGAACGGTGACACGAGCAGGCGTCGAAGCGCTTCCCTCTCCCAGCGGGAGAGGGCTAGGGTGAGGGAGAACGGCACCGGAAACCCGGAAGCCCCGCCATGCTCCACCAGTCTCCCAGGCAGACCGCCATCGCGCGCAAGCTGCGCAAGGCCGACACTTGGGCGGAGCAACTCCTCTGGCGCTGGCTACGGGACCGTCGTTTTTCGGCTTACAAGTTCCGTCGTCAGGTGCCGGTGGGATCGCACATTCTGGATTTCTACTGTCCCGAGGCGAAGGTGAACCTCGAACTGGACGGCTCGCAGCACGGTCACCCGGAGCACTTGCAAGCCAATGCGGAGAGGGATGCTGGGTTGGCAGAAAAAGGCATCAAGGTGATGCGTTTTTGGAACGCGCGGCTGCGCCGGGAGAAGCAGGTGGTGCGTGAGGCTATCTGGCAGGCGCTTCAAGAGCGTGCGCCGAAGCCATTGCCGGAGTATGGGCGGCCCGGAGTGGTGGGAGGGGAGACGGTGGACAAGGCGGGGCCGACTGGCTGACGTGAGCTTTCTCCCTCACCCCGTCCCTCTCCCGCTGGGAGAGGGGGCGACGCAGTCCGCGTCACTGC
>CAZQEW010000039.1:0-27707 GCA_964591495.1 uncultured Klebsiella sp.
GAAGAGGACGCCGCCGAGATCGCGGCGGGAGTGGCACCAGCCGGTCAAAGTGACAATTTGCCCGGCGTGTTCCGGGCGCAGTTCGTTGCAGTGATGTGTGCGCTTCATGGGCGGTCAGCAGTCAGCTTCCGGCGGCAAAATCCACCGAAAGGACGCGGACTTTGGCGGGAAACACATGGGATTCAAAGGAAAAATCCCGGCCATTCGGCATGCTATGCGCTAACGTCTGTTGCCCCGACTCAGTTCGCGCAGCAGTCGGTATTTCAAGGCGACTTCCCGGGCGCAGAAACCAGCGATGCGCCAGCCTTGCGGGCCATCGAGGAAGCCGCGCTTGAGCACGTAGCCACGAAACCACCGGAAAGCTGCGTGGGTGAACGGCGCGAGCGGGCCGGCGGTCCTGCCCGCCTCGTGCTGCGTCTCGGCCCAGAGCCGGGCGTATTTTTCGCATCGTGCCCAGTGGTCAGCGGCGTCCTTGAAAGAGTGGTGGTAGAGATCGGCCGACAATGCTTGGACAGACCCGTCCAATTCGAGCCGCTCGTGGACCTTGCCGCCCGCAAAGCGGGCGCGGTCAGGGCGAAACAGCCGCACGAGGCGGTCGGGATACCAATCCCCATGGCGAATCCACCGGCCTTCATAGAGCACGCAGCGCGGCATGGACCAGCCACTGAGATCGGCTGGCGACCCGGCGGACTTGATGCGGCGGATCTCCGTGCGGAGTTCCGGAGAAAGTTCTTCGTCCGCATCAATGCTGAACACCCACTCGTGCGTCGCGAGCGACAACACTTTGTTTTTCTGGCCGACGTAGCCGAGCCAGTCCTGATGCTCGAAGCGCGCGCCATACTCGCGGGCGATGCGCTCAGTGCCGTCCGTGCTCCCGGAATCAAGCACGACGATCTCGTCCGCCAAATCGGCAAGGCTCCGGAGGCAGCGCGGGAGGTTGGATTCCTCGTTCAGCGTAATGAGACAGAAGGAAATCTTCATCGCGCACCTCTAACGCCGCTTCTCGCGGGCGGCCAGCTCCAGCACCGCGAGCGTCTCCTCTACGTTTCGCTCCAGGCTCAACTCCTCTTTCGGCGGCATCTCGGCCTGACCGCGCTGGAGAATCCAGAAGCGGATCGCGTCCACGACGGCTTCAGTGTCGCGCGGGTCGGCAATGATGGTGCCGTTCTTGCGCGGGGTAATGATTTCGCTGGCGCCGTTGAGCGAGCTGGTGACGACAGGAAGATCGGAGGCTAGCGCCTCGGCCACGACGTTTGAGGACGGCTCGTAGATGGGCAAGAAAACCATCAAGTCGGCCGCGGCGTAGGCATTCTCCACGTCGCTCATCGGCCCCGCGAAGATAACGCCGTCGGGCACGGCCAGCGGCGGTTTGCCCTTGCCCACCACGAGCAACCGCACGCGCGGGGCCTTGAGCCGATGGTAAGCACGCAGCACGAAACGCAGGCCCTTGCGTTCCCAGCCGGAACCGACGAACAGCAGCAGCGTGTCGTCGGGCTTGATCCCGAAGCGCTCGCGGGTGGCGCTGCGTTGGCCTCGTCCATAGCGGTCGAGGTCAATGCCGTTACGAACCAGATGGATGCGGTTCCCGGGGAACTGGAAGTGCTCCAGGATTTCTCGCCGCACCATTTCGGAGTTCACGATGATGTGCCGGGTGTTGACGGGGTCGAAGGTCCGTGCCTCCAGCTGCATCATCCTGCGGTGAAAGCCGCCGTTGCGCAGGAAGAGCCGCCGCCACCAGGGCGCATACTGCCGGCGGCGTTCGAGCCAGACGCGATGCACCCCGTCACCCGCACGATAAACGTCCTGACCATGGGTGCGTTCCAGGCTGAAAACCACATCGAAGGAATGCTTCGTCAACTCGACAGCCACCGCATCGGCGAAACGCGTCGCCCGCACGGCTCGATCCCCGCCGACTTTGACCGCATGGAATTGAACCCCGTCCATCCGCCCTTCCCCGTCCCATGACTCGGCGAAGAGATGCGGCTCATGTCCGGCGCTGGCCAGCGCCTTCAGCAATCGCTGCAAATACAGCTCCGCACCGCCGGTGGCGGCGAATTGCCGGCGGAGGAGCGCGAGCTTCATTTCGGCTTCCCCACAAAAACCAAGTCCAATGCAAACAACGCCCGCACGCGGAAGGGCAGCCATGGAAACACGGGGATCCCTGTGCTGCCACCGCCGAGCAGATGCCCGGAAACGGGGTGTATCTCCACCTCGCGGAAGTGCGGCTCCAGCTCGCGGCGCAAAATGCTGAACGAGTATTGCCGCAGATGCGAAGGGTCGCTCTCGTATTGGTTTCCGACCAGGAAACGCAACCGATTACGCAGCCGGAAAGCATTGGGCACTGAGCCGACCAAACGCCCATCCAGCTTGAGCACACGTCGAATCTCCCCCAGCGCCTTCTGCGGAAAGCGAACGTGTTCCATCACTTCGGAAAACACCACGACATCGAAGGCCTTGTCGGGGAAGGGTAGCGGTTCCTCATCCACGTCAATCCAGTGGCCTTTGCAGGCAAGCCGCTCCTCGAACAGTTTTAGCGCGGCGCGATCAATGTCCACGCCGGTCACCTGGTTGCCGCTGACGTAGTGCTGCGTGAGGTTGCCGGACCGACAACCGACTTCGAGCACTTTACGACCGGTGCCGACGAGCCGAACGAAGAGTTCTTTCCGGTCATCTCCGCCATAGAAATAGTCATATTTCCCGCGGCTGTGGTGGGCTTCATAAAACGCCGCCACCTGTTCTTTTTGCGTGCTCGCCATGAGGGGATGTTCCGGTTTCGCCATCCGAATTCAACCCGTAAACCACGGGCCATCACTCGAAGCGGGGTGAACTGATCGCAAGCAACTTTGAACTTTTGCGCTTGGCGGCCGAAACATACGCTCCCGCCATGAACATTCTTGTCACCGGCGGGGCCGGCTTCATCGGCTCGCACGTCTGTGAGCGGCTGCTGCGCGACGGCCACGCCGTGTGGGCCTTTGATGATTTGAACGATTTCTACTCGCCAGCGATCAAGCAAGCCAACCTCCGCAGCCTCCAGTCCCTCGCCCTGCCCTTCACCTTCGTCCACGGTGACCTTACCGACGCAGTGGCGGTTCAGGAGGTCTTCGCCTCCGCGCGGATTGACCAGGTCATCCACCTCGCCGCGCGTGCCGGGGTGCGCCCCAGTCTGCAACAACCCGCCCTCTACCAGCGCGTGAACGTCGAGGGCACGGTGAACCTGCTCGAGGCCGCCCGGGCTCGGAAGGTTCGCAAAGTCACCATCGCCAGCAGCTCGTCGGTCTATGGCGTGAACGCGAAAGTGCCGTTCAGCGAGGCCGATCCGATCTTCAGCGCGATTTCGCCTTACGCCGCCAGCAAACTTGCCTGCGAGGCGCTTGGCCATGTGTATCATCACGTTTATGGGATGGACATCGCGATGCTGCGGTTCTTTACCGTCTATGGCCCGCGGCAGCGGCCTGATCTGGCGATCCACAAATTCGCCTCGCTCATCAGTGCCGGGAAGGCGATTCCCGTCTTTGGCGACGGCTCGACGGCGCGCGACTACACCTACGTGACCGACACGGTGGACGGCATCCTTGCCTGCACGCGGCAGGAGTTTGGCTTCGACGTATTCAACCTCGGCGAATCGCAGACCGTGCGGCTGGACTACCTGATTGCGCTGCTGGAAAAATCCCTCGGGAAAACCGCCGTCATTGACCGCCAGCCCCCGCAACCCGGCGATGTGCCCATCACCTACGCTGACATCACGAAAGCCCGCACGAAGCTGGGCTACAGTCCAGTAGTGAAGATCGAGACTGGCATACCCAAGTTCGTGGAATGGTTCCGGGCATCTCAGGCTCGGGACTGAGGGTCATTAGTCGACGAGCATGGCCTGATCCAGCATGGCAGGCAGCTGCGCGAGAATCGCCTCGTCGCTCGCGATGATGGTGGCACCGGCCGCCAGGGCTGCCTCCTGCAATTCCACATGGCGCGGACTGCTGAAGGCGAGAATGGGCAGGTGCTGCGTGATGGGAGTTTCCTTGAGGGCTCGAATCGCGGTGGCCGCGTCCCTCGTCTTCCACTCGAGATCAACGAATGCAACCAAAGGCTTTTCCTTGGTCGCGACAGCCACGGCGGTGGCTAAATCTGAAACATGCAGGATGCGGTAGCCTTCGTCGCGCAGCTTGTTGCCCAACGCGCTGCCGGGAAGCAATCGCTCGTAGAGAAGCAGAGCAAGCGGACTAGTCACGGCGGCGAGATTGCGGACGGGTTGTGGAATTGAGAAGACTGAAATGCACGGCGGTTCGGTGGATCCGCGGCTGCGCATTCGATTTTACCTGAGCAGCCGGGTTGTGGTCCAATCTGCCCATGGCTACCGCCTCCCTTGCTCGAATTGTCCGCCGCTGCGATCAGGTCCTACGCACAAGTCAAATCCAAGACTGGGACCGAGCCCATAACGGCCTCCAAGTGGAGAATGGCGGGCGTGTCACTCGGCTGGCTGCCGCGGTGGATGCCAGTCTTGCTACGGTGCGGCTCGCAATCGCTGCCCGGGCGGATTTGCTGATCGTGCATCACGGTCTCTTTTGGAGCGATACCGTCCCATGGACAGGACCTCGGCGCGAATTGCAGCGCCTGTTAATGACTCATGACCTTGCCATCTACAGCTCGCACCTTCCGCTCGATCTGCATCCGCGGCTGGGGAACAATGCTAGGCTCGCGACGGCGTTGGGCTTCAAGCGGCTTCGGCCCTTTTTCTTCGAGAAGGGGGCGCAAATTGGCCTCCAAACCAATGGCAGAATTGCCCGTGATGAACTGATGCATCGTCTGAGCCATGCCACAGGCGTTACCCCCAAGCTGCTGCCTGGCGGCTCTTCGGACTGCCGACGCATTGGCATCGTGACCGGCGGGGCGGGGTCAGAATTGAAAAAAGCGGCGGCCGAAGGTGTGGACACTTTCATCACCGGTGAGGGGCCGCACTGGGCCTACGCACTGGCGGAAGAACTGGGGCTCAACGTGATGTTCGGGGGCCATTACGCGACCGAAACCTTTGGCGTAAAAGCCCTCGCCGAACATCTCTCCAACGAATTCAAGCTTCCATGGACGTTTGTGGACCATCCCACTGGGCTTTGAGGCTCGCCATGCTGTCGTCCTCATTTGGCCAACGAATCGAAGCATGCTCACCGGGGATCAAATTCGAATGGACACCAAGAGCCGAATATGACAAGCATCACCGCGTCTATACCAATGTCGCCGCGTTGCCAGCATGGTGCGGGTAGCGGTTGGCGGCATGGTCGGACCAACTAGTTGGAAAAGTCGGTAAGAAAGGACAACCTATGAAGTTCGTCAAAGTGCTCACCGCCGTGGCTTTTGCCGTGGCGCTCTCCGCCTCCCTCGCCATCGCTGCTGAGGGCGACAAGAAGAAGACGCCTCCCGGCAAGCAGGGTGGCTGCTGCGCCAAGGCCGCCAAGGATGGCAAGGCCTGCTCGCACGCCTGCTGCGTCGAAGCCGCCAAGAACGGCAAGAACTGCGAGAAGTGCGGTGGCTCCAACGAGAAGAAGTAATTCTTCCGTCCAGTTATCTTCGAACGGCCGACGGCAACGTCGGCCGTTTTTCTTTTTCACCCGACCTCACGCCAACGCTGAGCAATGGGAATTCTTCTGCCCACCCCGAAAGCTTTGGTCGTTATCTTTAATCCCGGGGCTGCCTGTCGCCGCTTGTATTCGGCCCCATCAATCAGCTTTACCACTCGGTGCACGGCTGCTGGGTCGTAGCCGGCGGCGATGATTTCTGCCACCGCATGGCATTTCACGACGTATTCCTCCAGAATCGCATCCAGAACGTCATATGGCGGCAAGGAGTCCTGATCGGTCTGGTTCGGGCGCAGTTCTGCACTGGGAGGCTTCGTGATGGAAGCAGTCGGGATAATCTCTCGCTCGCGATTGACCCACTTTGCGAGCCGATAAACCATGGTCTTGGGCACATCGCTGATCACTGCCAGCCCGCCGCACATGTCGCCGTAGAGAGTGCAATAGCCCACCGCCAGCTCACTCTTGTTGCCAGTTGTAAGCAGCAGAGAGCCGAACTTGTTGGACATGGCCATCAGGATAACGCCGCGAAGGCGGGCCTGGACGTTCTCTTCCGTCGTGTCTTCTGCCCGCCCTGAAAAGACCTCCAAAAGCTGTTCTTTAACCGATGCAAAAGCGGGTTGGATGGGGATCACATCGTAGCGTATGCCCAAGTTTTCAGCCAATTGCCGTGCATCATCGAGACTGCCTTGAGATGAAAACTGCGATGGCAACGATATGCCACGAACATTCGCCGCCCCCAAGGCGTCGACGGCCATCACCGCGGTCAATGCTGAGTCGATCCCGCCGCTCAGCCCAATCAACGCCGACTGGAATCCGCATTTGTGGAGGTAGTCACGCAAACCTAACACCAAGGCACGATAAGCAAATTCATCCTCCCCCCCTGGGCACGGTGCCACAGGCTGCAATTTGTCAGTGTCCAGCAGGAGAAAATCTTCCTCAAACAATGCGCCTTGTGCGGTGAGCCGCCCCTGTCCATCGAACGCCATGCTCGCCCCGTCAAAAACTAGCTCGTCGTTTCCGCCGACGAGGTTGCAATAAAGCAACGGGCAGTTGGTTTTGGCCGCAAGACTGGCCAACATCGCTTCTCGAGTGCGGTTCTTGCCCACATGCCAGGGCGAAGCGGACACATTAAAGATCATTTCCGCCCCTGCGCTGGCGAGCTCCACCACCGGATTACGCCGATAACGGCGGTCACGCCAGAAGTCCTCGTCATTCCAGGCATCCTCACAAATGGTCACGCCCATGCGGCGTCCCTTGAAAGTGAAGGGGGCATTGACTTCGGCCGCGTCGAAGTAGCGGTCCTCGTCGAAGACATCATACGTCGGCAACAGCATTTTGGTCCGGACTTCGGCGATTCTGCCATGGTGCAGCAAAGCGACCGAGTTCGTGAGACCTCTTCCCGGCTTGCCGTGCGTTCGCCCCACGAACCCCACCAGCAGGCCTACCTCACGCGTCGCCTGGGCCAAGCGTTCCAGCACTGCGACATTTTGGGTGACAAAGTGTGGCTTGAGTAAAAGGTCGCGCGGAGGATAACCGGTAATGGCCAACTCAGGACAAACCACCATTTCCGCCCCCGCCTCCACACCCCGCCGGTAGGCCGCAAGAATCCGCGCTTCGTTACCAGTAAGATCCCCAACCGTGGTGTTTAGCTGCGCAAGCGCGACATTCATATGCAAGACGCACTTAGGGTGCGGTAGCCGGGATGGTATTTCAATGCCAGTGGATCCCTACTCGTCCGGATGCGGCTCGCCCACCCTGCCCTTTGCCCGAGCGTAGCGCCCATACACGAGCTCAAACACTGGCGACGCCATCAACGTCGTAACCACGGCCATGAGCACTAGCATCGAGAACAGCGGCGGCTTGATGATCCCCTTTTGCAGTCCGATGTTTAGCAGGATGAGCTCCATCATCCCACGCGCATTCATGAGCGCTCCGACGGCCAATGCCAGGCGGTTTTCCGAACCCGTCGCCCTAGCCGCCGCCCAACAAGCCCCAAATTTCCCCAAGCATGATGCGGCCAGAATCACGAGGGCATAGCCCACCAGTTCGAGGCTGTTGACCAAATCCAAGCGGGTATTCAGACCGGAATAGGTGAAGAACATCGGCAAAAGGAACACCACGGTGAACGGCTCCAGATCCCTTTTAAGCTCCCGGGTTAACAAGCCGCGCGGCATCGCCACGCCGAGCAGGAATCCCCCAAAAACAGCATGAATGCCTGCTGCATCCGTGACCCACGCCGAAACCATGAGCAGCATCAGACAGGTGGAAAGCATGGACGGCGTAAGCCGTCCGTCGCGCTCCGCCTTGGCACCCAAACGGGCCAGCAAGCTTCGCCCCACCGTCAGCATCAGTCCCGCGTAGAGCAAGCCACCGCCAATTGCCTTCACCGCCAATCCCATCCCGCCGCCGAAACTCGCCAAGACCACGGCGAGGACGCACCAGGCAACGGCGTCGCCCATGGCTCCTGCGGCAAGTGAGAGGGTTCCCAGGGTGGTCCCTGTCAAACCGCGCTCATACAGGATGCGCGCCAGCATGGGAAACGCCGTGATGGCGATGGCGGCACCCAAAAATAAGATCGCCTCGTGGGCACGCACCTGGTCACCGAACAGGCCGGGTGTCTTCATCAGCCACGGGGCCAACAATGCGCCCAACGCAAACGGAACCACCATTCCCGCCAATGAGACAGCAACTGCCCCCTTGAATTCGCGTTGAAATAGTTGCTCATCAAACTCGATCCCGACAAAG
Organism: uncultured Klebsiella sp.; assembly: GCA_964591495.1. GTDB lineage: Bacteria > Verrucomicrobiota > Verrucomicrobiia > Limisphaerales > SXTU01 > SXTU01. Next base: position 8,310 of record CAZQEW010000039.1, read on the forward strand.
AACATGTAGAGTCCGATGCCGACCTGAGCTGTTACGAATAAAACCTTCAGCGAGTCCGCAGGGAAAAGCGCAGCCTGCGAGCCCGGTGCGAGCAGGCCAAATAACGACGGTCCCAACAGAACCCCCGCGACCATCTCCCCAATCACCAATGGTTGGCCAAACCGCCTCGCCACCTCCCCCACCATCCGGCAGGCAAGCAGAATGACAAACATCTGAAGAAAGAAGGCAACCGACAGCTGCTGGGCACTCATGTAATCAAGCCAATTATTACGTATACGTATATACTATCGTGCCTCGCCTTGCATACAAGCAACTTCTCACCTGCGCCGATTCCTCACCTGTGCAGATTTTGCCTTTTCCCTGCCCCATGGCCCCGCCATCCTCCGCTCATGCGCATACTTTTAGCCGAAGATGACCCGGTTTCCCGGGAGATACTCCGACACACGATCGATGCCCTGGGACACGAAGTCGTTGAGGCCGGTGACGGAAAATTGGCCCTGGAGTCTTTTCTAAAGAGCCCCCCTGAGGTCGTCATTACGGACTGGGTGATGCCTGAAATGGACGGCCCCACCCTGTGCCGCCGCATTCGCGAGGCACAAGTCTGCCACTATGTTTACGTGATCTTCCTGACCGTCATGAACAGCAAAATGCGCTATCTCGAGGCGATGGACGCTGGCGCAGATGATTTCATTAGCAAGCCATTAGACCGGGAACAACTCGCGGCCAAGCTCAGGGCTGCACAACGGATGTTGACCCTGCACAAGGAGATCGGGGAACTACGCGGCGCGCTGCGCTACTGCCCGGGGTGCAAAAGCTACTGCGATGATCAGGAACACTGGCGGCCGATTGAAAATCTGCTGCAACCAACCGTCAACAAGAGCATCCAACCTCGCATTTGTCCGGAGTGCCAAGCTCTACTCGCTCGTTCGGCAGCGGACTAAATCCAATGAGAGAGGTGCAAATTGCCCCGGGGGTGACCTGAACGGTCAGCTTGGGTAAGAGAGAGTTGAGAGGATTTAAACTCCCACCACTGGGCCACCACGTCACGGCACCGATTCGAGGGTCTCGACGCGCCACTTCGCTCCACCGCGGCTAGCGGTTGCATCTCGAATGGCTTTAACTTGCGCGGCTGTCACCGGGCCTGCCTTGTTTCCCCAGTCGGCATTTCCGCGCACATAAGTGGCGATGTCGGCAATGGCTTGGTCGGAGAGCGTATCTCGGAAAGGCACCATCGCCGGGTTGTCATAGTTCTTACCAGCCACCGAAATCGGCCCCTCAATCGCATCAAGAATGATGCGGATCAAGCGGTCCGGCTTTTCACGGGTAACCCATTCGGACCCGGCGAGAGGCGGAAAGTTCAGACCCGGATTTCCCAAGCCATTGGGCTGGTGGCAGCCAGCGCAGGCCGCGTAAAGCATGGCCCCGCTCTTGAAACTCTTGACCTCCGGCGGCTCATCCGCCTGTGGGGGAGGAACTTTCATACCGGCCTGGAACACATCAGATCGGAACGCGCCACCGGAGTTTTCAACGTGCAAAAAACAGCCGAAGAGGACCACCGCGAGCATGACAAACGGCCAAGCGTTGCCCCCGCCGGCAGCCACCGTCGGCTCGGCTTCTGTAAGTTGGGGGACGGTCTTGGGTTTGTTCTGACTCATGGTTTCACGGGAGAAGTCTTTGCCGCCAAGGCAGGAACGGGAGCCTCGGGCAAGCCGATGTCGCCACGCTGAGTCAGCAGGTATGCGACGAGCGCGTAGGCATTGTGCTTTGGATAGACAGGGGCATCGTTGCCGGGCAACTTCAGCGACTGCCCCGAATAACGAGCATTCGGCTGCTTGCTCTCAAAGAGATAGCTGGCTGACGGACAGATGGAATCCTTTGCCAGCAGCCGGGGGTTATAAAGGTGGACCAAAAGGCGCTGCTCAAACTCGACGGCCAAATTCGTCGTTGCTGCCTTCCACGGGGCGGCGAACTTTTCCGGCGCACGCGAGCCGACGCCCGCCAAGTCAGGTCCAACCCGGACATTGCCCAACAACACCGGATTGTCATTTACGTAATCCCGGGCAACGCTCCGGCGCGACCCCCAACCGCGTTCAATGTCCGGTCCCAAGTTATAAATCACCAGTTCAGCCTTGCCGCCGGCCTCGCTTAAGAGCTTCACCGCGCGCTCCGCGGCCTCGGGTGATACCTTCACCAAGACTTCGGCAGGAAGTTTACCCGCCAGCTCGTTCACCGATGGGCCTGTTCCGGGGCGGACAATTCCCGCTTTCTCATCGTTGCGCCGGAAAAGCGCGAGATCCTTTGAAAACTGGTCCAGTTTTGGAGCGATGTTCGTATCGCCAGCGAGCGTTGACGGAATCTGGACGGGGTTGATGGCCAAGTCCGGGCGGGCTTTGGCCAAGGCAAATAAGAGATCCAAGTTGACCACGTTTGTCTGGCCACTGCCGGGCACCGAGAGATTCACACCGTTGGTGCCAAGCTCATTTAGGCGCGCTCCGAACAGAATGGCCGTCTGGCGCACCTGGCGGGTGTGACACTGCTGGCACCCGAGTGAGCGGTAGACTTCCGCCCCTTGGGCAGCCAAGCCCGGACGGGTAGCCGGGTGAAAATCGGCCGTGTTCGGAATTGGGGCAGGCGCTAGCGCACCCAGTTGCAGTTGCGGCGCCATGACCAACGCAGCCCACGAACAGGCGAGCGAAATCATGGCACCCGCTCCAATGATCGGTCCGTATCTCATCGGTCACCTCCCCAGCAGGCGGCGCAGCAGCGACGGACTGCGAGTCCAAAATTGGCCAGAAAAGCGAGTGCGGCAACAGCCATGGCGGCGTAACCGGCGGTGACGGCCTTCAAGTTGCCGGCGATCCCAACCACTCCATCCTTTACCCAATCCTTGCTGGCGTCTGCACCGACCGCCACTTGTCCAAGCCCAGCGGACGCAAACCCGATGGCCACGCCCAAAACCCCGAGCACTGCTCCCCAAAACGCGAGATCTGCAAGGCCGGCAGAAGGCAGTTCATTCTCCCCGGTGGTCAAGCGCGGAACAATGTGGTGCAGCGCCCCGAGCGCCGCTAGACCAAAGACACCAAGCACAATGACTTCCTTATGGGCAACCGTGACGAAGGTAAACTGCGCGACTGCGCCGCCGAGGATTGCCTTGGTCAGGGTCACCACCAAGAGCAGGCCAGCGGCCACCAGTTGGAAGCGGAAGGGGCCGTTCACCCTCCAAGCATCGGCCAGCCTGCCATTTACGGTTTGCCAAAGACACCCGAGCAACGCCAAGACCGGAACGATGACCAAGTAATTTGCCGCGCCGCTCACGGCAGGAATCCAAGCTGGCACGGCGGCCAACTGCGAAAGCCCACCCCAACCGCCCAAGAAGAGGAGCAGCCAGAACCCACTGGCCGCAAGACTGGGATTGGCCAGAGGTTGATTGACCGCCTTGGGAACAAAGTAGAACAGCACCGCAAAGGCTGCCCCGGTGAGGACCACCTGCAGCAGATTTTGTCCGAACCAGCCGGCTACCACGGCCTGCAACACGCCGGGCACCTGCCAGCCAAGCAACAACCCCTGTGCCGTGGAGAGGATCCACGGGAACCACAGCAGGCCTGTAAGCACGAACCACAGGGAAACATACAGCTTTCTTTCAGTCCGCCGGTGCAACGCAACCAAAGCCCAAGCCCCCAAAGCGGCGTAACTGGCAAACAAGGGCAGCGCGGCGTAGAGCGGAAACTCCAGAAAATCGTGGCCCGACCCTTCGCCGGCAAGAATGCCAAACACGCCAACGGTTACCGCTACATTCCAGAATTTGGCCGCCGCCGTGAGGCCGAGCGGGGCGGATAGCTCCACCCGCCCCAGACGGGCGATCAGCCAAAGCGCCAAAGCGAACGTGGTCTGCAGCGCGAAGCCGTAGACCAAAGCATTTACAGCAGCCGGACGGAGGCGACCATAGGTAACCCACGCACAGCCTTCCATAAAGGCCGGATTGTAGAGCTGCACGCTTGCCAACAGGGCCAGCAGAGCACCGGCGAACAGCCACGCGATACCACTGAACGAGAGAAAGAGAACCGGCAGCCGCGAAGCCGCCTCGACCTGCACGGCAGTGGGCGCAGTGCCAGGGGCGGTATGACTGCTGGGGTGGACGGTGGTCATTTCTGGGTTTCCCGCGAAGGGAGCGCAGTGCGCGGATTCAATAACGACTCAATTGAGGGTCGGTCCAAGCATCCGAAAGTGGGCGCATCGTCTTTAGTTCACCTCATTCAAACGCACTGGGCTTCTCGGGTGCCTTGGGCGGCGGCGCGGTGATCTTCTCGATTCGCGCCACGAACGCAGCCCGGCCGGCAGCGGCGTTGGCTTGATAATCCTTCACTGTCAGTTCCATTGCAGCAGTGACGGGAATGCGATACTGACCCTTGGCCCGGTCGAGAACCGCAGTCGAGCCAAGTTCGACGGCAGTCACCTGGCGGACATCGGCCAGGGCTTTGGCCCGCTCTTTGGCCCGGGCTTCGCGCGCGGCACTGGCTCCGGTCTCCGTGTAGCGTTGGAGCATGGAGTTGATGCCCACCCCAAGCAGGATGACAACCAGTGCGCCAAAGAAGTAGGCGGCCTTGGACCGGAAAGAGGGAGAGCAGCAAGTGTCTTGAGATTCGGAGCAGCTCATGGTGTGTATCAATGGGCGACCTTGCTGGAGGCGGGTTCGACATATACTCCCATGGCCTCGGCCACGCGCGGGTCACGCTGCGGGTAAGGCGGGTGGGCGTTGAAGGCGCTGGTGAAGCGGAAGATGAGCACGGCAAGGATGGTGCCGAGGCTCAAGACATCGAAGATGCCGAAGTGAAGGCCATCCGGATAGAGCACCGGACCGATGTTGAACTGAAGATCCATGTAGTGGCACAGCCACGCCCACCCCGCCATACCGCTCATGAAGGCTAGATTCAGCTTGCGATGGATGGGCAACAAGAGCAGGAAAGGCATCCAGAAGTGGCCGAAGATGGTTAACTGGCCGACCCACCACCAGCTTCCCTTTTCACGGAGCACATACCAGAAGGTCTCCTCGGGCATGCCGCCGTTCCAGATGAGGAAGTATTGGCTGAAGTGGATGTAGGCGTAAAAGACGGTGAAGGCAAAGAAGAGCTTGCCGCAGTCGTGGAAACTCACTTCACGGGCCACGTCCTTCAGCTCGCCCCGGTTCTTGAAGTAGAGCATCAGCCAATAGGTGGTGATGACCGTTACCCACACGCTGCCGGCGAAATAAACGACGCCATACATGGTGGAGAAGAATTGGTGCTGGAGGCCCTTCATCCAGAAGATCGCCGCGCCTGTTAGGCTGAAGGCGAAGGCGAAGATGCCCGCGGCAGCATACTTCCGCATCGTGCGGGTGTGCGTTGCGGAACCGTCTTTATCCTGCGCGAGCGAAGCGCTACGTAGGCCATGGGCGATGAGGCCCCAAACTAGGAACAGGCTAACTGACACGCCGTAAAACGCGTTTTTCGTGAAAAGCGGATACTTTGCGTCCAAGGCATGATCAGTGCCGTGAGGGATGCTGAACCAAGGATAGATTTCCGGGGCGAGCAGCCCAATGGGAATCCACAGGATGAGCATGGTCGGGAACAAGAGACAGGCGATGTGTTCCAGAAAGCGGCGGATGGGCAGCATCCACTGCGCGTCGAAGAGGTGGTTGAGGATGACGAGGAACAGCGCACCCAAGCAGAAGCTCAGGCAGAACATGTAAGCCGTGAGATATGCATAGCCGAACCGCTTTTGCCATGGGGCATCGGCGCCACAGCAGCCGGCACACTCGGATTTTCCATGGTCGTGACCGGCGTGCGCATCGGCTTTCACCTCGGCCTTAGGAGCGGACTTGTTTTCGGCTTTCGTCTCGGCACCAAAGCAGTTTCCTGCGAACACCAGGCTGACGAGAACCGCGAGCCCCACGGCGGCGAGCCGCCCGCGCAGGCCGGAGAAATATTGAGAAACGTGCGAGGTCATGGCGTTACTTCAGCGTGGCACGGTCGGTGGCGGGAACTTCGTCCAAGGTCGCATAGCGCGCGCGCTGCAGGGCGCGGACGTAGGCGACTATGGCCCAACGGTCGTTGACTTCGATATTGGCGGCGTAGCCCTGCATGTTAGGGGCCTTACCGTTGGCGATGATGTCGTATACCTGACCGTCCGGAATGATGATGGCGTTCTTATCAAGCAAGTTCGCCACGACGGGCATGGCTCCGATCTTCTTGGTGATGCCATTGCCATCGCCGATGGCACCGTGACAGGGAAGGCAGGAGATATTGTAGCGCTCGCGCCCCCGGGCCATGAGTTCGGCCGTCACGGGAACAGGGATGGTGGCCACAAAGTTGGTAGTTCCGGGAACACGACCGGTGTTGCGTGCGCTACCCTGCCAGGCGTCGTTTTTCTTGTCGCCGATGCGCTGGGCCACGGTGCCGGCTACATGGGGCTGTGAACTGCGACCATCGAGGAAGAAACTGCTGGGAACCTGGGGACGCAGCTTGTCCTGCCGGACCATGTCATCGAAGATCTCAAGCGGTGGCTTGCGAAAGTCAGCACCACGGCGACCGGCAATGCCAAAAACGGTCAGAGCAAGGAGGGCAAAGCCCACGAGAAAAGCGAAGAAGTAACGCATGGATCAGTCCTCCACCAACTCGATGTGCTTGCTGCCGGCTGAGACGAGCAGCTTGCGGGTTTCCTGATCGTTGAACTTCGGGTCGGCCGTCTCGATGACAACGATGAACTTGTCGTGGGTGGCACCCGCGCAAAACTTGCGGTTGTTCAGCAACGGATGGTGCAGGCGCGGCAGGCGGTTGAGGAAGAACATGCCGAAGAGCGAACCAAAGGATGAAAGCAGAATGGTCAACTCGTAGCTCACCGGAAAGCTGAAAAACGGGCTGAACATGGGTTTGCCACCGATTACGATCTTGTAGTCGTAGGCGTTCATCCACCAGATCATCAGCATGCCGGTGGTGTAGCCCGTGACGCCACCGAGAAAGGTAAACCAGCCGACTTTGGAGTTCGGGAGGCCCATCGCGGCGTCCATCCCGTGCACGGGGAACGGCGTGTGGACATCCCACTTGGTGTAGCCCGCGTCACGCACCTTCTCCGCCGCGTGCATCGCGTCGGCAGGCGTGTCAAACACGGCCATGATTCCGTAAGCGTTCATCAGTGGTGCCCTCCATCGTGCTTCGCACCGCCGAGCGGGTGGTGCGGGTCAGCCTGCGGCGTGACGCCCTTCACTTCAGAGATGGCAATCATCGGCAGGTAACGCATGAACAGGAGGAAGAGGGTCATGAACAGGCCAAAGCTCCCGATAAACGTGCAGACGTCCACCCAGGTGGGGCGGAAGTAGCCCCAGCTCGAAGGCAGGTAATCGCGGTGCAGCGAGGTCACGATGATGACGAACCGCTCGAACCACATGCCGATGTTCACGAAGATGCTCACGATGAAGACGAACACCATGTTTTCGCGGAGTTTCTTGAACCAGAAGAGGTGCGGGCAAATCACGTTGCAGGAAATCATCCACCAGTAACTCCACCAGTAGGGGCCAAACGCGCGGTTCTTGAACGCGGCCAGCTCGTAGGGGTTGCCGCCATACCACGCGATGAAGAATTCCATTCCGTAGGCGTAGCCGACGATGGATCCGGTCGCGAGGATGACTTTGCACATGAGCGACACGTGCCGGACGGTAACGATGTCTTCCAGCTTGCAGAGCGTGCGGAGCGGGACGAGCAGCGTGAGCACCATGCCGAAGCCGGAGAACACGGCACCCGCGACGAAGTAGGGCGGGAAGATGGTCGTGTGCCAGCCGGGGAGCTGGGAGACGGCGAAGTCGAACGACACGATTGAGTGCACGGAGAGCACCAGTGGTGTCGAGAGGCCAGCCAGCAGCAGGTAGCACTTCTCGTAGTTGCTCCAGTGGCGGTTCGAACCGGTCCACCCGAATGCAAACAAGCCATATAGGAATTTCTTCACCTTGCTCGTGGCGCGGTCGCGCATCGTGGCGAGGTCAGGGATAAGGCCGGTATACCAGAAGAGCAGAGAAACCGTGCCGTAGGTTGAGACGGCGAACACGTCCCAGAGCAGCGGCGAGCGGAACTGCGGCCAGATGTCGTAGTTGTTCGGAATAGGCGGCAGCCACCAGAGCGCATACCAGATGCGGCCGACGTGAATCAGCGGGAAGATGCCAGCGCAAGCGACAGCGAAGAGCGTCATCGCCTCAGCGGCGCGGTTTACCGAGGTGCGCCATTTCTGCCTGAGCAGGAACAGGATCGCCGAAATCAACGTGCCGGCATGGCCGATGCCGATCCAAAAGACGAAGTTCGTGATGTCCCACGCCCACGCGACAGGCTGGTTCAAACCCCAGACGCCGACGCCCGTGGCGATGAGGTAGGCTATGCACCCGAACATCATCGTCATCAACGAGACGCTCATGACCAGCGCGGGCAGCCACCACTTCGGGGCGGGGCCTTCGCAAATGCCGGCGATGTGGTCGGAAATCCAGCCAACGCTGCGATTTTGCAGCACCAAGGGCTCGCGCTCCAGCTCGGCGGGCGGCGGGGCGATCTTGACCGAAGTCGGGGCGTGATGTTCAGCGGCGGCGCTCATTAGTGCTTGGCCCCTTTCTGCTCACCGGCGGGAGCGTGACCGTGGGCTTGGAAGGGGTCAGAGTGGCTGATTTCCTTGTATTCTTCGAGGCTCCAGATGCGGTTGTGCGCGTCCGGCATCGCCTTGTTCAGGTTGCGAACACGCGCGAGGTAGGTCGTGCGCGGCCGGTTGTCGAGGAACCCGAGGACCGTGTAGTTGCGGTCCTGCTGCTTGAGCTTTGAGACCGCGCTGTTCGGATCCAAGATGTTGCCAAAGGTGATGGCTCCAGCGGGACAAACCTGCTGACAGGCAGTTTGAATTGCGCCGTCCTTTACGACCACGTCGTTGCCGGCGCCGGCCTTGACCTTCTGGCTGATTTTCGCGGCCTCAATGCGCTGCTGGCAGAACGTGCACTTTTCCATCACGCCGCGCATGCGGACGGTGACTTCGGGGTTGCGGGCGAGCGAAACGATGTCCACTTCGTCGCCGGGACGGGTGGCAAGGGGGCCTTTGTAGAGACCAACGTCCATCTTGAACCATTCCTGCGCCATCTTGCCACCGCCGATGGGCCGCTTGTTGTAATCGAAGAAGTTGAACCGGCGCACCTTCCATGCGCAGTTGTTGGCGCAATACCGGGTGCCGACGCAACGGTTGTAAGCCATCACGTTCACACCTTCGTCGTCGTGCGCGGTCGCGTTAACCGGGCAGACGCTTTCGCACGGCGCGGCTTCGCAGTGCTGGCACATCATCGGCTGGGTGACGACCTGCGGGTCATCAATCCATTTCTTCGTGGCCTGCAATTCGTCGCGCTCGACCAAGTTAACGGTGTCAGGGTTGCCCTGCGTGCCAACCGCATTGCTCAGGAAGGCATCGATTGTTCCGCCCTGCGGCTTCTTCTTGGGGTCGGCCGCGTAGTAACGGTCAATCCGCATCCAATGCATTTCACGGCCCTTGGAAACCTGGTCCTTGCCGACGATGGGGATGTTGTTTTCGCTCTGGCAGGCGATGACGCAGGCCGAGCAGCCAGTGCAGGCGTTGAGGTCCACCACCATCCCCCACTGATGCGACTTGCTCGCCAGCTGGGGATGGGATTTGTAGGGGTGCTCGTATATGTTCTTGATGGAACCATCGGGATTCTTGACGAGGAAATCCGTATGGGCATCGAGATCGAAGTTCTTCGCGAAGTCCGGCTTCTTGAGGAACTGATCCACGTTCGCCTCGCGCACTACCGGGCGGCCGTGGAGAGTCCAGTGATCCTGAGTGCAGATGAACTCATGCTTGCGGCCCGTGGCTTTCGCGGCGGCTCCGGTCACAAAACCCGCGCCGTGCGGACGAACCGCGTAGGCGTTGAAGCCCACGGTGCCGCCGTCGAAGCTGGCGACGCGGCCCCACTTGCGACCGTAGCCCAGCGCCAAGCCGAGCGTGAAGTCCGCCATGCCGGGCTGAATCCAGATGCCGCCGTCCACCGTGCGACCCGCAACCGAAATGGTCACAATGTCATTGTTCTTTACGCCGAGAGCCTCGGCGGTCGCGCGACTTACGAGCACGGCGTTATCCCAGACAATCTTGGTGATTGGATCCGGCAGCTCCTGTAGCCAGCCGTTGTTGGCGTAGCGGCCGTCATCCACGCTGTAGTCGCGGTGGAAGATGACTTCAAGTTTCTCCTTCGCGGGCGCGGGAGCAACCGCGGCCTGCGCCACTGCGGCTCCGGTCGCAGCCCAGTTAAGCGCGGCGGAAACCGCCTTCGACTTCGAGCCGGCGAGGAAGCCGTCGTGCAGGAATTTCTTCCACTTCTCCTCGTCAATCGTGCCGCCGGTAAGGGTGGCGAAGGTCTCGCGAGTAAGCGTGTAGCTATTCGCTGTCGGATTGCCGAGCAGGAGACCCAAGACTTCGCTCTCGGTCAGACCACCAAAAAGCGGAGCGATGAGCGGTTGGATGGCGACGACCGTGCCGTCGCTCGTGCGGGCGTCGCCCCAAGATTCCAGGTAATGCGCGGCGGGCAGGTGCCACGCGGCTCCGGAAGCAGTCTCGTCCTCGTGGTAGCCGAGGCGGACGATGGTCTTCGCGGACTTGGAAATCTGAGCCCAAACTTCGGCGGCGGTAAGTGCTGGATTCGCGCCGAGCACAATCACAGTTTCTGCTCCAACGGCAGCGGCGAGTGGCTTCGCGGCGGCCGGGGCGTCGTGCAGTTCAACTGTCTTCCCGAACGCGCCCAGCACTTCGTTCATCGCGTGCGCGAGGGCGTGGACGGCGAGCGGTTGGCGCTGACCAGCCACAACGAGCGACGCACCTTTGTGCGAGACCAGATCCTTCGCGCACTCAGTAATCCACTTGGCGTCCACCTTCGCGCCGGCCGCCAGTTGCGCGGTGTTGAGCGAGGCCGAGCCGCCGGCCTGTTTGAGCACTTCCGCCGCGAGTTGCGCCGCGATAGCCGCGACTTGGCTTGGGGAAACGCGGAGCCGATGGTCAGCACTGCCGCCGGTGAGCGTCATCAAAGACTCCACGACGTAAAGCCGGTTGATGAGGTCGTCCTGCTTGGCTGCGTCGGGCTTGGAGATTTTCCGGCCCTTGGCGAAGTCGCGGGTGTAACGAGCGGCTTCGTCTTCGCCGCCGAGGAAATCGCAGTCGAGCGAAAGGATGCGCTTGGCCTGATCGAACTTGAAGTAAGGGGTGACGCGCTTGCCCGCGACGACGCTCGCAGCCTCCGTGTGAATGCTGGAGTCAATCGCGTCGTGCGTGGCCCAGACTGCGTTCGTGAACTTGGCCGCGATGGCCGCTTGCAAGCGTGCCCGGGTGGGAGAGCTGTTGCTCTCGGCGATGATGGCGAGGCCGCGTCCGCCGGTCGCCGCAAGGGACTTACCCAGCGCATTGAGGGCGTCGAGCGCCTCCTCGCGCTTCACGGTCTTGCCGGCCTTGCGGAAGTATTGCGCTCGGTCGGGGTCGTAAAGGCCGAGGACGGAGGCTTGCGCGAACTGGTCGGTGCCAGCTTTGTCCGGATGCAGCGGATTAGCTTCGACCTTGGTCGGGCGGCCGTCGTTGGATTTCGCGAGAAGCGGAACGGCACCGGTGCGCGTAGGCATCGCCGTGGCGTAGTGCTGCGGAACACCGTGAATGTAGCCTTCCGGCTGCTTGCCAAAGGGGTAAATGTGCTCCGTCGGACGGCGGCAGCCAGTCAGCCCGAAGCCCGCCAACGCGAAGGAGGCGGACATCAGCTTCATGAAGTCGCGGCGCGATTCGGCGACCGTCAACTCGGCGGCACCGGCGGGGAATTCGAGCTCGGCCCACTCTTGGAGCCGGGCTGAATCCGCCATCGCCTCAGGGCTGCGGAAGTATTGCGGCCCGACTTCAGGCTCGGGGCAGACAGGGGGAATGGCTTTCATCGGTGGCAGACAGAGCAGCTCTCGCCGGGGTGCACGTTCCAATCCTTGACCAGCTTCGCGCCCTCTTTCTTGGCAAAGCCCTCAGGGGCCTGCCAGTCAAGGTTGTAAACCTGGTCAACGGGACGAATCTTGGCCGCCGGGTCTCGGTGGCACTCAAGGCAGAAGGACATGCCCAAGGATTTACTGTGGCGGACTTCGTCCATCTTGTTCACCGGGCCATGGCAGTGGACGCAGGAGACACCACGGTTCACATGGACCGAGTGGTTGAAATAAACGTAGTCAGGCGTCTTGTGTAGCTGCACCCATGCAATGGGCTTGCCGGTTGCCGCGGACTCCCGGACGAGGGCGAGTTTCGGGTCGTCTTTGAGCACCTGGTTATGACAGTTCATGCAGGTGCTGGCCGCGGGCACATTGGAATACCAGGACTTCTCCACGCCGTTGTGGCAGTAGCGGCAGTCAATGCCAAGCTGGTCGGCATGAATAGCGTGGCTGAAAGCAACCGGTTGCACCGGGGTGTAGCCCACCCGGGAATACTTCGGCGTGAAGTAGTAGGTCACCCCGGCAGTGACCACGCCACCGACGAGCAAGCCCCCGACGATAATCATCGCCGGCAGTTTGTTCGTCCACTTCGGGAAAATGTCTGACATGGGACAGGTGAGTAATCGTTGACCGCGACTTGTGAATTATTTCACACAGGTGTCGGCCAATTATGCAATGTAAATTGTCTTCTCAGGTTTAGTCGCACGCCGGAACGGTCTCGACGGTGTGTGTTTAGTTCAGCTACCCGTCTGTTCGCAAGCCCAGCGAAGACTCGCGTCTCACATTTCGGTTTTGTTTATGTCTGCGATAAGACTGAGCCGGAGCAGTTGTTTAATGCCTACCCGAGAAACGTCAACCGAGAACTGTCGCCATTGGGAGGCGGATTGCGTTTCCCCCCTGCCCTGCATATTTTGCTGCCATGGAACGCAAAACACGCACTTCCTCAAACCCGGAATTGGACCGCCGAATTCGCGAGCTGATCGCATGCAAGGGCGGCGGCCACAATGAGGAGCTCGTGGCTGACTTGATCGCGCAGTCGCTCAAGCTGCTGCACGACGTCGAGGACCGCGGCGATGTTAAGGTGATCCAAACCGCCGTGCGCGAACTACGGTATGCGTTCAAACTTTTTGCCCCCTATTCCGGCAAACGCAAAGTCACCATTTTCGGCTCAGCGCGGACAGCCCCCGAATCCATCGAGTATCAGCAGGCTGTGGAATTTGGGCGCATGATCGCGGACGCGGGCTTCATGGTCATCACGGGTGCCGGTGGCGGCATCATGCAGGCCGGACATGAAGGTGCAGGCGTGGAACGGAGTTTCGGCGCGAACATCCGTCTGCCATGGGAGCAGGCAGCCAACCCCGTGATAGCCGAGGACAAAAAGCTGATCACGTTCAAATACTTCTTCACCCGCAAGCTCACCTTCATCCGCCACTCGGATGCGATCGCACTATTTCCCGGCGGCTTCGGCACCATGGACGAGGCTTACGAAACTTTGACGCTCATGCAGACCGGCAAGAGCCAACTCATGCCGCTGGTGCTGGTCGACCGCACCGGCGGCACCTACTGGAAGACGTGGGACAAGAACGTGCGTGAACACCTGCTCCGCAACGAGCTGATCTGTCCTGAGGACACGGGCCTCTATCACATCACCGACAAAGTGGACGAAGCGGTCAAGCATATCGCCCGCTTCTACCGCAACTTCCATTCGACACGCTTTGTGCACGACCTGCTGGTGATCCGGCTCAGGCACGCGCCCTCGCCCACTGGGCTAAATGCGCTCAACGAGGATTTCGCTGACATAATCACCGGTGAGCCGTTCCACGTCATTCCACCCACGCCGGAGGAGACGGAAGACTCGGATCACCTGGATCTCCAGCGCGTCGCCTTCGGTTTCAATCGGAAGAGCTACGGGCGTCTGCGGCAGTTGATCGACGTCCTTAACCAATACTGAGCACGCCGCCTGCCCGGTCAAGTTGACTCTAGCGGCGGCGGAGAAAGGTTTCTCCAAGGCTGCCCTTTTCCGTGCGGATGACCATGCCGGGTTTTACGTTGTGTTGCTGGAACCAGCCTTGCCGCATTTCCAACACGAACTGGACCCGGTCGCTTTCCGACGGCAACGGCGCCTCGTTACGAGGCTGTCCGGCGTGGACCTCCAGCAGTGCCCCGTCCGAAGCCAGATACGCGATGTCCAGCGGCACGAGTGTATTACGCATCCAGAACGAGCGGCGGTCTGGCTCGTCGAAAATGAAGATCATGCCCTCCATCTCCGCCATGTTGGTGCGCCACATCATGCCCACCTGATGCTCCATCGGCGTGCGCGCAACCTCCGCGACGACCTCATGCGCGCCAAGCCAAAGCTTGACGGTCGGCAGCTTCGGCTGCGGGCGCCCGGACTCCGTGGGATCACCAACCGGGGCCAGGCCGGGGGCGGCGGCCGGCTTCTGACAGGCCGCAAGCCACACGACCAGCCCGCAGGCCAACAGCAGGGCAAAAATGCGCTTCATCGCGGCGAGCTTGGCACAGGCAAGTTGGAATTCAATCCGGGGAAAAGAAAAGCCGCGCGGCTTACCGCGCGGCTTTGAAAAGGACTCACTCCCAATCAGGCGATCAATTCCTTCAACGGCGTGCCGTTACGGACAATCATGATCGGGCGGCCCGTGGGCGTGTGGTATTCCTTGCGCGAGTCGATGCCCAGCGCACGGTAGAACGTCGCCGCCACATCGTCGGGGGTGATGGCACGGTCCTTCGGGCCCTCACCCTTGGCGTCGGATTCGCCGACCACCTGGCCGCCCTGAATGCCGCCGCCAGCGAGCAGGCAGAACATCGCGCGCGGATAGTGGTCACGCCCCCCACGCTGATTGATCTTGGGCGTGCGACCAAATTCGCCGGTCACAAAGACGGCGGTAGTTTCGAGCAGGCCCTTGGCGGCCAGCGCGTTGAACAGGCCGCTGAGGCCGGCGTCGAGCGTGGGCAGGTTGCGGTTCTTGAGCGCATTGAAGTTGTCGCTGTGCGTGTCCCATCCGCCAAGGCTCACACTCGTGAAACGCACGCCACTCTCAATCAGGCGCGTGGCGAGCAGGCAGCTCTGCGAAAAGGTGTCCTTCCCGAACAGGTTCACAATGCTCTCGGATTCCTTGCTCACGTCGAACGCTTCGCGGGCCTTGGTGGAGCGCATCATGGCGTAGGCCTTCTGACCGAACTGGTCCATTCCGGCCAGGAGCTTGTCCTCCTTGCCAAACTGGCCGAAGGCATTGTCGTAACGCTGGACAAGGTTTTGCCGGCGGTCCACGTCATCGAGCGTGACGCCGTTCTTCAGGGCGAGGCCGCGCACTTCGAGGGCCTTGCCGGGAGTCGGCGCGCCACCGGTCTCAAACGGGCCGTATTCCACGCCAAGGTAACCCGTCGCGCTTTCGCCAAGGTTCGGGACGGCAACGAAGCTGGGCAGGTATTCCGTGCCGCGCAGTTCCTTGGAGACCACCGCGCCGTAGTGCGGGTAGTTGAGCGAGGGCAGCGGCCGGTTGCCGGTGTTCATGTAACGCGTCCCCAGCTCGTGGGCGGCGAGCGTATGGCTGACGCCGCGCAGGATGGCGAACTTGTCGGCACACTTGGCGAGCTTGGGCAGGTGCTCGGAGATCATCACCCCGTCGACATTGGTCTTGATGGGCTTGAACTCGCCACGATGCGTGTCCGGCGCTTCGGGTTTGAGGTCGAAGGTGTCCATGTGGCTGGGGCCGCCGCCGAGACGAACGAAGATCGCGGCCTTGCCCTTGGCCTCGCTGACCGCGCCGCGGCTGCTCAGGGCGAAGTAATCGCTGAGGCTGAGGCCGACTCCGGCGAGTGCGCCGACGCGCAGGAAGTCGCGGCGGGCGACTCCGTCACAGTTTATATGGGTGGACATGTTGTGTTTAGGTTTTAGTTCGACCGACTGGTAGATTCTAGTTCGCACTTAAGGCGAGTTGCCCGGGTCAATGGTTTACCATGAATTCCCGCGTGTTGAGCATCGCCCAGAGCAGTTCTCGGACTCCTTCGGCCGGCGAATTGGCCGCCGCAATATCAGCCCGGGCCTTCTCGATCTCCGTCGCAGTGGGGGGGCGGCTGACGGTGCGAAGGAAGACCTGGGTGATATAGTCATCAGAACTGGTCACAGGAGCAGGCTTGACCGGAGCGGCAGGCTGTAGCTTGGCCAGCCGTTCCTTGGCGCGCTTCAACTCCGTCTCCAACTGCTCACGTCGGGCGGGAGCATCCTTCAGCTTTGCCTCCAACTTGCGGACCGTGCTTTCCAGCAAAGCAATTTCAGCCTTGCTCCGACCGGCGCTGCCGGCCGCGCTGGTCGCCTTGCGAATCTCCTCGATCCAAGCCCCTCCGCGCGACTGCTCTAGCGCGTTGAGCAACTCGGGATCATTGCGGGTGAAAAGCGTCTGAAGGAGCGTTGGGTCGGTGGTGCGCTCGCAGTCGCAGTTGGTCTCGCGCACAGGCTTGCCGAAGATGTTAAGCGAGTAGTTCGAGGCGCCCTTGCCCCCGCGTCCGGCGTTGGCGTTGGGTCCGATGGCCCGGATTTCGATCTCATCGCGGAACTTCCCGATGCGCTCGGTCGCGAGCGTCGCCTGGGTGATGCCATCCACGACGACCTCGGCGGGAAGTCGGCGGATCACAAAGCGGCTGAAGTTCTTCTCGTCGTTTTTGTTCGTGTCGTTCGGTTTCCATGACCGCTGGTAGGTGGCGCTGGTCAAGATCTCCCGGTGGAGCCAAGCCATGTCGTAGCCGTTTTTGACGAATCCGTCGGCGAGGTAGTCCATCAACTCCCCGTTCACGGGCGGGTTGGCGAGATTCATGTCATCGGCGGGTTCGACCAAACCACGGTGGAAATAACTGGCCCAGACGCGGTTTACCCAAGCCTTGGCGAAGTATGGGTTCTTGGCGCTGCGGAGCCATTCCATCAGCGGGGCGCGCGGGTCGGGATACTCGGTGAGGTGAACTTCGTCGCCCCCGAGGATCCTCGGCGTCAGCACCCGGCCGTCAAAATTTGGGTTTTGCTTCTTGCGCCGTTCAATCTCGCGTTCGGACAGCTTGGCCGGCGCGCGGCTCATGGCGTAGACCTCCTGCCACGGCGCCGGCTCACCGGCCTTGACGCGCTTCTCAAATTCCGCGCCCAACGCCTTCTGGTTGTTGCCGCCCTTGGGATCAGGCGGGACCGCCTCCCGGATTTCCTTGGTGAGACTGGCATAGGTGACCTTCTCGTCACTGCCCTTCACGCCGGGTTTGCTGCCGAAGTTCACGCCCTCGAAAAACGCCTGGAAGGACTTGAAGTCGTTCTGGGTCCACTGGTCAAAGGGGTGCTTGTGACACTGGGCGCATTCGATGCGCACACCGAGGAAGCTGTGGGAAAACGCCAGCGCCTTCTCCTCGGCTTTCTGGAGGTTTTGCCGGTGCCAGAAATAGGGCATGTTGGGCCGTTCCACAAAGTTCGCCGGGTTCTCTGCGCGGAAGTAGCTCGACATCTCGCGGGCGAACTCCTCGTAGGTCTGCTCAGGCTTGGTGCGACCCGTGGCGAGGATAATCCCGGCCATCATCTGGTCGTAGGGCTCGTTCTTCGCAATGCGATGCGCGAGCCAGTCATACCACTGGCGACTAAACCGCTCGCCGTTGTTCTGTGCGGCGTTGCCGCGCAAGGTGCGGGGGTTATTCCCAAGGAAGTCACTCAGCTTGGTGGCCCACCAGGCGGCGTAGGCGGGGGTCTTGAGTAGTTCATCTACCTTTGCCGCACGCTTGGACGGCGATTTGTCCGCCAAGAAAGCGGTGATCTGGTCTGGCGTCGGCAATGTGCCCACCAAGTCCAGGGAAACCCGGCGGAGAAACTCCGTGTCTGTGCAGGTTTCGCTGGGGACAATGCCCAGCTTGCGGAGCTTGCCGATGACCAATTCGTCCACCTTCGAGGCGGAGGCAACCTGCGGATACTTGGGACCGACCTTGTCCGAGACCGGCAGCATCACGGGAATGGGATGCACGCCGTTGTCGTAGAAGGCCACAATGTGCGTGTCGCCCTTGTCTTTCGCCTCGACGAGTCCAGTCGGAGAAATCGTGGACACTGAGTCATCGTTTGAGCGGAAACGCGTCAGCTGCGTGACATCCTCCACCGTGCCGTCCTTCCAGTGCGCCAGCACGCGGAGCTGCACTTTTTCACCGGCTCGCTTGAAGACGATCTCCTTGGGCGTTACTTCCAGCCGGCCAAACTCACCTGTGGCCTCGACGTCCGACTTCGCACCGGCTTGAATCCACTTGAGCATCAAGTTGTATTCCCACGAGCCCTTCTTGTAGCGTTCCTTGCCCTTGTGCGCCTCCTCGTTCGTGCCCTTGGTCAGCAACAGGCTCTTCGCCGGATTCTCCTTGTTGATGCGCAGTTCCTTTTCACCGCCGTCGGCATCCTGCGTCATTTCCTTCAAGTCTTTGTCGAAGTCGTAGCCAAACAGGGAAAGCTGGAAGCCCCCCTGCCCCGCGAACGCCCCGTGGCACTCGCGGCCGTTGCAGCCGGCGCGGCTCACCAGCGGCACCACATGCCGGCGGAAACTCGGCTCCTCGGCCTTCGCCAGATCGGCAAAACGCTGTTCCGCCGTGCGGAACGGAGCGTCCTTAGCCAGAGCGGGACCAGTAACCAGTGCGGAGCTTACCAAAAGCAAAGCCGGAAATCGCATATCGGGTGGTGTTCTGACGTGGGTAGACAAATGACTATTCAAGGATTGGCTAGGATTTGGTCTGGCCGAGGCAATGAAGGCACAACCATGGCACCGCGGAGCCACAAAGCTTCATGCCAACACACCAATGGTTCATGATCAGGCGCAAACCCAGACCAGGGTGCAACTGCCAAGCTTGCCCCGTCCTCTCAAGCTCCGAGCCTGCCTCAATTCGGCACGCAGCCGAAGAAGGTCAGATATGGCTGGCCCTTGGCCTCACGTTGCAGGAGCAGCGCGAGTTCGAGCGCGTGGTAATCTCCCCACATGGAGCTTTCGCCGTTGGGCACCTTCTGGCCGGGCGCGATGTAGTCCCAGCCGTTCGGGCGGTGATAGACGGAGTGGAGGATGAGGCCCTGATGCTTCGGATTGGTGGAGAGATACGGCTCGGAGAAAAGCGTGTCCGCCACGGTCAGGCCGGCCTGCCGGTAGCGCGCGCCGTTCTTCTTGTCGCCCTTCGCAATGAGGTAATTACCGAGGCGAATCAAACCCTGCGCGGCGATGGCGGCGGCGGAGCTGTCCACCGGCTCATGCGCGTTGAACGGGTCGGCGGGCTTGCTCAGGTAGTTCGCCGGCAGCCGGTGCAAGTGCGGCGCGCCCGTGTCCCACATCGGGATGCCGTCGGCGCAGGAGTTGGCGAGGTAGAAGTCGGCAGTGGCGGTGGCGGC
>CAZQEW010000039.1:27807-30055 GCA_964591495.1 uncultured Klebsiella sp.
AACTCCAACTCCTCCGCAAACCCGCACACCGCCCACGCCAACCCACGCGTCCAGGTGCTAAACGGCGCGTAGCCCTGCTGAGAATTCGGACAGCGGAAGACGCCGCTCTCAACGTTAAACACTGCCTCGTGTGCTGTGCGGCCGCGCGTGTCGTAGGCGTCACGGCCTTCGCCGTAGTAGACATTGTAGCGCGCCGTGTTCAGCGCGTGCTCCACGAGCCGTTGCAGCAGCGAAATCTTCGCGTCCTGCTCGCCCATCAGCACATGACCGAGCTGGTGCGCCACCGCCAACGTCCGCACCGTGCGAATCGTGTCCACGAAGAGGGAGTGCGCGCCGTTGAAGCTGTGGATGAAGCCGGTGCCGTCCGCGAGCTTCGTCCAGCGCGCCGCCTGCACCGCGCCGCTGACCTTGAGCGCGAGTTCGTAAAAGTCCTGCTCCCGGTCGTCCTGCGGGATGCGGCCCTCGCGCATCAGGCGCAACAGGTTGCCGTAGGTCGAGACGTTGTTGAACCCGTGGTCGTGCACGCCGATGTGCGAGACATGCGACGCCATGTGCCGCCGCGTGCCCTCGCGCCCGATGTGGAGGAACCGCTCGTCACCCGTGGCATCGAACTGAAGAATTGCCGAGCCAAACTGAAAGCCCTGCGTCCACTCCGTCCAGCCACGCGAGGTGTATTTGCCCTTCACCGTGAAGACCGGCGTGCCGTTCTCGGGCTTCCACGACTTCTCGATGACGAGGATTTTCTCCGCCGAAAGCCCGAAAAGGCGGGTGATTTTCGGGAGGAGCTTTTGCGCGGTGAGCTTGGAATTGATCTTTATCGGCATGGTGAAAAGCGAGCGGATACGGCAGCCAAAGCTGATTTGATAGAAGACAGAATCAACATGACTGTCATCGTTTACCCAGCTCGAACGAAGCGGAGGCGCGGTCTCCCATGCACCGTATGAGAGACCAGCGCCCCACGGACTACGCCTTCGCAATCAACTGGCGCAACACATACGGCAAAATGCCGCCGTGCTGGTAGTAATCGATCTCGATGGGTGTATCGATGCGGCAACGGACCGGGACGTTCTCCACGCTGCCATCCTTGCGCGTGATCTTGAGCGTGAGGTCTTGCTGCGGCTTGAGGTTCGCGTCGAGGCCGACGATGTCGTAGGTCTCCGTGCCGTCGAGTTTCAGGGTTTGCGCGGTCGTCCCGTCCTTGAATTGCAACGGCAGCACTCCCATGCCGACTAGATTGCTGCGATGGATGCGCTCGAAGCTCTGCGCGACGACGACCTTTACACCGAGCAGGTTCGTGCCTTTCGCCGCCCAGTCGCGCGATGAGCCCGTGCCGTATTCCTGGCCGGCCATCACGATGAGCGGTGTGCCCTTCGCTTGATACGCAATCGACGCGTCGTAGATGGAAGTCTTCTGGCCGTCTGCGCCGAGGGTGTTGCTGCCTTCTTCGCCACCGAGCATCAGGTTCTTGATGCGCACGTTGGCGAACGTGCCACGGGTCATGATGCGGTCGTTGCCGCGACGTGAGCCGTAGCTGTTGAAGTCGGCGAACTCGACGCCGTTGTCCGTGAGGAATTTTCCAGCGGGCGAACTCTTTTTGATCGCGCCGGCGGGCGAGATGTGGTCGGTGGTGACGCTGTCGCCGAAGATGCCGAGCGCGCGCGCGCCGGTGATGGGCTTGATGCTGCCGGGCGTGAGCGAGAAGTTCTCGAAGAACGGCGGCTCCTGGATGTAGGTGGACTTGCGATCCCACTCATACACGTTGCCGGTGCTGGACGGGATTTCGTTCCACTTCGGATTCTGCGCGGCGAAATCCTTGTAGAGCTTGCGGAAGACTTCGGGCTTGAGCGCGGATTGCATCGCGTCGCGGACTTCCTGTAGCGTGGGCCAGATGTCGGCGAGGTAAACCGCGTTGCCTTCCTTGTCGTTGCCGATGGGTTCGCAGCTCAGGTCGATGTCCACGCGGCCCGCGAGCGCGAACGCGACGACGAGCGGCGGCGACATGAGGAAGTTCGACTTCACGTTCTGATGCACGCGCGCCTCGAAGTTGCGGTTGCCGGAGAGCACGCTGGCGGTGACGTAATCGTTCTTCACGATGGCGTCTTCGATGGCTGGGTCGAGCGGGCCGGAGTTGCCGATGCACGTGGTGCAACCGTAGCCGACCGTATTGAACTTGAGCTTGTTCAGGTAAGGCTGGAGGCCGGTCTTCTTGAGGTAATCCGTCACGACACGCGATCCAGGCGCGAGGGAA
>CAZQEW010000040.1:0-29737 GCA_964591495.1 uncultured Klebsiella sp.
GTCGCGCACGCGGCTCGCGCCGACGCCGACGAACATCTCCACGAAGTCCGAGCCGCTGATGCTGAAGAAGCTGGCGTCGGCCTCGCCGGCGATGGCCTTGGCGAGCAGCGTCTTGCCCGTGCCTGGGGCACCGATCATGAGGATACCTTTGGGGATGCGCCCGCCGAGCTTCTGGAACTTCTTCGGATCCTTGAGGAACTCGACCAATTCGACGACTTCGTCCTTGGCCTCCTCGACGCCGGCCACGTCCTTGAAGGTGGTCTTGTTTTTGTCCTTCGCGAGCATGCGGGCCTTGCTCTTGCCGAAGGAAAGCGCGCTTTTGCCGGCCATCTTCAGGTTGCGGATGAAGACGAAGTAGATGAACACGCCGATGATGACGATGGGCAGCAGGCTGATGACCATGGACCAAAAGAGCGTGTTGGGCTCCTTGGTCACGAAGGCGCCGCTCTCAAGCAGCTTTTCGACCATCCGATCGGTGACCGGGATGCGGATGCGGAAGGGAACCTCATCCTTGTCCCCCTTGGCGTTGAGCTTCTCCTTGCCGTTGGCGTCCGTCTTGACGTAGGTGCCGGTGATCTCACGCAGGTCGGAGGTCTGCGGGTTGTAGGTGATGACGCCGTTGCGGATGAGCTTGTTCTCCACCTTGGCGATGAAGTCGGGGTAGCTGAGCACCTCCGGCGCGGTCTGACCGGGTTTGCGGAACGTGAGCAGCACGGCGATGGTTGCTGCGATGCCCAGCCACACGAAGAGGGTGGTGCGGCCACCCAGCTTCGTTTCGTCGTTCTGGTCGTTCTTGCCGTTATCCGGGCTGCGGTTCGGGTCAGACATTTGTCAAAGGTGGCGGAGCCTATCACCCGAACCGGGGGGAGGCAACTGCGGCCTTGGAGCATGCCGGGCGGCGCCCGGACCGGTGGGGCAGGGCGGAGATATTGGCTCGCCTAGCGCGCGGCTTTTCGGGACCTTGTGCCATGCATCGCGCATCCTCCCGAGCTCTTGGCCTGGTGCTTGGCTTCGTGCTGTTCATCGCACCGTCCCTCACCGCGCAGCAGCATCGCGCCACGCGCCTGGGCAACCCGGCCACGCGCTTCGCCCCGACGTTGTATTCGGTGGACGACCTGCGCTCCCGCTTCCGCGATCCGAAACTGCGGCCGGACTTCGCCGCGGTGCTGGCGCAATGGGGTTGGGCGGGCAACCTCGAAGACCTGTTCCGGGCGGCCGAGTCCGCCGAGGTGATCGAATGGCCCATCCCCGTCGGCGAGCGGATGCCGTTCATGTCCTCCCGCGAGAACGGCCGGGCGATCTGCCTCAAGGATGTGCTCTGGGCGGGCAAGGAACCCGCACCGGCCTACGCATTCAACTTCACCTCGGCCGGCCGGCGCTACCGCTGCGTGACGCCCAAGGCATGCAGCAACTTCTTCCTCTACGACCTCGGCCCCGAGCCGAAGCCCGCGCTCGTGCTGCTCTGCCACGCCCCGCCGCGCGAGTTCACCGGCCGGCCACTCCGGGTCTGCTTCACCCTGCGCAACGCGGGCGACAGCCCGGAGCCGCGCGCGACAATCACCGTGCCCATTCCGGCCGGGGCGGTGTTCTCCAGCGCGACCGAAGGCGGCACGACCCTCGGCGAGACGGTCAGCTGGGAAGTCATCAACCTCGGCCCCAATGCGAGCCGCGAGGTGTGCGCCGTGTTCACCGTGATGACGCCCGGCAAGCTGGAGTTCAAGCCCGTCGCCGCGGGGGCGATGGCCGCGCCCGCCCGCTGCGAGAGCCAGACGCAGATCATCGGCGTGCACGCGATTGGCGTGGAGGTCATTGACCTCGCGGATCCGGTGCAGATTGGCGAGACAATCACCTACGTCATCACGGTCACCAATCAGGGCGATCAGCCCGGCAGCAATGTCCGCGTGGTATGCACCGTGCCGGACAGCCAGGAGTTCATCACCGGCACCGGCACAACGGCGGTGCGGGCGGTGGGCCGCTCGGTGACGATGCAGCCCATCCCGGTGCTGGAAGGCAAGGCCACGGCCACTTGGCGGGTGCAGACCCGGGCGCTCCGGGCGGACGACTCGCGTTTCCGCGTCGAATACAGTAGCGACCAGTTTGAGAAGCCCATCCGCGAGGACGAGGCGACGCGGCTGTATTGAGCAAGGTCAGGGAGGGCGCGGATGGCAAAGCCCTGCCCGGCCCGTGCCTCACCTCCCGCTTAATTGCACCGGCTCGCTCCAGTGGCTCCACTGGCCGGCGTTGTCCCTGTAACGGGCGCGCACGCGCAGCACGCCGGCCTCGGCGAAGGCTTCCTTCGGCAATTTGGTTTGCACGTCCACCCGCAGGAGCTCGCCGCTGTCCCAATGCGGCTCGATTTCGTAGCGCCATGGTTTGCCCGGTGCCCAACCCGGCTGGCCGGGCGCGGTGCTGCGGCCCACGCGCCATTGCACCGCGGCGAAGCTGTTCGTGGCCGACGGCGTGGCGAAGGGCGAAATCTGAAACACCTGCGCGCCCTTTTTCTCCATGCCGAGGTGCCGGATGACGGGCCGCTCGGGGATGTTCGCGTCGCGCGATTCCCACCAGAGATGGCCCCAGCCGTAGCCCAGCATGTTGCCGTCGTTCGGCGCGTAGTTCCGGTTCGTGCGCGTGTCGGTGCAGAAGTCGGTAATCACTTTGCAGAAGCCGTTGAAGTCCGGCGTGGGCAGCACGCGACGGAAGTTCCCGCCCATCATGCCCTGGTCGAAGGGTGTCTGGTAAAACGCGCCCTTGTGGCTCGTGCGTGGGTGGTGGTTCCACATCGCCATGTCCAGCTCGGCCCACGTGCGTTCGTGGCCGGCCGGGCGGATGGCGCGGGCGAGCTCCTCCACGAGTTGCCCGACCTGCCCGCCGCGCGGCGAATTGTCGGCGCAGAAGAGGTCGAGGATTTCCCGCGCGCGGTTCTGGTATTCGCGGCGCAGCGCGGGGAGGTCGAGGCAACGCGCCTGATCCACGATGCCCGGCCAGTGCGTTTTGGGGATGAACATCATGTCGAGGTCCCACGGCACCGGCGACCAACCCGCGTGCGGCGAGTGGTAGAGGAAGTGGTTCGCGCCGTGGCGGAGGTCCACGTTTGAGACGACGCGGTTGACGGCGTGGAAGCTGTAGTAGTCCGGCAGGTTCATGTTCTCGCGCCACCACTCCTCGGCCTTCGTCGTGCGCGAGCCGTGCATGAACTGGTTGGAGTCCGAGCCGTCGCGCGGGAGGCCGCCGCCGAGGTGCTTGCGGCCGGTCTCGGGGCTGAACGTGTTGCCGTCCGGCAGGCCACGCTCTTTCAGCCACGGCCCGTCGGGGTCCTGCACGACGAGATACAAGCCCCACAAATCGCCCTCGTATTGGCTCTTCGCGCTCGCCTCTTCCGCGCGCGAGACGACGCGCCAGTGAATCCAGTGCGTGTTCGGGCTGGGCACGCCCGCGAGGTGATAGGCGCGGAAGGAAAGCGCCTCGTCCATGCCCGCCATGCCGCGGTTCACCTGCACCCACGGGCTGGCGCATGCGCTCAAGTTCAAGTGATCCCACGGGCGCACGTAAGGTTCGCCCCAGTGGTTCTTCGGCGTGAATTCATGCCCGCGCGGGAAGTGGATGCCCCATTTGTTTTTCCCGCTGACATGCGTGCTGCCCTGGCCGCGATTCTGGAACAGCACGTGGTCGAAGACCTGGCCATCGCACACGAAGGTCCCGTGCAGCCGGCGCTTGTTGTAGCCGCCGTCCCACTGGCTGCGCTCCACGTCCTCGTGCCGCGCGAGCAGGTGATACACGGGCAGCGTGGTGAGGAAGTCGCCGGGGAATTGGAGCGGCGGCGTCTTGCCGGGTTGCGCCGCGCCGGTCCAAGCGGGCACGCCGTCGTAGCAGAACCACGCGAAGTTCGGCGACTCATCCTCCGCGCTCGGCAACCGCGTGGTGCCCCCGCTGAGGTCGGTGAAAACAACCCGGTAGCGCAGCAGCCGACGGTGCTTCTGCCAGTCACCCGGCACCACGGCCGTGAACGTGTTGTCCTGCGCCCGCGCGTCGCCGTCCTTGCCATCGTCGTGCAAGGGAAACTCCCGCCAGCCCTGCTCGTAAGCCGGGTCGGACTTGCGGATGTAATTGCCCGGCTCGACCGCCTGCACCAGCAGCTTGGCCGTGTGCCCGCGCGCCTCCGCCAACCGCACGGTCACAGTGACGGGCTGGCCCGTGCGCGGTTGCTGCGGGGCGTGCGCGATGGCTTCGACGGCTGGCGGTTGGGTGGCGGAAAAGACCGAGTTGGTTTTGCCGGGCGTCGGGGATTTGTTGCCGATGGAGCCATCCAGCTTGAAGCCCGACGCGCGCCACGAACTGGCGAGCGAGGAAGCGAAATTCGGATGCACGCGCTCGAGCGAGGAGCCGCCGCCAAGCGTCGCCGTCGGCCACGGCGGCGTCACGTCATAGCGGACTTCATCCACGATGCGCCCGGCGGCATCGCGCAGCGCGACGCGTTCGCCCTCGTTCTTGAGTTTGCCCGGCAACGGCCCGAGCGGGGCGAAGCCGAACGCCTTCTGAAACGCCGCCGGGTCCGCCGCCACCACCACGAAGCCCCCCGGGGGCACGATGACGGTGGGGCCGAAGCGGAACTTGCCGAGTTGCCAGCCGTTGAGCGCCGCGCCGGTGGTGCTCGCGTTGTGCAGCTCGATGAACTCCAGCGGCTTTTTTTCCGCCGGGTCGAAGTGGATCTCGTTAAGCACCACGCGCGGCTGGGCATTGGCGCCAAGCATCGCTCCCAACACCCCTACCACCAGCCCCAGCTTGCGGCCCCAGCCGACGACCGCGCACCAAGGTGAAGTTGACGGGTGCACCGGGCGCATAGGCGGGGAACACTTCCGAGGGCAGAATTGATTGGCAACGGGATTTTTCTTGGCGATCGGGCAGGGGGCGCGGAACATTCCGGCCTTGAACTCCTCACCAAGCGCGCGCGGAAGCGGCCGGCCTTCGCGCGGGCCGGCGTCGCGCTGAACAGCATGGGCCGCAAAACGGAAATCACGAACCTGCTCGCCAACCTGCCGCGGCTGGGCGCGGGTTTGGCCTATCGTGAGCCGTTCCGCGCGGAGCTGTTGCAGCGGCAGCCGGAGGTGGACTTTCTGGAGATTGACGGAGACCGCTACATCGATGCGCCACCCGCGCGGAAGAACGAGCTGGCGGTGTTGTCCGAGCATTTCACGCTGATTCCGCATTTCGGCCGCCTCTCGCTGGGCAGTGCGGAGGGGCTGGATCCGGTGTATCTGGAAAAGGTCGCCCGGCTGATCAAGCAGTTGAGCCCGCCCTGGTGGAGCGAGCACATCGGTTTCACCCGCGCCGGGGGCATCACGCTTGCGCAACCCGCGCCGCTGCCGTTCAACCGCGAGGGCATCGACGTGATGAAGCGCAACATCGTCACGGCCCGCCGCGCGATCGCGGCCCCGTTGATCTTGGAAAACGTGTTTGCGCCGCTGGTCTGGCCGGGGGGGACGATGGATCCTGCCGAGTTCATTAGCGAAGTATTGGGCCACGGAGGCTGCGGATTGCTGCTGGATCTGGCGAACCTCTCGGCCAACGCGCCGGTGCTAGGCTGCGATCCGCAGGCGTTGCTGGACCGCCTGCCGCTCGAACGCGTGGTGCAGGTGCACTTCTCCGGGTGCCGCGAATCCAAGGGCCGCCTCGTGGAAAGCCGGTCGCAGCCGGTCGCGGAAAGCATGTGGGAGCTGCTGGACGCCGTCGTGACGCGGGCTCCGGTGCGTTGCCTTTGCCTGGAACGGGACGATAACCTGCCGGCACTCGGCCACCTGCTCCAAGAGGTGGAGCGGGCTCGGGCGCTCGGGCATCAGCACAAGCGATGGAACTAGCCCGTCAACAGCAGCTCTTCGCCCGGCTCTGCACGGACCGCGGGTTCCGGGAGGAGTTCTTTGCCGCCCCGGCGCAGGTGGCTGCGCGCGAAGGTTTGACCGTGGCCGCGGAAGGTTTGGCGTCACTGCCCCCTGAGCAGCTTCGGCAGTTCGCGCGCCTGCTGCGCACGCGTCGCCTAGGGGAGGTGGGCCTGGCGCTGCCCCTGACTCGCCGGGTGCTCGGGATGCGATTCGTGGAACTGTTCAAGGATTATGCCATCCAAGGCCCGCCTCCGGGCGAGCGCCCGGGTGAGGATGCGCAGGCTTTCGTCGAATTCCTGCACCGCGGGGCGGCTGGGATACCCGTGGAGCCGGCCTGGGCCATGTCCTTGGCCCGCTATGAGGCGGCCAAGGTGCAGGCCCAGTGGCTGGGCCGACGAAAACTGATCATGCGCAGATTTCCTCATGCGCTGCGGCGGTTGGTGGCCGATATGGCCGGCGGTGCAAAGCCGGAGGGCGATTATTCGGGGTGGACGTTGGCGGTGTGGTGCTGCGCATCATCTAACCAAGAGCCAAGACACTGGCTCTGGTGAGGGCAAGCGACGGGGCGTCTTGGGCAAACCGCGCGCAGCCGGTGGGGGATTTCTGGCTAGCCTTTCCTTGCGACAACCCGATCAAAGGACGCTTATGAAAACCAAAGCCCGCCCCCGAGCTGCTCGACTGGCCCCCGACAACTCCGAAGCTCCGGTCATCGACTTGGTGCCGTCGTTTCTGCGGCTGAAGCGCATCCTTGTGCCCGTCGATTTTTCCGACCATTCGGTCAAGGCGCTGCGCTATGCCGTGCGGTTTGCCGAGCAGTTCGGGGCTGCACTCGTCCTTGTGCACGTGGCGGAGCCGGTGCGTTACCCGGAGAGCATCATCATTCCGCCGGCGATGGAGGAGGCCAACCGCGAGTTGGTGAAGCGCACGCGTGCGGCGTTGGCGAAATTTGCCGCCAAGGAAGTTCCGCCCCGCCTCGCCTGCCAAAGCCTGGTGAGGCTGGGACCCGCCTATGAAGAGATTGCGGCGGCGGCGAGGGAAACGGATGCCGACCTGATCGTGATCGCCACGCATGGGCACACCGGTTTGAAGCATCTCGTCCTGGGCAGCACGGCGGAACGCGTCGTGCGCCACGCCCCCTGTCCGGTGCTGACGGTGCGGGAGCGGGAGCGCGAATTTGCCTGAGCCGCCCAACTGGTTGGGGGGAAAAATAGGGTTGCCACCAAGCCGTCGGCTGCTAGGTTGCGCTCTCTTTCGCCCGCAACGGCGGAAGAAAAACGGCCTTAAAACAAACAGCCCGTGCCCGTGTGGGCGAGGGCGGCCACCGTAACACCAGTTGAAATCCCGAGTTCTGCGGGATGGCCTGCCGCCCAGTGCGGCCACGGCTTGCAACCAATCGGAACCAGACAGACACATGATGACCATCGGTATCAAGGAACTGCTCGAGGCGGGCGTCCACTTCGGCCACCAGACCAAGCGTTGGAACCCCAAGATGAAGCGCTTCATCTTCGAGGCGCGGAACGGCATCCACATCATCGACCTCAGCCAGACGGCCCAGCAGCTTCAGGACGCCTGCAAATACCTCGGCGACCTCGTTCGCGGCGGCGGCAACGTTCTCTTCGTGGGCACCAAGAAACAGGCCCAGGAAGCCATCAAGGAATCCGCCAAGGCCTGCGGGCAGATGCACGTCACCGAGCGCTGGCTTGGCGGCACCCTCACCAATTACAAGACCCTCAAGCGGTCCCTCGCCCGTTACAAGAAGCTTGAGACCATGTTTGCCGACGGCTCCGCCGGCAAATACGGCAAAAAGGAACAGTCCGCCCTCCAGCGCGAGCTGGATCGCCTCATCAAGAACCTCGAAGGCCTCCGCTCCCTCGACAAGATGCCGGACGCCATGTTCGTCGTGGACGTCAAGCGCGAGCACAACGCCGTGGCCGAGGCCCGCAAGCTCCGCATCCCCATCGTTGCCATCGTGGACACGAACGCGGATCCCGACCTCGTGGACTATCCAATCGCCGGCAATGACGACGCACTGCGCTCAGTGCGCCTCATCCTGGCCGCCGTGACCGAAGCCTGCGGCAAAGCCCGCGCCGAGTTTGAGGCCAAGCACGGCCGCAACCGCGCTGCGGAGCCGGAAGCGGCGCCTGCACCCGCTGCGGAGGTTCCCGCCGCCGCCCCGGCCGCCTAATTTAGACTCAACGAAGCGGGATCGCGGTCAGCTGCGCCCCGCTTCTTTCCATTTCATCATTCAATTTTCAACGCACTACGAACATGCCTGAGATTACCGCTGCAACTGTAGGCAAGCTCCGCGAGATGACCGGCGCGGGCTTGATGGACTGCAAAAAAGCCCTTGCCGAGAACAATGGCGACCTCGACCTCGCCGTCGACTGGCTCCGCAAGAAAGGCGTTGCCAGTGCCGCCAAGAAGGCCGACCGCGCCGCCAACGAAGGCGTCATCGCCCAGCACATTGCCCCCGGCTCCAAGGCGGGCGTGCTGCTCGAAGTCAACTGCGAGACCGACTTCGTTGCCAAGAACGACCAGTTCAAGGCCTTCTGCGACGAGCTGGCCAAGAAGATTGCCGGCAACCCCTCGATTGACCTCGAGCCCGACCGCGTCGCCGCTGTCGCCAAGATCGGCGAGAACATCCGCATCAACCGCCACACCCGTTGGGAAGTGACCGGTAACGGCCTCCTCGCCGCCTACATCCACACCGGTGCCAAGGTCGGCGTGCTCGTGGAGGTGGGCGCGGGCAAGGAAGCCACCGTTGCCAGCGACGCCTTCAAGGAACTCGTGCGCGACATCACGCTGCAAATCGCCGCCGGCAACCCGACGGCCGTAAGCCGCGATCAGGTGCCTTCGGAGGTCCTCGACAAGGAAGACGAGATCGCGCGCAACTCCGATGCCCTCAAGGGCAAGCCGGCGGCTGCAATGGCGAACATTCTCAAGGGCAAACGCGAAAAATACTTCCAGACCGTCTGCCTCGTGGAGCAGGGCTTTGTGAAGAAGAATGGCGAAGTCACCGTGCGCGAGCACATCGCCACCGTGGGCAAGGCCCTCGGCGACGAGATCACCGTCCGCCGCTTCCTCCGCTACCAGGTCGGCCTGGCCTGAGGACGCTGGTTCACCCAACGCAAGAGGGCGTTCCGCAGGGAACGCCCTTTTGTTTTTTGATCAGACAATGTCCGAGGCTGAGAACGGATTGCTCCCGGCCGCCACGTGCATGAGCGACCGCAAGAGGCCGTCCTCTGGTTAGCCTGATCCACCTCGGCAATCCGCTTGAGTAGCGGGGCGTTGATCCACAGCATACGCCCATGCATCCGCTCGTGTCCCACGTTGAAGCCGCAGTGCGGCAGCGTGGTCTGCTGACGGAGGGCGCACGCGTGTTGGTTGCGGTGTCCGGCGGCGTTGATTCGATGGTTCTATTTCACGTGCTGCACACGCTGGCCGTCCGGCATCGTTATTCGCTCGCAGTGGCCCACTTCAATCATCAGTTGCGTGGCGCGGCAAGCGATGCGGATGCGCTCTTCGTGCGGCGTGTGGTCCGGCGGTTGGGGCTGGAATGCGCGGTGGAGGCCGGAGACGTGGCCGGCCTGGCGCGCGCGCGTGGATGGTCAGTGGAAATGGCCGCGCGCCAGCTGCGGCATGAGTTCCTGGCTCGCACGGCGAAGCAGATGGGCGTGAGCGTGGTTGCTTTGGCTCACCACGCGGATGATCAGGTTGAGCTTTTCTTCCTGCGGTTGTTGCGTGGCGCGGGGGGCGGATTGGCCGGGATGAAGTGGCGGAGCGCCTCGCCGGCTGATCCGGCGGTGACCTTGGTTCGGCCATTGCTCGACCGGTCCAAAGAAGAACTCCTTGAGTTCGCGGGTGCCGAGAAGATCAAATTCCGCGCGGATGCCTCCAACCAGTCCGTGGACATCCTCCGTAATCGGGTGCGACGCGAATTGCTGCCTTTGCTGCGACGACGCTTTCAACCGGCGATTGGGCCAGTGGTGCTGCGGGCGATGGAAATTGTGGGCGAAGAAGCAGCGTTTGCCCACGAGACAGCTCGGCAACACCTTCAAAAAGGCGCTGGATCGCCCTTTGACCGCCTGCCGGTAGCGGTGCAGCGTCAGTTTGTGGGTCTTGAGCTTGCGCGGTTGGGCGTCCCGCCTGAGTTCGAGTTGGTGGAGCGTCTGCGTTTGAAACCCGGCGTCCGTCATTCTTGGCGGGACTTCTGGCTGATCAGCAACGCGGGGACGGGGCGGGTGGATCTCGTGTCACCGCCTGCCGCCGAACCCGCTACCACACTTCTCCGAGTGGATTTGCGAGCGGGAAAACCTCCGATCCAATTTTCTGGGGTTGAGGTGAAATGGAGAATTCGGCCGCATTCGACTCGGTCCCTGGTTCCCAGGAAGACTAACCGGGAGCGTTTTGATGCCGACTTAATCGGCCATTCCGTTCTTTTGCGGCACTGGCGCCCGGGTGACCGCTTCCAGCCAAGTGGCATGACCAAGTCGGTGAAGTTGCAGGACTTGTTCACGAACGCGAAGGTGCCGGCGGCGGAGCGGCGGCGACGGCTGGTGGCGGAAGCGGCCGACGGTCGCATTTTCTGGGTGGAAGGTCTCCGGATGGCGGAGGCCTTCAAGTTGGGAGTTGCGACGAAGTTTGAGTTGATCTGGGAATGGCGAAGAACGGGTTGTCCCGGCGAGGGACAATCGGCTTGATTGACAGAAAACATGACCGGTCGAAGAAATCTCAACTTTTTTTCGCTGAAATCGAATAGTGGGAACCCGCCTCCGTCGACAAGAAGGACGCGAATTTAATAAATCCGTATGAGCAACTATCAACCTCGCTGGTGCAACTCGGCTGAACATTCATTTTTCACATCCCGCCGCAACTTCCTTCAGGTTGGCGCGCTTGGGACGCTTGGGCTGACTTTGGGTGATGTTTTCAAAGCCCAAGCCTACGAGGCGGCCCCTTCCAAAGAGGGTAAGGCCAAGAATGTCATCAACATTTACCTGCCCGGCGGCATGGCCCATCAGGAGTCTTTCGATCCGAAGATGTATGCCCCCGTTGAGTATCGTGGGCCGCTGGGCACGGTGAAGACCAAGCTGGACGGGGTTTACTTCTCCGAGTTGATGAAGGACACCGCACAGGTCGCCGACAAGATCACGGTTGTGCGCTCCATGACCCACGGCGAGGCCGCTCACGAGCGTGGCACACACAACATGATGACCGGTGTCCGCCCCAGCCCGGCACTCGAGTATCCCAGCTTCGGCTCCGTGGTTTCCCACGAGCTTGGACCGCGCAACAACCTTCCCCCGTATGTTGCCATTCCTTCCGTCAGCGCGAACGGTGGCACTGGCTACCTTGGATCCGCGTTCGCCCCGTTCAGCTTGGGAGCTGATCCCGCCAGCAGTGGCTACAAGGTCCGTGACCTCACGTTGCCGACCGGCATCGATGACAAGCGCTTTGCCACCCGCCGCTCGATGCGGGCGGCTGTGGATGAGCACTTTTCCAAGCTGGAGAAGACTGACGCCTTGGACGGCATGGACACCTTCTATCAGCGCGCTTATAGCCTCATCTCCTCGGAGAAAGCCCGTGAGGCTTTTGACATCGAGAAGGAGTCCGGCAAGCTGCGTGACGAATATGGCCGGAACACTGCGGGGCAGCGCATGCTGCTCGCCCGTCGGCTGGTTGAGTCCGGGGTGCGTTTCGTCTCGATGACCTATGGCGGTTGGGACATGCATGACAACATCAAGCGTTCGATGGAGCGGCAGATGCCTGATTTTGACCGCGCATTCGCCCGTCTCATCCGCGATCTCGATGACCGTGGCCTGCTCGACAGCACTCTGGTGTTCGTGACCTCCGAGTTCGGCCGCACGCCGAAGATCAACCAGACGGCGGGGCGCGATCACTGGCCCAAGGTGTTTTCCATCGCCATGGCCGGTGGTGGCATCAAGCGCGGTTACGTCCATGGCTCGTCCGATGCCCAAGGCGCGGAGCCGGAAAACGACCCGCTCACGGTCAGCAACTATTCGGCGACGATTTACAGCCTCATTGGAATTGATCCGGAGAAGCGTCTCATGTCGCCCGGCAGCCGGCCTCAGGCCATCGTGATTGACGGCCATGTCGAGAAAGACCTGCTCGCCTAAGCGGGCGGCGTGATGCTCCGCGCGACAAATTAATACCGACGGGGCAATGTCCGCATAATCGGCGTTGCCCCGTCGCTCTAAATACATGAAAAAAGGGCGCACACATTCCTTCGCCCCACGAGACTGAAGGTGCTACTGCGTCGCTGTGTTGTTCTCCTGATCGCTCAATTTCAAATCAAACAAAGCCATTTTTCTCATGAAGCATCGCTCACTTGCCTTCGCCGTTTTGGCTGCCTCCGGGCTCGTCGCCGGAGCTGTTGCTCCCCAACTATCGAGCACCACACCTAACGGCGTGCAGCGAGGCACTGAGGTGGAGCTGAAATTCAATGGCACCCGGCTCGCTGATGCCCAAGAGGTATTCCTGTTCGAGCCCGGCGTGAAGGTGCTGGAACTCAAAGAGCTCAAGGACACCCATGTGCTGGCCAGGGTAAAGGTTGAGGCTGACTGCCCGCTGGGCGAGCACAAGGTCCGCATACGCACGAAAACCGGCATATCCGATCTCCGGACGTTCAACGTGGGTGCCTATCCGCAGGTGGATGAGAAGGAGCCCAACACCACGCCCGACAAAGCCCAGAAAGTGGCTTTGAACTCCACGGTGCTCGGCACCATGAGCAACGAGGACGTGGACTACTACCTCATCGAAGCCAAAAAGGGCGAGCCGATCGCTGTGGAAGTCGAAGGAATGCGACTAGGCCGGACCATGTTCGATCCTTATGTCGCGATTCTCGATAGGTCCGGCAAGGTGTTGGCCAAGGCCGATGACACTGCCCTATTTGTCCAGGACACCTACGCCACCATTCTTGCCCCGGCGGATGGCGAGTATCTGATCGAAGTCCGTGAGACCAGTTACGGTGGCGCTGGCAACCCTTATCGTGTCCATATCGGCACATTTCCGCGTCCCAGCGCGGTGTTCCCGCCCGGTGGTAGGGCTGGTGAATCGCTCGAAGTGAAGTTCATTGGTGATGCTGGCGGTGAGTTCAATCAAACTTTCAGTCTGCCCCAGCCCGGCAAGGCAAAGTTTGGCGTTTTCGCCGAACGCAAGGGTCTCACTGCGCCGAGCTTCAATACGATTCGCGTCTCCACCTTTGCGAATGTAATGGAAAAGGAACCGAACGACGACCCGAAGGAAGTTTCCGCAGCCCCGGGCGAGCTGCCCTTGGCGTTCAATGGCATCATCAGCAAGAAGGGCGATGTGGATTGGTTCCGTTTCAGGGCCAAGAAAGGTGAGACCTACGACATCAATGTCTACGCCCGCCGGATTCGTTCCCAGCTGGATACGGTGCTTAACGTGTGCGATGCCGATGGCAAGTCGCTGGCCAGCAACGACGACAGCGGCGGTGCCGACAGCAAGGTTCGTTTCACCTTCCCGCGCGATGGTGAATTCACCATCAAGATCACCGATCATCTCGGCAATGGCGGCCCGGATTGCACCTATCGTGTGGAGTTGACGGCTGTTGTTCCCGAAATCACCACCTACATCGCTGATACGGCCCGCTACGACACGCAGACCCGCAAGTCCATCGTCGTAGCGAGGGGTAATCGTTTTGCTTCCCTGCAGGCCATTCGCCGCACGGATGTGCCGTCGGAAGTCACCGATCTTGAGTTCGCCATGGAAAACTTTCCCTCTGGGATCGCGATGCACGCCTCGCCAGTCCCTCGCGACCAGACCTCTTGGCCGGTAGTCTTCGAGGCTCGGGCAGATGCGCCGATCGGAGGCAAGCTTTCCAACCTCGCCCTGCGCACCCCGAAGGATGCCAAAATCCAGATCAAGGGAGACACCTGGCAAAATTACGACCTCGTGCAGAATGGCAACGATGGCATCTACTACCAGACTTGGACTGACAAGATAGCCGTGGCGGTAGTCGATGAGCTCCCGTTCAAGATCAGCGTTGAACCGCTCAAGGCACCGCTGGTCCAGAGTGGGTCGTTGGACGTGAAAATTGTTGCCGAGCGTAAGCCGGGCTTTGATGAGCCCATCCGGGTCGTCAACCTTTACAATCCCCCCGGCACCGGTAGCACCCCTGACATCACCATCCCGAAAGGCGAGAAAGCCGCCGTTTACACGCTCAACGCCAACGGCAATGCCACGGTCAAGCAATGGAAGGTTGCTTTCCTTGGATCGGCTACGGTGGATGGCGGAACGGCATATGCTTCCACCCAATTGGCGGACTTGGAGGTTGCCCCTGCATTTGTCAGCGGAAAGCTCGCGCAAACCAACACCGTCGTTGGCAATCCGGTGAAGTTCATCTGCTCGCTTGATCAGAAAACTCCCTTTGAGGGCCGTGCCGAACTTAAGCTCATGGGCTTGCCGGCGGGTGTCACTGCTGAGCCAAAGTCGATCACCAAGGATGACAAGGAAGTGGTGTTTGATGTGAACGCCGCCACCAACGCCGTCAAAGGCATGCATCGCACCGTGTTCGTGGCCATGAATCTCAAGCTCAATGGCCAGCAGGTTACGCAGACTTTTGCCAGCGGCGGCTCGCTCCGCATAGATCCACCGCGCCAGCAAGTCGCGGAAGCCAAACCTGCGGTCGCCCCACAGAAAACGGCCCCGAAGTCCGGCAAGTGATATGAACCTCAAACCCTTTAATCGCCGTATGCGAAACCTGCTCCCCGCCCTGACGCTCGCCTTCCCGCTGGCTGCGCTGGCTGCTCCTTCGTTGGTGGATGTTCGCGCCTTCCCGCCGGACATTAATCTCAACTCCAAGATCGACCAGCAGTCGATCATTGTTCAGGCATTGTATTCCGACAGCACCACTCGGGACGTCACTGGCCAAGCCCAGTTGGCGATTGTGGACAAGACGTTCGCTCGCCTTGATAAATCGGCTGTGCTTCCGGTGGCCAATGGGAAAACCGAGCTGGCGGTCAAGTTCGAGGGGCGGACGGTCATGCTGCCGGTCAAGGTGGAGAAGTCCGAGTTCACCCCTCCGATCAGTTTCAATCTCGATGTGATGCCCGTCTTCACCAAGGCTGGTTGCAACGTCGGTTCCTGCCACGGTTCAGCGCGTGGCAAAGACGGGTTCCACCTGTCTTTGTTCGGCTATGACCCCGAGGGGGATTATGGCAAGATCACGCGGCAGATGCTGGGGCGTCGCATCAACCTCGCCTTGCCCGAGGAAAGCCTCCTGCTCACCAAAGCGGTCGGCGCTGTGCAGCACACGGGTGGGAAGTCATTCGAGCCGACCGATCCGCTCTACAAGACTGTCTTGCAATGGTTGGAGGCAGGAGCGCCCCAGGATCCCAAAACCGTAGCCGAGGTAGTCGCTGTTGAAATCTATCCTGTTCAGGCGGTATTGGAAGGTTCCGGTGCTTCCCAGCAGTTCACCGTGCGAGCCAAGTATTCCGATGGCACCGACCGGGATGTCACCAAGATCGCCAGCTTCGTCAGCAACAATGATGTCAGCGCCAAAGTGAATAAGACCGGCCTAGTCACTGCTGACAAGCGCGGGGAGGCCTTTGTCATGGCGCGTTTCGACGCCTTCACTGTGGGCGCACAGATATTGGCCATACCACGGGATACGAAGTTCAACTTCCCGCAGGTTGCCGAGTTCAACTACATCGACACCCTCGTTCACAACAAGCTGAAGAAGATCCGCATTACCCCAAGCGAGGTGGCTGATGATGCCACCTTCCTGCGCCGCGTGACGCTCGACATCACCGGCACGCTGCCCTCGCCCGAAGATGTCCGAACCTTCCTCGCAGATAAGGACGCGAAAAAACGCGAGAAAAAGGTGGACGAGCTGCTGGAGCGCCCCGAGTTCACCGAGCTGTGGGTTATGAAATTCGCCGAGCTGCTGCAAATCCGCACGGACAATAACCAGTTCCAATACAAGTCTGCCTTGCAGTATTACGATTGGCTCAAGGATCAGTTCGCCCGCAATATTCCCATGGATCAGCTCACCCGGGATTTGCTGACGGCTAAGGGCGGAACCTTCGCCAATCCGGCGGCGAACTTCTACAAGGTCGAGACGGACACGCTGAAGCTTTCAGAAAACGTCGCGCAAGTGTTCATGGGCATGCGGATGCAGTGCGCCCAGTGCCACAACCATCCGTTCGACCGTTGGACCATGAACGACTATTACGGATTTGCCGCCTTCTTCGCACAGGTAGGGCGCAAGACCGGGGAAGATCAGCGTGAAACTGTCGTGTTCGACCGAGGGAGTGGCGGGGTTCGCCACCCGGTTGGTAACCGCGATATCCCGCCCAAATTCCTCGGCGCTGATGGTGGCAAGCCCGATCCCGGGCAGGATCGCCGCGAGGTGATGGCCAAGTGGCTCGCTTCGCCCCAAAATCCGTTTTTCGCGAGAAACCTTGCCAACATTGTTTGGGCGCATTTCTTCGGTAAGGGCATTGTCGACCCGGTGGATGACGTCCGCATCAGCAACCCGCCATCGAACCCGGAACTGCTAGATGAGCTTGGCAAGCGGTTTACTGAATCCAACTACAACTTCAAGAAGCTTGTCCGCGACATCTGTGCCAGTCGCACCTACCAGCTCACGCCTAAATCGAACGAGTCGAACGTGGAGGATACCCGCAACTTTGCCAAGGGCACCATCCGCCGCCTGCGCGCAGAGGTGTTGCTGGACGCCATCACCCAGGTAACCGCGACCAAGAACAAGTTCCGCGGACTGCCCGACGGATCGCGGGCCGTTGAGATCGTGGATGGACGGACCACCACCTACTTCCTAACGACGTTCGGCCGGGCCAGTCGCGACACTGTTTGCGCCTGTGAAGTCAAAATGGAGCCCAATCTCTCGCAGGCGCTTCACCTCCTCAACGGCGATACCGTGAATAGCAAGATCCAGAGCGGAGGTCTCGTCGCCGCGCTGCTGAAAGAAGGCAAAACCACCGAACAAATCATTGAGGAATTTTACTGGCGCGCCTTGTCCCGCCCTCCCACGGAGACTGAACAGGCCAAGCTCGCCGGCTTTTTCACCGAAGCCAAGACGTCAGCTGAACGGGCTACGGTGATGAATGACGTCTTTTGGGCGGTGTTGAACTCCAAGGAGTTCATCTTCAATCACTGACACTTCGTGACCCAGGCACGAGCTCTCCTCTCTGATCTATGAAGACCTCCATCCTTACCCTCGGCGCGGGTGCCCTTTTGGCGGTCGCCAGTCCTGCGGTCGCACAAAAGGTCACTTTTGATGAGCACGTTCTGCCGGTTTTCAAGAACCAGTGCCTCAAGTGCCATAATCCAGACAAACCCAAGGCTGACTTGGACCTGTCTACCTACTCCGCCACCATGAAGGGGGGCAGCTCGGGGCTTATCGTTGCTGGCGGTGATCCCGATGGTTCTTCCCTATACAAGGTCGTCACGCATGCTGCCGAGCCGACCATGCCGCCCAAGAGCAAGCTTCCGGACAAGGAGATTGAGATCATTAAAAAGTGGATCTCGGGTGGCTTGCTTGAAAACTCTGGCAGCAAAGCCGTTGTGTCGAACCGGCCGAAGGTCGATCTCAGTTTGACCGCCGCCTCGTTTGGCAAACCGGAGGGTGCTCCCCCGATGCCAGGCGACCTTTTGCTGGATCCCGTCGTCCGCACTCCGCGCACCAGCGCCAGCACGGCCTTGGCGGTGAGCCCGTGGGCACCGTTGGTTGCGCTTGGCGGGCAAAAGCAGGTTCTCCTTTACAACACGGACACGCTTCAGCTTGCGGGTGTGCTCCCGTTCCCCGAGGGCTTTCCGCATGACGTAAAGTTCAGTCGCAATGGTAAACTGCTCCTCGCAAGCGGTGGGCGTGGTGCGAATAAGGGACTCGCGGCTGTTTGGGACATCACAACTGGCGACCGTATTCTCACTGCCGGCGATGAGCTTGATGTCGCACTTGCGGCTGACATTTCCTCCAACCAGAAATGGATCGCGCTCGGAGGGCCTGATCGACTGGTCAAGATCTACGCTACGGCTACCGGCGAGCAGTTGCACAAGATGAAGAAGCACACGGATTGGGTGACTGCCCTTGAGTTCAATCATACCAGCACCTACCTCGCAACGGGGGATCGCAATGGCGGCGTTGTGGTGTGGGATGCCGACGCTGGTCAGGAAGTCCAGACCTTCTCCGGTCACCGCGCAGGCATCACCTCGCTGGCATGGCGTTCGCCAGATCTCCTGGTTTCCGCCAGCGAGGACGGCACGGTCCGCACTTGGAGTGTGAAGGAGGCCGTTCAGGTCAAGTCCGTCAACGCGCACAACAGCGTGCTTGGCCTGCGCCTGACCGTGGATGGCTCGATGGCCACCTGCGGCCGCGACAAGACGATCTCCACTTGGGACAAGGAAGGCAACAAGGGCAAGACCTTCACCATTACCAACGACCTGCCGGTTAGGGCAGCTCTCACTCACGACGGCAAGAGGGTCATTGCCTCCGACTGGACGGGCCGCGTGTATGCATGGAATGTGGCTGACGGCAAGGAGTTGGCCGGCCTCACCTTAAATCCGCCGCCCATTGCTGAGCAGCAGGAACTCGTGGCCAAACGCATAACCGACTTGGAAGCAAGCCTCCCCAAGCTCAATGCCGCGCTTGCAGAAGCCACGGCCGCCGCCCTCAAGGCAAAGACCGATCTCGATGCAGCCAAGGACGCCAACGCCAAGCGCTCGCTTACCCTTGCTTCAGAGGTCGCCGCCAAAAAGCAGGCCGACGCCAAGTCCGCTTTGGAACAAGCGGAAGCAGAACTTACGCTGGCCAAAGGCAGCGTAGACCGTTTGAAACTGGGTGCCTTCTACGCTCAAGTCTGGCGGGCCAAGGAGGAGCTTGCCGCGAAAAAGGATGCACATAAGCGCCTGCTTGCCGACGTCGAGTCTGCCAATGCGGCCATCAAACAAGCCGAGGCTGACATCAAGGCTGCCAAGAAGGTCAAGACCACCACCAAGGAGGAGCGGGAGAAAATCGCCAAACGCATCAAAGACTTGGAGAAAAGCATCAGCGACAACAAGAAACTCGCCTCCACCTCGAAGACCGCCGCGGAGAAAATGGTTAAGCCCCTTGCTGCGGAGGAGAAAAAGGTGCAGGCAATGGCAGCCGAGTATCAAAAGCTCAAGGCTGCATCCCTGCCAGCCACTGTGAAGTCTGCTAAAATTTGATCCGTGCTCAGGCGCGGGGCCGAAATTCGGGATTCGTTAAGCCTTTCGCCCGGCGGATGCTCACTATCCACCAGCATAGTGGAGCGATCTTCTGCTTGGCTTAGGTTATTCTGATGGAAAGTGCTCAGCGAAGCTCTTCAGATCGCCATGTCGATGGGCATTTATGGTGTCGAGAACAGGGACCGTTTACCAAGGGCTGGAGCAGAGCGAGAAGCCAAGGACTCGCGTAGCGAGGGCTCCGGCTCAGTCACGACGTGTAGTGGCAGCGAGCCAAGTTAGCTCAGGAAATCCATTGGAAGTTAATGTCCCAGCCAGGTAGAAGGCAAAGAGGCTTGGCTCAGTAGCGCCAAGGAGAGTGGCTTACTAGCAAACTACGCGCCTTTTTTGTCTCACTCAGGAGTGGCGCTAACTGTCCGCTGAACTATTCAGCGGTCTTGAGCACCTCGAACTTCTTGAAACCGTCGGCGATAATCTCCAGGCGGACCCCCTTTTTCAGGTCAGCCCCCTTCAGAGCAGCGGTGAAATCGCGCAGATCTGCGACTTGCTTCCCGTTCACCTCGGTAATGACAGTCCCGGGCTTCAGGCCGCGCCGGTCAGCCGGTCCTCCGGATGCGACGCCCGTCACGACTAGCCCTTCGGTGAGCTTCAGGTTGAACTCTTTGGCCAACTCCCGCGTTAAAGCCTTTACGGTGATTCCGAGCTCATCTGCCTGGGTCTCACCGGCACTTTTCCCCCGGGTGCTGGTGAGCTGTGGCTCATCCGGCCACTCCTCTGGGGTGAGCTTTATCCTCATGGATTTGCCATCGCGCACGACGCTCAGAGTCACGGGCTTGCCGGCCTTGTTGCGCACGGCATTGCGGAGCTGCTGGGCATTGCCGATGGGCGTGCCTTCCACGTGCGTGATGATGTCCTCCAGCTTGAGCTCCGATTTGGCCGCCGGCCCATCCACCATGATGCCTGACACCAGCACGCCGTCTGTTGCTCCCTTGAAAGATTTCCGGCGCAACTCCTCGTCTTCCCGCAATGAGCGCGCCTCAATGCCCAGACGCGCGCGGACAACTTTGCCATCCTTGATCAGCATGTCGGAAATCTCACGAGCCATGTTCGATGGGATGGCGAAACCAATCCCGGTGCCGAGCCCACGGATCAGTGTGTTGATGCCGATAATTTCGCCGTTGATGTTGACCAGCGGGCCGCCGCTGTTACCGGGGTTGATGTTGGCATCAGTCTGGATGAAGTCCTGATCCATGGGGGTGCCGGGGGCGACGCCCGGCAGCAGGTCCGTGCGCCCCTTGGCGCTGACGTGGCCGAAGGTAACGCTGTAGTCGAGGTTGAATGGGGCCCCAATGGCGATGGCGAACTCGCCCACACGCAGCTTGTCCGAATCCGCGAATTTCGCTGCCGGCAGTCCCTTGGCTTCAATCTTGAGCACGGCCACGTCTGAGCGGGGATCAAGCCCGCGGATGGTCGCCGGAAACGTGCGGCCATCCTTGAAGCGCACCTCAATCTTCTGTGCATCCTCAACCACATGGCGATTTGTGAGGATGTAGCCATCCTCCCGGATAACCACCCCGCTGCCTTGGCCGTTGAATTGGGGCGTGCGCTCGGGTTGCGATTGACCCTCGTTGCGCTGCCGCCGGCGGAACTGTTCATCAAAGCGGCGGCGGAATTCATCGAAGAAGGGGTTTCCCTCCATATCCACTCCGAACATGTTGCGATCCTGCTTCTGCGCCACGCGGATGACCACGACCGAGGGAGACACCTGATCAGCCACTTCGATGAAGGCCTGGTTCAGTTGTCGGGCCAGAGCGATGGCGGAGGATTCCTTCGGCGCGGCCGCCAGATTGGAAGCTGTTTGGTTGCCGGCAAGCGCCAGCAAGCACACGGCAGCGGCGAAACGATTCGAATTCATAGTGCCGATTTGGAAAAGAGGAGGAGTCGAATGTTCAAAATAATTGACCAGCTCTGAGAACCGTGGCGTGCATTGACTTGGTCCAGTGTGGCCGATAGCCTCCCGTTAACAACGCAACCCGCATGCTCGACGTCATCGAAAAGCTTCTCGTCCTTCAGGATCGCGATCGCAATCTCCTCCGCACCCAGGCCGAGTTGGCGTCTGTCGAACCGCAGCGGGAGCGCGCCAGGTCACGTGCCAACGCCTCCCAGCAGGCGCTTGATGCCGCTAAGCTCAAGTCCAAGCAAATTGAGTCTGAGAAGAAGAAGCTGGAACTCGATGTCCAAGCTCAACAGGAGCGGATTTCCAAATATTCCCAGCAGCAGCTTCAGACCAAGAAAAACGAGGAGTATCGGGCGCTGGCCCATGAAATCGACACGTGCAAGGCCAACATCGCCAAGATCGAGGATCAGATTCTCGAGCTGATGGAGCAGGCTGATGCCGCGGCGAAGGCGGTGGATGAAGCGGCCAAGGTTGCAGCCTCAGCCAAGAAAGACGTCGACACCGAGGTGGCCGAATTGAGCAAACGGGAAGTAAACTTCAAGGCCAAGCTCACCGAACTTCAATCCAATCGGAAAGAGCTCGCGGCCGCCGTGGAAGAGGGAGCGCTCGCCCGTTACGAACGCCTGCTTAAGAGCAAAGGCGAAAATGTCGTCGTGGGCATCGAGCACAGTGCCTGCGGAGGATGCCATATGCGTCTGCCGCAGCAGGTCATGGTTGCCTGTCGGGCCGGAACTGACCTCATCGGCTGCCCTCACTGCGGGCGAATCCTCTACTTCACCCGCGACATGGAGCTTGCCGCGGCGGACTAGACCGACCTGCGTCCGCACCTGGGCCTTTCCCTTTTCTGAGGCTTCACAGCCCAAAGTTAGGGCGTCCTTGCTTCGCCAAAACCCCTGCACTACCGTCCCGCCGGCTTCGGAAGGGCGGAGAATCGCTCGCGGCTCGTCCGCGGGAGGAAAGTCCGAACACCAAAGAGCGCGATGCCGCGTAACTCCGGTTTGGCCGGAGATACACGCGGGCGGTTCGCCGGAAGGCGCGCTGACGGACAGTGCCACAGAAACTCAGACCGCCGCCGGACCACCGGCGGCAAGGGTGAAAAGGTGCGGTAAGAGCGCACCGCCCCAAGCGCAAGCGCGGGGGCACGGAAAACCCCATCGGGTGCAAGGCCAAATAGGGAACCACGGTGCGGCTCGTGCCATGCTCCGCGAAAGCGGCGCGGGTTCCGGGTATTGGCTGCTCAGACAAATGAT
The DNA here is from genome assembly GCA_964591495.1 of uncultured Klebsiella sp. Classification (GTDB taxonomy): domain Bacteria; phylum Verrucomicrobiota; class Verrucomicrobiia; order Limisphaerales; family SXTU01; genus SXTU01. Next base: position 22,284 of record CAZQEW010000040.1, read on the forward strand.
TCTCTCCGGCCGCAAGGCCGCAGACAGAATTCGGCTTACAGCTCTTCCGAAGCCACTCCCCCCTTGCCGGCGACGGCAAGTCGCCGGCACTGGCTCACGCCAGCTTCCACTCCGCTCCAACGTCGTTCGCCAGCCTGTGCAGGGTTGCGACCAGTTCTTCCGAGAGCGGAATGCCAGCTCGTTGGCGTAATTCCAACTGTGCGTGCTCCGGGTCGCCGGCGACGAGCACCGGCTGATCCTGCTCTGCGCGCCGGGTATTGCGCAGGGCGTTAGCCAGCGCGTCCATATCTGCCTCGAACTCACCCTCGTCGCGGAATGCCTTCGGGTCGAGCGCGAGGAAGAAGTGGCCGACATTGTGGCGTGGCGCGTCAGGATGCTCCTGCGGGCGTGTGGCTGCGAAGAACGAGCCGCTCAAGGTCGTGGACAAAACCTCCACCATCGTCGCAAGGCCATAGCCCTTGTGGCTGCTCATTTCCGGCAGGCCGCCGAGCGGCGTAAGGCGGATGCTTTTCACCGCCGCTGCCGCATCCGTGAGCGGCCGGCCTTGGGCGTCCATCGCCCAGCCGGGCCGCAGCTCCTTGCCGTGCCACGCGGCCATTTTGACCTTGTTGAAGGCCACCGTGCTGGTGGCCATGTCAAAGCAGAAGGGCGGGCCGGCCTTGCCCGGCGCGGCGAAGGCAATCGGGTTGGTGCCCAGCATCGCGTCCGCGCCGAAAGTGGGGACGATGCCCGGCCGCCACGTTGCGCAGGTCACCAGACCGATCAACCCGCGCTCCGGGGCCATCATCGCGTAGGCACCGGCCGCGCCGAAGTGATTCGAGTTGCGCACGGATACGACTCCGACGCCGCACTTCGTCGCCTTGTCGCACGCCAGGCGCATCGCGCGCTGGGACGGCAGATGCCCCAGTCCGCCATCGCCATCAAGCAGCGCCGTGACGGGCATTTCGCGCACCACGCGCGGCTGTGGACGGAGCGTGAGCTTGCCCGAGCGCCGAAATTCATCGTAGAGCGTCAGTGTGGAAACGCCGTGCGATTCGATGCCGCGCAAGTCCGCGTAAAGCATCACCTCGACTGTGGCGGCGACGCTCGCCTCGTCCACGCCCCATGCGCGCAGGATGGCAGCGGCTTGGGCTGCAAGTTGTTCAGCAGGGATGTTCACGGTTTGAACTTCGCCGCCAGCGCCTCGCTGCCGCGCGCGAGGATTCCAAGGTCGGAACCCACTGCGACGAACGTGAATCCCAGCTTCAGCCAGTGCTGCGCATCCTCGACCACTGGCGCTAGGATGCCCGCCGCCTTGCCCGTTCGGAGAATGCGCGGCAGCGCCTCGGTGATGAGCGCCTTCACGTCGGCGTGGCGATTGTCGCCGAGGTGACCCATGTCCGCCGCAAGATCGCTGGGACCGATGAAGAGACCATCCACGCCGTCCACTGCGCCGATTGCCTCGATCTGTTCGAGCGCGGCGCGGGTTTCGAGCTGCACCAGCACGCAGACCTCGTCGTTCGCGCGCTGGTAGTAATCAGTCACGCGGCCCCATTGGTTCGCCCGGTGCGTGACCGCGACGCCCCGGAGGCCCTGCGGCGGATAACGCACCGCCCGCACAGCGGCGCGGGCTTCATCGGCGTTCTGCACCCATGGCACCAGGAAGTTCTGCGTGCCGATGTCCAGGTAGCGCTTGAACAGCAACGCGTCGTTCCACGCCACGCGCACGACCGGTGCGGCTGTCCCGCCGACACACGCCTGGAGATGGTTGAAGACAGCGGGCAGCTCGTTCGGCGCGTGCTCGGTATCAATCAGCAGCCAGTCGAAGCCCGCACCCGCGATAATCTGCGTGGTCAGGCTGCTGCACAGGCTGCTCCACAGACCGATCTGCGGGCGGCCCGCGCGAAGGGCTTGCTTGAAGGCGTTTGGCGGCAGGGTCGTTTTCATGACGTGTGTTGCCGCGAGAAACACCGGCACGGGAAAAGGCGCAAGCTGTTTTTCGTCCGCTACCGACTGGCAACCGCCAGTGCCGCGCCTGCTGCGCTAAGCTTAACGCACCAGCCGGTAGAAGCGGCGGGGGGAGCTGGCACCCGGGTCAATCAGGTCGAACACGCTGGCCGGGGCGTTCGTGCTGAACAGCGTTGTCCAGTTCGTCGCCGTGGCATTGGTGTTGTATTGGAGGGTGTAAGCCAGCGCGGGGGTGCCGACCACGCCGAGGGTGAATTGTCCCGGTGCTGCCGATTTCGCGGCCAGGGTGGGAGCCGAGGGCGTGGTGCCGAATATTTCGAGCTTGGCACGGGTGAGCGTGCCGGCGTTGTTTGCGCGACGGTCAGAGATCTGCACCTGCCAATTGCCTTTGGAGTCTTCACCCCAGTTAAACGTGGAACGGAAACTCATCGCGGTGTAGTTCGCATTGGTGTCGTTGTGCAGCTCGGCCAGCGGACTGATGGTGCCGGACGGAGAGACCAGGTTGATGACCAAGTCGCCGCGGTTCGGGTGGGTGATGTCCACCGTCACGAGGGCTTGTTCCACACGTAGGTTTGAGGCCGAAAGGTCGAACGAACGGGTGATGCCGTTGTTGTCGTTATCGGGAATGGCCTCGTTGAGGGTGGCCTGCTCGGAGGCGGTCGAGGTCATCGTGGGGAGGTTCACCCAGTTGGTCGCCAGCGCGACCGCAGCTCCGGCGTTGACGCGGCCCGCGCCGAAGTTGGGGTTGAACTTGAAACCGGCTTTGTTCGTGCGCCACTCGTTGTTGGTTGGGTCAGTCTGGGTGGCCGAGCGGATCAACACTTCCTGCACGTCGCGCCAGCCGAGGTTCGGGTTGGCTTGGAGCATGAGCGCGACGACGCCGGAGACGACCGGCGCGGCGGAGGAGGTGCCGTTATATTTCTGCGTGTAGTCGCGGTCGGCCAGTTCGTCGGGGCTGACAGGTCCAACCGTGATGCCGGTGCGATTGTAGCCAGCGTCGCCGACGAGGTCAGTGGTGGTGGTGCCCTGGTCGCGCGTCGCGTCATTGCCGGAGGGGGCAGTCACGGTTAGACAGGCACCGCGTTCACTGTATGAGGCACGCTGGCCGAGATCGTTTAGCGCGGCGACGGAGACGGTGTATATCGAGCCGTTGTAGGAGTCGTAGCCTGCATTGTCTAATTTTTCTCCGCCGTTGCCCGCCGCCCAGACATAGATGCTGCCTCGTCCGCCTCGTCCGGTATTTACGCCGTTTTGCAACGCGGCCAAGGCCAGTGTGCCGCCGCCGCCCTTCACAAACCCGTCGTCGTTGGGGCCCCAGCTGTTGTTGTAGATGTGAATCACGGAGTTGCTGTGGGAGAGCGCCGCGCCTTCTTGCGTATCGCCGGCATTTCCGCCGATGAGCCGCAACCCGACTAGCGACGCCTCGAAGGCGACGCCAGCGGCACCAATGCCGTTGTTGCCGCGTGCGGCGATGACGCCAGCCGTGGCCGTGCCGTGTGAATCCGCCTTATCCCCCGCACCTTCGGGCTTCGGGTCATTATCTCCGTCGCGGTAATCGTAGTGGATGGCGGTGTTGGCGTTAGCGGCAAGGTCGGGGTGGGTGTATTGGAAGCCGTCGTCGATCACTGCGACGGTGATGCCGGTGCCCCGGTAGGTGTCCCAGACATTGGTAACGTTGATGTCCGCGCCGGCCGTTGCGCCGTGCTGGCCGGTATTGAGGAGCGTCCATTGCTGGCTGAAGAGGGGGTCGTTCGGGACGAAACGTTTCGCCATCATGCGCTTGAGGACGGGTTCGACGTGCTCGACGCCGGGCTGGGTGGCGAGTGCGGCGGCAATCGTCAACGCGGCACCCGGCTGGGTGACGCGAAAGATGTAGTGGCGCGGCGCGTAGGAAATCTCCGGCCCAGCCACAGCCCCGACGGCCCGGGCGATGGCGGCGGCGTCCGTGCCGGGCGCGAGCCGGACGAGCACTTCCCGGGTCAGCACGCGGCGCGTCCATTGGTTGCGGGCGGCTCCCTTGGGGTAAAGCACCAGCTCGCGGATTTCATTGTCGCCGACCGCTTGTGCGCGCAGGCGCGGGGCACCCGGACTCACGATTTCAGCGCGGTCCCGGGTCAGGTTGTGCACTTCGGTGTCAGCTACCTCATACACCGTAGTTTGTCCGGTGCCGGTGCGAATCGTGTGTTCCTCCGCAGCGATGGCTTCGGTGAGGATGAGCGAACTGACGGCTAAAGAGGCCAGATGCAATGCCAACTCAAATTTCATGAGCGTGGATGAAACAAGAGCCTGGAGCGTATGTCGAGCGAGACTTCATTCTGACCACCTTCCGCCAAATTCCGTGCCAGGCATCAACAAGGTCCTCATTCATAAGAGGGACATCGCAACACTCCCGCAAGATCCATGACTTCGGCGCTACTGGCGAATTCCCTTTGCCCGGTCGTGCGTTCTGCCTTTGAATCGCGATTCACATGGTCGCCATCACCCGCCAATTTGACTTCCTTGTCCTCGGCACCGGCATTGCGGGGCTGACCTTCGCCCTCAAGGTCGCGCCGCACGGGCGCGTGGCCATCGTCACCAAGAAGAACCGTGCCGATTCGAACACCAACTGGGCGCAGGGCGGGATCGCCGCCGTCACCAGCCGCGAGGATTCGGTCGAGATGCACGTGCGCGACACGCTGGACGCCGGCGCGGGTCTCTGCCGCGAAGATGTCGTCCGGACCATCGTGTCCGAGGGGCCGGAGCGGATCCAAGAGCTCATGGAGCTGGGCACCCGGTTCAGCGAGCGCGAACTGCCGGGCGGCAATGGCAAGGAGCTCGATCTCACGAAGGAAGGCGGTCATTCCAAACGGCGCGTGCTCCACGCCAAGGACGCCACGGGACGGGAAATCGAGCGCGCCCTCCTGGATGCCGTAGCGCGCCAGCCCAACATCACGGTGCTGGAAAACCACTTCGCCGTGGACCTCATCACCACGCAGAAGCTGGGTTACTTGGGGCCGAACAGATGCCTCGGCATTTACGTGCTGAACAAGGCCAGCGGGCAGGTGGAGACCTTCGCCGCGCCGGCCATCGTGTTGGCCACGGGTGGCTGCGGGAAAGTTTACCTCTATACGACCAACCCGGACATCGCGACGGGCGATGGTGTGGCCATGGCTTACCGGGCGGGTGTGCCCGTTGCGAACATGGAGTTCATGCAGTTCCACCCGACGTGCCTCTTTCATCCGAAAGAACGCACGCTCCTCATCACCGAGGCCGTGCGCGGCGAGGGCGGATACCTGCTGGGTGCCGATGGTCAGCGCTTCATGCCACGCTACGACCCTCGTGCGGAGCTGGCTCCCCGCGACATCGTGGCCCGTGCGATCGACAGCGAAATGAAGCGCACGGGTGCGGACAATGTGTGGCTCGACATTACGCACAAGCCCGCGCCCTTCATCATCGCGCACTTTCCGACCATCTACGAACGGCTGTTGCGCTTGGGCGTGGACATGACCAAGGAGCCCATCCCGGTCGTCCCGGCCGCGCACTACCAATGCGGCGGTGTCGTGACGGACGTCAATGGCGTCACGGACATTGCGGGGCTATACGCCGTGGGTGAGGTCGCCTGCACGGGCCTGCACGGGGCGAACCGGCTGGCGAGCAACTCGCTTTTGGAGGCCCTCGTCTGCGCCCACCGCGCCGCACAGCGGGTCTTGGAAACCCCATCAGCTCAGGCCGAGGTCAACATCCCGCCATGGCAGTCCGGCAAGGCGCAGAACGCCGATGAACTCGTCGTGGTCTCCCACAACTGGGATGAAATCCGGCGCCTCATGTGGGACTACGTCGGCATCGTGCGGACCAACAAACGTCTCCAGCGTGCCAAGGCCCGCATCGCACTGCTCCAGGAGGAAATCCAGCAATACTACTGGGACTTCACCGTGACCGCAGACCTCTTGGAGCTGCGCAACATCGCCACCGTGGCGGAACTCATCGTGAACTGTGCGCTCCTACGGCCTGAGAGCCGCGGTCTGCACTACAACCTGGATTACCCGCAGCCCGACCCCGCGTGGGCGCAGCGGGACACAGCCGTGCGGAAGGGCGGCTGAGCTGATCTGGCTGACCATTTGGTGAGGTCAGGACGCAGCACCGGCTCAGCTTTGCACCTTCACCGAGCGCTTCCCATAGCCCGATGCCACGAGTCCCTCGGCATTTGGGCAGCACAGGCTTGTGCCGCGCCGCCGGTTTGACTTACTTTTCGGGCGTCATTTAACAACCCGCACCACTATGGCACTCCGCATTGGCGACACCGCTCCGAATTTTCAGGCCGACACCACCGAAGGCCGCATTGACTTCCACCAATGGCTCGGCAACGGCTGGGGCATTCTCTTCTCCCATCCGGCCGACTACACGCCCGTCTGCACCACGGAGCTGGGCGCGGTCGCGAAGCTCAAGGACCAGTTCGCCAAGCGCAACGTGAAGTGCATCGCCGTTTCCGTGGACCCGGTGGACGCGCACAACGGCTGGGTGCGCGACATCAACGAGACACAGGGCGTCACGATGAACTTCCCCATCATCGCCGACCCGACCAAGACCGTCGCGGGCCTCTACGACATGATCCACCCCAACGAGGACTCCACCGCCACCGTGCGCTCCGTCTTCGTCATCGGGCCGGACAAAAAGGTGAAGCTCACGCTCACCTACCCGATGTCCTGCGGCCGCAACTTCGCGGAAATCCTCCGCGTGGTGGACTCGCTCCAGCTCTCGGCCAAGTTCAAGGTCGCCACGCCCGCCGACTGGCAGGACGGCCAGGACTGCATCGTGACGCTCGCGGTGAAGGACGAGGAAATCCCGGCGCTGTTCCCCAAGGGCGCGCGCAAGGTGAAGCCCTACCTCCGCTACACGCCGCAGCCGAACAAGTAGGCGAGCCGCGCAACCGAATGAAATATGCCCGGTAACGCGGCACTCTATATCGCGGACCCTTCGCTTATGGGGTCTCGCCTTTTTGACAAACTTGAAGGCGTCCGCTCCTACGAAAGCATAAGTGCAGGCGGTTCAGCTACTGGCGTCCGCTTCACTCTCGATGCAGGACAGGTCACGATGAACTTCATGCCAAGTGAGCGGGTTGCCCAGCATCTCAAGGGTTTTGCAGGCTTCGCGCAGCAGGTCATCAACGATAACGACCGGTTGGTTTACGTGCAGTCGCGAATCCATTACGCACGACTCGTTTGCGGTTGCGTTATCACACCCGATTTCGATAGCGACGGCACAATCGAGGATTTCCTTTTCCAATTCACATCGGCAACCAATGGGCTGCTGTTTTTGGCAGACACGATTTTTGATTACGATGGTGAAGCTCTTGGCGGTCAGCACGCAGGGGAAGCCCAGTAGCTCACTTGGTTACTGGCCTCCTTCCGGGGCGTTGCTTTAGGCGAAGTTCCGCTTGCCCTCCGGGCCGCCCGCCTACTTCCCCGCCGTGCCGACGCAATACAGATACTCCTGCCGCGCCGCACCCTTCGTCGCCACGCGCAGGTAGA
>CAZQEW010000041.1:0-27715 GCA_964591495.1 uncultured Klebsiella sp.
GCAGGCGAGCGGGCGGAGAACGACATCTGCCTGACGGCAAGCATCCTCGGCAGACCGGATTTGCCCGCCGATGACGGCGCGCTGGGTGACGTCGAGGATGTTGCCGTAGGCGAAATAGTTGACCTGCTGGTTGAGCAGACGGAAGAAGCTGAAGCCGCTGCGCTTCACGTCCATCTGCTCGCGCTCGTGCTCGCGGGCGCAGCGGAGAAAGGCGGAGGTGGGAATGATGTTCACCGCGATGACGCGCTCGATACCCGCCTCACGCAGCACATCCACGGGCAGCGGGTCGCTCACACCACCGTCAACGTAGGTCTCGCCGTTCAGCTTCACCGGGACGAAGACGCTGGGAATTGCGCAGCTCGCGTGAACGGCGCGGGAAACCGGGCCCGCGCTGAAAACGACGCGCTCCAAGGTGTCGAAGCGCGTCGCCACGACGTGCAGCGGCCGCGCGAGCTGCTCGAAGCGCACCTCACCGATGCTACGCTCAAGCCGCTCGCGAATCGCGTGGCCGTGGATAAACCCGCGCCGCGGCGGGAACGCGGGGTCAATGAGCTTGAGCAAACCCCACTTGCCCTCCAGCTCACGGGCCTTGCGCTCGAGGAACTGGCCGTCGTGCCCGAACGCCCACAGCGCGCCGATGTAGGACCCCATGCTCGTGCCTGCAACGACGTCCACCTCGATGCCATTTTCTTCGAGCACTTGCAGCACGCCGACGTGCGCGAGGCCCTTTGCGCCGCCGCTGGAGAGCGCGAGCCCGATCCGGCAGCGGCCGATTTCGCGCGCGAGCCGACGGAGGTCGAACTTGAACGCCACCGGCCACACCCCGCCGCAGTGCGCGTGAAGCGCGTCCACGCTGGCGGGCGACTCACGGAGGTTCAGATGCGCCGGCTGGCCGATCTGCTTGATGAAATCCTCGGCGGGTTGCGGCACCTCGTCATGAGCGAGGCAGAGGACGAGCTTCAATTCTGTGGCCACGCCATCGCGCGCGGCGCGCAGCTCGCGGTCGAGTTGATTGAACTCGAACAGGCTGTCCACGGTTTGCTGGGCGAGGATGAAAGTGCTGGCCGCGCGCGCCACCGCCTCGCCGAGCGCTTGCCGGGGCGCGTTGGCATCCACCAGCACTAGCACATGCCCAAAGTGGCGCGCACAGTGACCGAGCAAGGCCGAGAGGAAGGCGCGCTCCGCCAGGTGGTTGGTCACGCGCAAAGTCAGCCGCTCGAACCCGCCGCAGTGCTGAAGCTGGTCCGCGAAGGCGAAGCCGTTATTGGGCAATGAATGCAGCGGGCTCCAGACCTTCGCCGTAGCCCCGGCTTCCGAAGGCACGATCACCAGGAGCAGCACCCGCTCGCCCGTTACGGACGCGAGCATTTCCGCCAGTGATTCGGTGATGAGGCGGTCGGGCAGCCGGCGTGAGGCGGAAGCGATGGCGGTGAGGCGGCCGGCGCGGGTGAAGGCAGTTTGCGGGGGACGGGCGAGGGAGGAAAGCAGCTCAGCCCTTCGCAGATCCCATACGGACTTTTCGATTGCAGGTGACGCAGGCATTTCCGTCTTTCTGTCGACGGCTGCCGCGGTCCACGACGATTAACTCAAGCGGACCGCTGGTCGGCCATCGCTGCCAATAAGGTGTGCGTGTTTGCTGCCCATCATGCTTCTCTGTGACAAGGCAACGTAAAACAGGTTTCGTGCCTGTCAAATTCGAGAAGTTAGGTAAAACCCCGAAATGGCCTGCGCAGGGCAAAACGCCCCCCGATGGTGAACGGGTGAACCGTGAGCTACGCGAGCTGCCTGCGCCAGCGCGCCAGCTGCTTCGCAACCTCCTTGGTGCCCGGCGCACCGGTGAGATTCCGGCGGGCCATGGCTTTGGTGAGGTCGAAGCAATCCTTCGCATCTTCGGCGAAGGCCGCGTTCACGGACTTCAACTCAGCGCTGGTGAGGTCGCCGAGCGGTTTGCCCCGCTCTTCAGCCAGCGCGACCGCAGCCCCAACCGCATGATGCGCGTGCCGGAAGGGCATGCCCTTGCGCACAAGGTAATCCGCAAGGTCGGTGGCGAGCAGCGCGGAGTCAGCCGCAGCGGCGGCGCAGGCGGCAGCGTTCACGGTCGTGTGGCGCAGCATCGCGGCCATGAGCCGCACGCACGCGCGCACGGTGTCGGCGGTGTCGAAGAGCCGCTCCTTGTCCTCCTGCAAGTCACGGTTGTAGGTCATCGGCAGGCCCTTCAAGAGCGTGAGCAGCGCGACGAGGTTGCCATACACGCGCCCGGCCTTGCCGCGGGTAAGCTCGGCGATGTCGGGGTTCTTCTTCTGCGGCATGAGGGACGAGCCGGTGGTGTAGGCGTCGGCAATCTTGATGTAGTTGAACTCGCTGCTGGCCCAGAGAATCACGTCCTCCGCGAGCCGCGAGAGGTGCGCGGCCAGCAGCGCGGCGGCGGCGCAGAACTCAACCATGAAATCCCGGTCGCTGACCGCATCCATCGAGTTTTGCGAAACACGCGCGCGGCCGCGCTCATCCACGAACCCGAGCTGTCGAGCGACAAACTCCCGGTCCAGCGGCAGCGTGGAGCCGGCGATTGCACCGCTGCCAAGCGGGCACACGTTGACCCGGTCAAAGCAGCCGGCCAGCCGGTCAAGGTCGCGGTCCAGCATCTCCACATAAGCGAGAAGGTGATGAGCAAAATAGACGGGCTGAGCGCGCTGCAAGTGGGTATAGCCGGGAATGATCACCGCGCGATTGCGCTCGCCGAGCTCCACCAGTGACCGTTGCAGGTCGGGAAGCTCAGCTTCAACGAGCGCCTTGATTTCATCGCGCAGCCACAGGCGCACATCCAGCGCCACTTGGTCATTGCGCGAGCGGCTGGTATGGAGCTTCGCGCCGGCGGGGACGCGCTTCGTCAACTCCGCCTCAATGTTCATGTGGACGTCTTCCAACTCGGGCTTCCATCGGAACTGTCCGGCCTCGATCTCAGCGGCGATCTGTCTCAGCCCACGTTCAATGGCCTTCAATTCCTGACGCGAGAGCACGCCGATGCGCGACAGCATTTCGGCGTGTGCGATGGAACCCTCGATGTCATGCCGCCACAGCCGCCAGTCGAACGAGATGGACTCGGTAAAACGCGCGACGTCCTCGCCGGGGCCACTGGTGAAGCGGCCGCTGCGGGAGACCGGAGTTGAAGCTTTCTTGCCCATAAAGCAGCGCGAACGATGTTGGCCGCCCGCCGGAAAGTCACGCGGGAAAGCCGGACGTGGACCGCGCAGCCACCTCCCCGATGGCGACCCCTCTGCCGGCTTCGCAGCTTGGCGCAAAACGCCAGCTACGGCTTCACCACCAGCTTGCCCAGCACCTGCCGGCTGCGGAGCAGCTCGAAGGCGTTGCTGACACCGGGCAGCGGGATGATCTGGTGGATGACCGGCTTGAGCCGCCCATCCGCCGCCCATTCGAGCGTCGCATTCAGGTCGCCGCGATTGCGTCCGTAGCTGCCGATGAGCCGGTGCTGCTTCACGAAGAAGGGCCAAAGCTGCATGGGCACCTCGCGCCCGCCGGTGGCACCGCAGGTCACCACCGTGCCGCCGCGGGCAAGGCAGTGGAAAACCGACTGCAGCACCACGCCGCCGACATGCTCCACCACCAGGTCCACGCCGCGTTTGTCAGTGATCTTGCGGACCTCGGCGGGCCAGTCGGCCTTGGCGGAATCCACCGTGAAGTCCGCCCCCAGTTTCACGGCCAGCTCGCGTTTCGTGGGCGAGGAAGCCGTCGCAATTACCCGGCCGCCGAGCTGCTTGGCGATCTGAATCGCCGCCGAACCGACGCCGCTGGAGGCACCGATCACCAGCACCCAGTCACGCTCGCGCACTTCGGCGCGGTCGGTGAGCATGTGCATGGCCGTGCTGCCGGCCAGGGTGAGGGCGGCCGAGGTCTCGAACGACACCGCTTCCGGCAGGGCCACGATGCAGTGTGCGGGCACCTTGACCTTCTCCGCGTAGCCGCCGTCGCACTGGACGCCCAGCAGCCGGCCGTTCAGGCAGATGGAATCCTCGCCGCGGAGGCAGAATTCACAGCTTCCGCAAAAGAGATTGGACTGAACTGCCACCCGATCGCCTATCCGCCATTGATCCACGTCCGAACCCAGCGCCAAAATTTCGCCGGCAACCTCGCAGCCGCCGATGCGGGGCAGCGCTACCGGCAGGGGCAGCTCGCCCTGCTCGAACCAAAGGTCCAAGTGATTCACCCCGCAGGCGCGCACGCGCACCAGAACCTCGTCTGGCGCAGGAACGGGCTCGGGGACGTCCCCGTATCTAAACTGGCCAGGCGAGCCGTGGGCGAGGAGCTGAACGGCTTTCATATGGCAGGGATTGAAGCGTGTTCACGGGTGGCGGTTCAAGCGTCGAAAATGACGTTCCCTTGAAATGTCTGTCCCAAACGGCAAAGGCCCGGCGATTGCCGGGCCTTTGCTTGATGAAATGACAGGTGGATCAGCGCTGGATGCGCGCGGAGCCGCCTTTGGCGAACGCCTTGACCTGCTCGACCGTCGCCATCGTGGTGTCGCCGGGGAACGTGGTGAGCAATGCGCCGTGCGACCAGCCGAGGTTAACGGCTTCCTGTTCGCTCGCGCCGCTGAGCAGGCCGTAGAAGAAGCCGGCCGCGTAACCGTCGCCGCCGCCGACGCGATCGACGACGTCGAGTTCGCACATCGGGGATTGGTAGGTCTTGCCGTTGATCCACGCGACGGCGCCCCAGGTGTGGCGATTGGTGGAGTGGACTTCCCGCAACGTGGTGGCCACGGCCTTCACGTTCTTGAACTTCTTGGTCGCCTTCTCGATGACGGCGTAGAACGCGCTCGGGTCGAGCTTCGACTTGGCTTCCACGTCCTGACCTTCGATGCCGAGGCCCTTCTGGAGGTCTTCTTCGTTGCCGACGAGCACGTCCACGTGCTTCACGATGCGCGCGAGCACGTTCACGGCCTTATCCTGGCCGCCCCAGATGTCCCAGAGCTTCTGCCGGTAATTGAGATCGAAGGAGGTGATGGCGCCATGCTTCTTGGCTTCCTTCATGGCTTCGATGATGAGTTCGCCGGTGGTCTCGGAGAGGGCGGCGAAGATGCCACCGCTGTGGAACCAGCGGACGCCGTTGCCGAAGATTTCCTTCCAGTTGAAGTCACCGGGCTTGAGCTGGCCGGCGGCTTCGTTGCAGCGGTTGTAGAACACCACCGGGGCGCGCACGCCCTGGCCGCGGTCGGAGTAAACGGTCGCCATGTTCGGGCCGCGCACGCCGTCGTGCTTGAAGCGCTTGTAGAATGGCTTAACGCCCATCGCGCGCACGCGCTCGGCGATGAGGTCGCCAATCGGGTAATTCACCATCGCGCTCGCGACGCCGGTGTTGAGCCGGAAGCAGTCAGCGAGGTTGGCGGAGACGTTGAACTCGCCACCGCTGACGTGGATGTCGCAGTGGTTCGCCTTGCGGAACGGGATGATGCCGGGGTCAAGACGGTGGACCAAGGCGCCGAGGGACAGAAAGTCCAGCGCGCCGTTTTTGGGGATGTTCAAACCAGTGCTCATGTTGTTTGGGGACGGCTGCGCCGGGCGTCGTGCCTCGGGAATGCAGCCAATCGAATGAGAAAGTCTTGGCAAAACCCGGCGGCCTTGGCAACTGGCATTGCGGCGCGGCGGCTCAGGCCTTCATCCATCGCCGCAACCGGCTGCTGCGCAAGATGGGTTGGGCCTGTGCTGGATTCTTTTCAGTCTTGCCCGCGCAATAGCGGAAGGCCTGCCGAGAATCCCCTGGCGTTCTCAAGGGCACTCTCGGGCGACAGACCATCCCAGCTGAATTTGTATAGCCTCTGATCCCCCGCGCGGTTGAATGACAGCGTGATGGTGCCATCTGCAATTCTCGCCGATGCCCAGCCGAATGTGTAGCAGTCTGCAGTGCTGGTTCCGAATAACTCCTTAGTGACAAGCCTTTCGGCGGTGCGCCTTACATCCTCCCACGAGGTATCTTCCCGCGCAGTGGCGACGGTTAGATCGAAGCTGGCCCTATCGAAGGCTAGTCGCAGGCCGCTTGGATTGCTCCAGACGACCTCGCACTCGGTTCGGAGCACATCCACTTTGACGTCACAACAGCCTACACATCCGCAGTCACATCTTCCGACTAGTAATCCCCCTTCCGACAGGAGCGCTGGCTGGGCGAAGAACTCCGGAGGGTCAATCCCCAAAGCGTCGTTCCCGAGCCAATCCCCACCATCAACGAGTATTCTGACCTCATGGTCATTGGCGGTTTGGCAGGCAAGTATCTTCAAGCCTAGTTCATTCATGGATCCTGAATCGGTATCGCTCAGTTAGATTTGAGCTCTCAGGCCTTCATCCATCGCCGCGACCGGCTGCTGCGCAGGACCGCCTCGCACAGCTTCACCGCGTGATGGCCGTCATCCGCCGTAGCGAAGAGCACCGGGGTCTGCCGGCCGCTGGCGATGTGCTCATACACGGCGCGATAATGCATCTTGTGGCTGTCGGGAAAACCCTCGGGATGGCCGCCGGGATAATCAGTGAAGCCCGCGACGTCCTCGCTGAAGCCGGCGGTGGCCCGCTGGAGCACCTGGTTCGGTTCGTCCCGCCGGCCCACGAAGATTTCGTTCGGCTGCTGCAAATCCCACCGCACGCTGCCCTTCGTGCCGTAGATGCCGAGCGCGAGGCTGCACTTCCAGCCGGCGGCGACCTGGGAAATCGAAGCGTTGGCGTGGACGCCGTTGGCGAAGCCGTGTTGTGCCCTGCCGAACTTCAGCAGCACGCTGCCAAAATCCTCCGTGTCGCAGCCGTAGGGCACCATCGTTTTCGGGTCCACCTTCGCGAACGTCTGCACCTCGCCACGGGGTCGGTAGCGGGTCTGGTGAAACGTCTCCAAGTGCGCGAAGACGCTTTCCGCCCGCGCGCCGAGAATGAAGGACACCGCGTCAATCCAATGCGTGCCGATGTCGCCGACGGCACGGAGCTTGCCGCCCTCGCTGGCGAGCAGCCGCCAGTTGTAATCGGTCGCATGCAGCAGCCAGTCCTGAAAGAAATGGCCCTGAACGTGGATGATCTGGCCGAGGTCGCCGCGCGCCACCATCGCGCGCATCTGGAGCACGGCGGGAAAGAAACGGCACATGTAATTTACCGCGAACACCGGCGCGCCTTTCCGCTTCGCCGCCGTGACGACCTTGGCCGTGTCCTTCGTGGTCATGCCCAACGGCTTTTCGCAGACGACGTGCTTGCCCGCCGCGAGCGCCGCGAGCGCCTGCTCGACATGAACCTTGTTGGGCGACGTGATGTGGACCACATCCACGTTTGGCGAACGGAGCAGAGCGCGAAAGTCGTAGTCGCCATAAACCTCGGGGATGCCCCACTTCTCCGCCGTGGCGCGGGCGTTCTTGGTAGAGCCGCAGATGGCCGTCACCTGCACACCCAGCCGCTTCAAGGCCTCAATGTGAACGGGACCGATGAAGCCGGTGCCAATGACGCCGGCGCGCAGTTGATGCAACGGGATGCTCATGTGCCCAGCGTGCCGGAACGACGAAACGGAAGGCAAGCCGCCGGGCGCGTTGACGCTGCCTCCATCCGCGCTATTCTCGCCCGCCCGCCATGCACCGTGAATCAAGCCCCCTGTCCCGCCGCCGCCTTATCGCATCCTCTTCCGCCGTGGCCGTCGGGGCTATGGCGGGCTGTGTGACGACGGCATCCGCCCTGCGCCACGGGTTCATCGACGCCCATGTTCACATCTGGACGCCCGACACCGCCGCCTTCCCACTCGCGCCGGGATACCAGCCCTCAGCGATGCAGCCGCCAAGCTTCACCGCCGAAGAATTTCTCGCCCTCGCCCGACCGCACGGCGTCACGCGCACCGTGCTCATCCAGATGAGTTTCTACCGTTTCGACAATCGCTATATGCTCGACGCCATCCGCCGGTTCCCCGGCGTGTTCGCCGGCGTGGGCATCGTGGATGACCAAGCCGCGCGACCGCAGGACGCGATGCGCGACCTCGCCCGACAAGGCGTGCGCGGCTTCCGCATCAACCCCGGCTCGCAGCCAGTTGACGCCTGGCTCGGCTCGCCCGGCATGACGGAGATGTGGAGATGTGCTGGCGACGATGGCCTCGCGCTCTGCCCGCTCATCGGACCGAACGCGCTGCCCGGCATTGCGGCGATGTGCACGAAGTTCCCCCGCACCCGCGTGGTGATTGACCACTTCGCACGCATCGGTGTGAGCGGCGAATTCCTCGAGGCCGACATCAATGCCCTCTGTGCCCTGGCGAAGTTTCCGCACGTTCATGTGAAGGCGTCGGCCTTCTACGCGTTCGGGCAGAAGCGTGCGCCCTATCTCGACTTCGGTCCGATGATTCGCCGCCTCCGCGACACCTTCGGTCCGCAACGCCTCATGTGGGCCACCGACTGTCCCTACCAAGTGCAGCGCGGCCACACCTACGCCGACAGCATCGCGCTCATCCGCGACCGCCTCGACTTCCTCTCCGCCACCGACCGCGACTGGCTGCTGCGCCGCACGGCGGAGAAAGTATTCTTCGCCTGAGCCGTGAGGGGGACCCACCTGTCCTCCATTCAGCGGCACCGCGAAACGTGTGGCACAGGGGCCAAAAGCGTCCCCATAACGCCGTTCATCGGCAGCACCAGCCCCCAACCCAGCCCGAGCCAGTGGCTCAAATGGCTCGGCACCACGGCGACGGAACTGAAGTCCACGCCCGGCAGACCCCAGCCAACTGCATCCAGCGTGAACTTCCCGGCCGTGACCGTGAGCAGAGCCAGCCCCAGTAGCCGGAGCTTTCCGCCAGCTTGAAACCACCGCACCACGAGCCGACCCACTAGCAGCGCATTCAGCCCGGAAAGCCCGCCGTAGCGCGCGAGCGAGAAGTCGCCAACCAACAGGCTCACGCTCAAGGCCGCTGCGCCGAGGGCCAACACCCGACCGGGCGACCTCTCCCCCGCCCGCCGCAGCGCCATTGCCAACAGGGCGAACACCAGGGCGTCCACGAGCAGATGGCTCCCCGAGAAGTGCGCCAGATGCCCCGTCCACAACCGCCACACCTCGCCCGCCGCCACCGCCTCGCGGTCCAACACGCACCACGCATGGAAACCCGGCGAGCAAGTCGCCAGCGCCGCCAGCACGAGCAGCCCGGCAACCCCTTGCCGGCGGCTTCCAGCCGCCGCGTTGCGCGTGAGCATGTCTGACCGCACTCGAACTTCTGCCCGCTCCGGGCGGCAGCTGAAAGCCGTCGGCACGGCCGCAACGCCGCCTGTCGCTTGGGTCGTTTCAACGTAGGCTTCCATCAGTGCCGGTCTGTGCGGGTTAGCGGTTGGGCCTTGCTGTCCTTATTCGCGCGGCCGTTGCAGCAGCATCCCGAGCAGCACCACGCCGCCCAGCATCCCAGCGTGTTGCCAGCCAAACACCCCGCCGCCCGTGTAGCCCGCCGAGCGCACGATGTGCACGGTGTCCGGCTTTTCCTTAATGCGCTGCTGGAACGCGGCGAGTTCGCCCTGCAGGTTCGCCACCATGTTCGTGGCCGCGCGCTCGAAGCCTTGGTCGCTCTTCGCCCGCAGCCGCTCATCCGTGCGGATGGGTGTGGCGAGGCCCTCGGACTTGCTTGTGCCCGGCGCGCGGAAGAGCAACTGCCGGCTGGCGATGTCGAACACCGCCGCGTCCACCATCGTGTGCGTGTGGTTCGCTTCGGCGGGAATCACGTAAGCCCCCACGATGGTCCAGTAGAGCAGCGACAGCTCCGTGCTGTCCGAAGTCTGCAACTGGTCGAACGACAGCAGCGCAATCACGTCCACGCCCAGCAACGCCTTCAGCTGGTCGAGATTCTCAAACCCGCCGCCCGGCGTCAGGTAGGCCGTCGGGATGGTCTGGATGGAGCTGATGAACGGGTATTTATGGAAGTGCGTGATGACCGCCTCGGCCAGCTCCTTGCGCCGCGCCTCGGTCAGCACCGGGTCGCGCGCGCGATACTGGTCCTTGTTACCCGTGGACTCCGGCACCCACGCGATGCCAACCTTCAACGGCAGGGTGAGCGTGGGCACGGAGGGCTTGGTGGGCTGGGTGTGATTGCCGCGCGGGTAGAGGAAGTCCACGAGGCTGGAGTTGTGCCGTTTGCGGGTGTTGCTGCGGTCGAGCGCATGGCAGCCGGCGGCCAGGAGCGCGACACCCGCCAGCAAAGCCACGAGCGGCAGGTGGAAGCGGGAGGACGATGGAGCTTCAGTCGAACGAGTTTTTTTCATGCGCGCCAGTGTGGGGGCGCGCACGGCCGCACCGTGAATCGAAGTTTCTGTGCTGACTGTCTAGGAAAGCGATTGCTGAGTGTCACCGCTGCGGTCAGCCAAGGCCCAGTGACACTTGCTAAAATTCGGCTGCTGACCTCAGTGGCTAAGCCAGCACTTCCTTCACCACGTGACCATGCACGTCGGTGAGGCGGTAGTCGCGGCCGTCGAAGCGGTAGGTGAGCTTCTCGTGGTCAAGGCCGAGCTGGTGGAGGATGGTCGCGTGCAGGTCGTGCATGTGGACCTTGTTCTCCACGGCGAGGTGGCCGAAGTCGTCGGTCGCGCCGTAGCTGACGCCGGGCTTGAAACCGCCGCCCGCGAGCCAGACGGTGAAGCCGCCGGCGTTGTGGTCGCGACCCGTGCCGTTCTTCTCCGCGTAGGGCGTCCGGCCAAACTCGCCGCCCCACCAGACGATGGTGTCCTCCAGCAGACCGCGCGCCTTCAGGTCTTCCAGCAGGCCAGCGATGGGCTTGTCCACGGCGAGCGCGTGGTCCTTGTGCTTGGGCATGTTCGAGTGCTGGTCCCAGGCGGGGTTGGCGGTGTTGTCGCCGTAGGTGACTTGGATGTAGCGGACGCCGGATTCGACGAGGCGGCGGGCCATGAGGCACTGGCGGCCGAAGTTGTCGGTCTTGGCGTCACCGATGCCGTAGAGCTTCTTGGTGGCCTCGGTTTCCTTGCTCAAGTCGAGCGTATCGGGCGCGTTGTTCTGCATGCGCCAGGCGAGTTCGTAGCTGGCGATGACGGCTTCCAACTCGGCGTCGCCGGGAGATTTCTTGAGCTGCTCGGCGTTGAGTTCCTGGAGGAAGTCAAAATTCCGGCGTTGCTCGGCGGGGGAGAGTTTGGGGTTGGTGAGGTTGCGAATGGTGGACTCGATGATGGGCGTGCCAGCCTTGCCGACGGCGGTGCCTTGGAAGGCGGGCGGGAGGAAGGCGTTGCCATAGTTGCGCGGGCCGCCGTTGCCGGCGCTGGGGCTGAGGCTGACGAAGGCGGGCAGGTTGTCGTTGGCCGCGCCGAGGCCGTAGCTGACCCACGAGCCCATGCTGGGGCGGATGAATTGCGTCGCGCCGCAGTGCAGGAAGAGCGTGGCCGGCCCGTGCGCGATGCCTTCGGTGTGCATCGAGTGGATGAACGTGAGGTCGTCCATGTGGCGGCACATCTCGGGGAAGAGTTCGCTGCCCCAATGGCCGGTGCGGCCGTGCTGCGCGAAATTCCAGAGCGGCTTCATGACGCGCTGGGTGGATTCCTCGCGTTTGCCGGAGTTGGCGATTTTGCGCGCGTCGTTGAAGCCCATGAGCTGGCCGTCGCGCTCGGTGAGGATGGGCTTGTGATCGAAGGAGTCCACATGACTGACGCCGCCCTGCATGAAGAGGAAGATGACGCTCTTGGCGCGCGGCTCGTGGTGCGGGGTGCGCGGCGCGAGGGGGTTCGCGGCGGCCTGCGCGCGCTGGGCGGTCATGCCGGCGAAGGCGAGCGAGCCGAAGCCGCAGGCGAGCGAGGACAGCGCGTGGCGACGGGAGAAGAGCGGGGTGTTCATGGGAAATTACTTCGTGGTGAAGGCAAGGGCGAATTCAGCGTGAGCGGGGGAGGTGAGACCTTCCTGCAAGCTGGCGAGCACGGCGGCGGAATCTCCGGCGAGCAGCGCGGCGACGGAGACTTGCAGGCCGGGGAAGACGCGGCTGCGAAGGATGCCCGCGGCGTCCGGTTGCGCGGTGACGTATTGCTCGTCTTCGAGGTGGAGCCAGTCGAGGCGTTCGTCGTCCACGCGCCAGAGGAGATATTCGGCGACGCCGGAGCGCTGGTAGGCGGCGAGCTTCTTGTGCGCGTCAATCGAGGCGCTGCTGGCGGCGATTTCGACGACCAGTTCGGGCGGGCCGGAGAGGAGCTTGGCTTCGGTGACCTGCGTGCGTCCGTTGCGGGCGGGCAGCAAGCGCAGGAGCGAGTCCGGTTGCACGGTGTTTTGGGAATCGAGGATGACGGTGGTATTCGGCAAGGCCTGAACGCCAGGTGTCCGTGACGCGTAGGTGGCGAGCCACAGGATGACCAAGCCATCCGGTTGTGAGTGGGAAACGCTGACGGGTGACCCCATATAAACAACTCCTTCAATCAGCTCCGCCTTCTTCACGTCCGGCATCCGGTCGTAGCGGCGGAGGAATTCCGTGGTGTGCAGCAAGTCCCCGTTCGCAAGCAGCGGCAAGCGCGCGGGTGCAGCCTTGGCCGGGGCTAGTCTGGGTTCACTCTGGAGGGCCAACATATGGGGTGAAGGTGCTTCAGGCGGAGTGCGGCTTCAAATTCTTTTCTGGTAGCTGGGAACGCACAAACCGATTGATGACGGCTCCCAACAACCACATCGGTGCGACCCAGCAGACCAACAAGGTGGCGGTTGCAATCCCCAGCACCCGTAGCAAACCCAGCAGTGGCTCCCAAGCGCCGAACACCACGCTCAACCCAGCCGCAAGGGCCACGGCAGCCCGTAATGACAAAACAATCGTCCGCCAATGAGCTTCGTGAACTTTGGGGTCTTCGTCCCACATGGCTCAGTTCAAGTAACGGAAATCCACCGAGGCGAAGAGCGCCTGGTAGAAACGGCCCCAGGCTTCGGTGCGTTTGGCGGCCTCGCTCGCGGCGGATTCGGCGGGGAGGAACTTCAGCGCGAGCGCGACTTCGCCATCGGTCGGGGCGCGGCCGAGGACGAGGCGGTAGGCGTGGGCGATGCGGGCACGGTCGTCAGCGAGCTTTTGGGCGAGGAGCTTTTGCGCGGCGGACTGCGACTGTTCCATGACCCACGGGTGGTTCATCATGAAGAGCGCCTGCGGGGCAACCGTGCTGTCGCTGCGCTTGCCGACGACGAGGCTGGGGTCCGCGAAGTCGAAGGCCTCGAAGAGCTCGGGCAACGAGTTACGCAGCACGGGCGAGTAAACGCTCCGACGCGTATCGGTATGTTTGTAGCCGTAGTCGGCGCTGGTGCCGGGCTTGAGGACGGGGCCGCCGTGTGTGCGGTCGAGCTGGCCGCTGACGTGCAGGAGGGTGTCGCGGATGGATTCGGCGTCCAGCTTCCGACGATTGGCGTGCCAGAGGAGTTTGTTTTCCGGGTCAGCCGCCAAACCGGCAGCCAACTGCGCACCCTCCAGCCGAACCGACGCTTGCTGATACGCGCGGCTCAAGACCAACTCCCGCACGAGCTTCTTCACCGACCATCCATCCTCCATGAAGCGCACGGCGAGGTGGTCGAGTAACTCGGGGTGCGTGGGCACGTCGCCGGTGGTGCCGAAGTTGTCCGGGCTGCGCACGAGGCCGGCACCGAAGAGCCACGTCCACGTGCGGTTCACGAAGACGCGCGCGGTGAGCGGGTTGTCAGGGCTGGCGAGCCAGTCGCCGAGTTCGCGGCGGCCGCTTTCCTTCTCGGCAATGTTGGGTGCGGGGCCGTAGCTGGCGACTTGCAGGAAGCCGCGCGCCACTTTTGCGCCGAGGTTCTGCACGCTGCCGCGGATGTGGATTTGCGTGTCGGCGGGATTCTCGTCCTTCACGGACATGAACATCGGGCGCTTGGAGCCGCTTTCTTGCAGTTTCTTCAACTCGGCTTCGAGCTTCTTCACGTTCTCCTCCGCATTGGCCTTCGAGTTCTTCCCGGAGTCTGTGGTGGCGGCGACAGCGGGCGCGGGTGGATTTTCCCCCAGCAATTCCACGGGGACGAACTGCACGGCGTCGGCGGTGACGTGGCCTTTGGTGCCCTCGTTCGCCACGAGCACGAAGCCGGCGCTGTTCTGCTCGAAGCGGAACTGGCCCAGCGAGACGAAGCGGCCCTCGATGGGCGGCTCCGGCCGTTGGTCCAGCCGGATGGTTTTCTCGCCGTCGGCGCTGAAGATGGTCACCGGCGTGTTGTCCGCACGCGAGCGGCCCGGGCTGTAGGCGAGGCGGATTTCGTATTTGCCGGCCTTCAATCCCTCCGGCTGAAAAGTCAGCGATTTCGCGCCCTTGCCGTCGTTGGTGTCGTGCAGGTAGCCGTCGCCGATGAACGTCCGCGTGGCGGTGGACTGCATCCATTCGCCGACCTTCTTGGCCTGCGTGTCGTCCACGATGATGCCCGGCAGGGCGGTCGCGGTGAGGGCCCCGTTGGGCTGGGTGGCCTTTTTCGCGACGGCGACGTTGGCGGATTCCTTCGCGGCCTTGATGCGGGCCTGCAACTGCGCAACCGCCTTGTCGTGCGCGGCGAATTCCTTGTCCTCGCCCGGCGGCAGCGGCAGCGGGAACTCCAGCCACTTGCTCACGTTCGAGTGTTCGAGCGTCTTGCTGCTCTTGAGGATGCCGGCCAGCGCGTAGTAGTCGCGCGTGGGAATGGGGTCAAACTTGTGGTCGTGGCAGCGTGCGCACCCGATGGTCTGGCCGAGGAAGGCCTTGCCGATGACGTCGAGCTGTTCGTCCACCACGTCCATGTCGAGCTGCTTCTTCTCCTGCTCCTCGAGGTTGGTGTTGCCGAGCACGAGGAAGCTGGTGGCCACGAGCTGCTGCTGGCGTTGCGCGACGTTTTGGTGCGGGAGCAAATCACCCGCGACCTGCTCGCGGAGAAAGCGGTCATAAGGCTTGTCGGCGTTGAAGCTGGCGATGACGTAATCGCGATAGCGCCACGCCTCCTTCATGACGAAGCCGCGCAGGGTGAGGGACTCGGCGTAGCGAACCACGTCCAGCCAGTGCCGGCCCCAGCGTTCGCCGAAGTGCGGGGAAGCGAGGAGGGAGTCAACGAGCTTGGCGATGGCCGACTGCTGCGAATTGCCCGCGGCAGATTGATGTTCGCGCACAAACGCATCCACCTGCTCCGGCGTCGGCGGCAGGCCGGTGAGGTCGAAGTAGATGCGGCGCACGAGCGTGACCGGGTCGGCCTCGGGCGCGGGGCGGAGGTCTTTCGCCTCCAGCTTCGCGAGGATGAAGCGGTCCGTGTCCGAGCGCGGCCACGCGGCGTCCTTCACGGGGGGCGGAGCGGACTTCTTGGGGAGTTGATAGGCCCAGTGTTTGCGGCCCTCGGCGATGTTGATCTCCTTTTTCGCGAGCGCGGGACCGCCGGTGCGCGGGTCCGGCGCGCCCAGCTTCACCCACTGCTCAAAGTCGGCGATTTGCGCATCCGAGAGCTTTCGCTTCGGCGGCATCTGGAACTGCTTGTCCTTGTAGCGGACGGCCTTGATGAGCAGCGAGGCCTCGGGATCGCCGGGCACGAGTGTCATGCCGGAATCGCCGCCCTTCTCCCAGCCGGCGCGTGAGTCGAGCGCCAGCCCGCCCTTGGTCTTCTTGTCCGCGGCGTGGCATTCGTAGCAATGCTCGGCGAGCAGCGGGCGGATCTTCTTTTCGAAGAACTCGACGCCATCAGGCTGGCTTTGCGCCGGCGCGGAGAGGGAGAGGCCCCCGGCGGCACACGCTAGCACCAGTTTCGACGCAATGGATTTCACAGTGGTAATTCTTAGGCCACGCCCTTCGACGCAACCAGCCGGAATGATGTTTCAAGTATTTACTCTCACCGGGCGTCAGGCGAGCGCGCCGCGACCCTGCTTGGCTCACCACGGCGTAAAGCGCAGGCCGAAGAGCGCCAGGACGCCGAGCGCCAGCAGCACCGCCGCCGGCAGGAAGAACGGTTCGTAATAGTCCGAGGCCTGCGGTTGTTTCTGCAGCACGACGACTTTCTTCATCTCATCGATGCTCTTGAAGACCGCGTGCAGCGCCTCCGGAGTGGCCGCGTTGAAGACATCGCCGCCGGTCGCACGAGCGATGCCGACCAGCGCCGGCTCGATCTGCTCGTCGGACAACATGATGGCGAAGACGATGATGTTCTGCGCACGCAACGCGGCGATGATGGCCTGGTCTTTCGGGGACTTGATGTCGCTGCTCTCACCGTCGGTAAGGAGGATAATCATCCGGTCGCCACTGGGCCGTTCGGCGAGGAGGTCGGCGACGCCGTAGAGCGCTTTGCCAATGTAGGTGACGCCCCAGAGCGCATCGGGCAGGCCCTTGCGCACCATGTTGGGCGGGTCCAGGCGCGGGTTGTCCGGCTGGATGAACGGGCGCGCGAGCATGATGGATTGCGTGTCGAGCGTAAGCGGCACCCAGTGGATGAAGTGCCGCGAGAAGATGGTCAGGCCATAGGCATCGCCTTTGCGGGCGTTGATGAACTTCTCGATGGCATCCATTGCGGAGTCGAAGCGCCGGTGGCGGCCGTTGGCCTGCGAGCCGTGGTTCTCAGCCATGCTGCCGGAGGTATCGAGGAGGATTTGGATGTTGGTCAGCTTCCGCTCCACCTCGGGTGGGTTGAACACGATGGGGTGGGCGAGGAAAATGATCGCGAGCGCCAGCAGCCCGGCGGGCAGGCAGTTCGCGCACAACACGAGGAACCGCAGCACCTGGCCGCGCCGCTGCCGGCCATGATCGAACGGAAGTGCAATCGGCTGCCCGCGCCGGACCCATTCCCAGAAAGCCAGGATCACGGGCAAGGCCAGCAGGGCCAGCCATTGCGGGTGGAGGAAGACGAGGCTCTTCAAGGCTTCACCTCCGCCGAATGCGGCTGCACCGGCTCCACCGTGAACGGCGCGAGCAGTGTCGCGAGGTCTTCGCGCCGGATGTTCGAGCCCGGGCGATGCAGCCAGAGCTGCAATTGCCGCAGCGCCTGCCCGGTCCGCTCGTCGCGGGCGATGGCGGCGAGTGCGCGGTGCATCGGCGCGTCGGCCACGGAGAGTTCCTCACGCCAGCGGCGGAGCAGCAGCATTTCCAACTGCGCCTTAGCCGTTGCGTCGAGCGTGCCGGCTTCCAGGCGGGCGAGCAGCGCGCGGAGCAGTTCGGCCATCGTCGGCTCGGGGGGGGCGACGGCGGGTGGCAGCGGCTTGGGCCGGCCGTAGAAGATGAGCAGCAGCAGCCAAGCAATCCAGACCACGAAGAGGACGACCAGGGTGAGCGTGTAATGCCCGCCGATGTCCACGCTGACCTCCTCCGTCTCCTGGATGCGCGCGTCGAGGTGCTTGGACAGTTTCGGGTCGCCCCGAAACTTGAACGACGGCAGGCCTTCCAGCGCGCGGCCATCCTCCGCCGTCAGGAAGTCCTTCAGGTCGAACGTGCCGTCTCGGTTTGCGATGTAGCGCACGTCGTAAATCCGCACGCCGGCCTCCTCAGTCATGCGCGCGATGCGGACGTTCACCGCCACGCCCCACTTGAACGGCTTCACCGCAATGACCGGCCCGCTGTAGCTCACGATGGCTGCCTGCTCGACGCCGAGGGGCACGTTGAGCAAGTCATTGCGCGGGCGCGGCCAGAGACACACGGCGAGCGCGACGACCGCGCACGCCGCGAGGAGCGCGGGGCGGCTAAGGCGTTGGAAGAAAGCCGGGTTCATCGCGTCACCTCACCTTGTTCCCGAAGCCGCGCCGCCCGAGGAAATGCCGCAGCTTGCCGAGAATCGGTTCGTCCGTCGGCAGGTGCAGATAATCAATGCCGAAGCGGGTCAGCTCGCTCTTCCAACTCGCCGCATCCACCCATGCGCGCCGCCCGTGCCCGATGAACGCCCGGCCCGATTCCGCCTCGACGCCGCGAAACAAACCCGCGCCGCGCACGCCGGTCTCCGCCGGGTCTTGCAGGTGCAGCACGATGACGTCGTGTTCCTGCGCGAGGACTTGCAGCGCGGGAAACGCCTCGGGGTCGTGCAGGTCGCTCAACACGATGACCATCGTCCGCCGCTTCAAGGACGGCGCGACCTCGCGGGCGCGGGCCGCGAGCGAGGTGTCTTCGAGGAAGTCGTGGTGGCGGAGCTGGTGCGACCATTCCATCACGACGTTGCGCGAGAGCGTCGGGCGCACGTGCAGTTCGCGCGCGCCGCAGCCGAGCAGGCCGACGGGCGTGACGTTTCCCTGCGCCGCAAGCGCGATGCCCGTGGCGATTTGCACGGCCCACGCGTATTTGCTCGTCGCCAGCGACGTGACACACATCGAGGCCGAGGTATCGAGCAGCAGGTAGAGCGGCATCTGCTTCGGCTCCTGATACTCCTTGATGAACAGCTTGCCGACGCGCGCCGAGACCTTCCAATCAATCGCCTTCACCGGGTCCCCCGCGACGTAAAGCCGCGACTGCGCGAACTCCAGCCCGCTGCCGTGGAAGACCGATTCCTCCTGGCCGAAGTTGAGGCTGTTCGCGAGGTGCTTCACCGCGACCTCGAACTGCCGGGCGTCCACCGGCTCGGGATTGAGTTGGACTTTGCGCTGCATGAGCGGAGTTCAGCCGAGGCTGCCGAGAATGCCTTCCAGCACCTGCTTGCCCGTGTGGCCGGCGGCGGAAGCCTCGTAGCTCACGCGGATGCGGTGCAGCACCACGTCCTCGGCGAGGTCGAACAAATCCTCCGGCGTCACGAAGTCGCGGCCGTGGATGACGGCGCGGGCGCGCGAAGCGTTGACCAGCGCGAGGCCGGCGCGTGGGCTGCAACCGAAGTCGAGCAGCTTGGACTCGCGCGTGCGGCGGACCAGCTCCACGCAGTGCTTCACGATGACTTCGCTGACGTGGACGGCCTGGACCGCTTCCATCGAGGTGACGAGGTCTTCCACGGACGCGGAGGGGTTGTCCTCAATCATGTCGAAAGCCGAGCGCGGCACCGCGCCGCCGTCCTCGCGTCGCAAGCCCATGCCGAGCTGGCGCTGGAGAATCATCTGCTCGTCCTCGCGCGCCGGATAGCCGAGCCGGTGCAGGAGCATGAAGCGGTCGAGCTGCGCCTCGGGCAGCTCGAACGTGCCGGACTGCTCGACGGGGTTCTGCGTGGCGATGACCAGGAAGGGCGTGGGCAGCTTCAGGTTCTGGCCGCCGATGGTGACTTTGCGTTCCTGCATCGCTTCGAGCATCGCGCCTTGAACCTTGGGCGCGGCGCGATTGATTTCGTCGGCGAGCAGGAGGTTCGTGAAGACCGGGCCGCGGTGGATGCGAAAGTCGCCGGTCTTCTGGTCAATGATTTCCGAGCCGATGATGTCGGACGGCAGCATGTCCACGGTGAACTGCACGCGCTTGAAGTCGAGGTGGATGGCCTTGGCCACGGCGTTGACCAGGAGCGTCTTCGCGAGGCCGGGCAGGCCTTGCAGCAACAGGTGGCCGCCCGTGAGCAGCGCAATCATCACGCGCTCAACGACGACATCCTGGCCGACGACGATTTTGCCGACGCGCTCGCGGACGCCGGCGACGAATTGCTCGGCGGTTTTGGCAGCAGCGGGGTTGGGGGAGGGTTGGGTGGTTTGCATTCGGAGAGGTGCGATGAGGGCGAGGTTCAGCGGGCAGCCTTCGCCGCGCGGGACCATTCGAGGAGCTTGGTTTTGAGCAGTTGTTTGGAGGGCAGGTAGAGCTGGTATTCCTTGGCGTGGATGTTCGCGTCTTTGGGCAAGGTGAGTTTCACGACGGCGTCTTTCTTCTCCTTGCAGAGGAGCAGGCCCACGGTGGGGTTTTCGTCCGGGAGCCGCACGTTGCGGTCGTAGTGGTTCACATACATCTGCATTTGCCCGAGGTCCTGATGGGTGAGCTTGTCGAGCTTGAGGTCGATGACGACGTAGCAGCGCAGGAGGCGGTTGTAGAAGACGAGGTCGAGGTAGTAGTGGTCGCCGTCGAAGGTGAAGCGCTTCTGCCGGGCCTCGAAGAGAAAGCCCTTGCCGAGTTCGAGAAGGAATTTCTCAAGGTGGGAGAGCAAGGCAGCCTCCAAGTCGGACTCGGAATAGCTGGCCTGCTCCGAGAGGCCGAGGAAGTCGAGGACGAGCGGTTCCTTGAAGAGGTCTTCGGGCTTCGTGATGAGCTGGCCTTCCTTGGCGAGGCGCTTGATGCCCGCCTTGTCCCGGCTGAGGGCGAGGCGTTCGTAGAGGCAGGTGGCCTTCTGACGGCGAAGTTCGGCGAGCGACCAGCCTTCGTTGGCGGACTCGATTTCGTAGAAGCTGCGCTCGTCGGGGTCCTTGATGCCGAGGAGTTCGACGTAGTGGGACCAACTCAGGGTGAAGGGCCGGTTGGATGTCCCAGTAGGCTGCTGGGAAATTGCTGACGGGTCAGGTGTCCGCCGACCTTTTGAGGGGGGCAGGTCCAATTTTTCAGACGGTGTCTGAAAAATCTTGCCTGCCACGAATTGCCCAGAAGGTGTCTGGGCAATCTCAGCGCCGACCAAATCCGCAGACAGTGTCTGCGGATTTGCCTTCGCGGCCAATTTTTCAGACGGCTTCTGAAAAATGTGAACCCGACCCTGCCAAGTCAGGTAGAACCGCCGCATATGCGAAAGATTCACGGCTGAGAACCCACGCCCAAACTCCTCCGTCAACCGAACCGAAAGCTCCTTCAGCAGTTCCGTCCCATACTCCGCCCGCGTTGCTCCCTTCTGCTCATGCTCCACAATGCGGCGGCCAATCTCGAAGTTGGTCAGCACTTGAAAAGTGTCCACCACGGACGCCACGCCGCGCCGGGCGGACTGGATGAGATGCCGCACCTCGGCGATGAGCGGGGCGAGGTTGTCGCGCTTGGGTTTTGCACCAACGGGTCTTTTGGTGACGGCTTTCTTTTTCATCGAGTGAGAGCTTGCCTGAATTGCACCTTCAACTGACTTGCCAGGCAGTGACTAACACGCCGCCCGCAGCCACTTCTCTGCCACGCCGCGCAAGTCTGCTTCCGACATCTTGCTGCCTTGGCTGCCGAAGCATGTCTGCTGCACGCGCTGGAGGTCTTGCTGGAGTTCCTGCTGCTGGGCCGCGCCGAGTTGCACGAGCGGGCTGGTGCGCAGGCGGCGCAGCAGCGCGACCACCGCGAAGCCGTCCACTTCGGCGGGCATCTTGAACACGTCGCGGGCATGCAGCGGACGCTCGCTGTCGGCTGCGCCGCGCTTCACCATGGCGTAGATGACGCCACCCAGCACGAGCGCGATGACCGCGCAAATGCCGGGCCAGAGGTAGGGATTGCCCGGCTGCTTGAGCACCACGCCGCCGGCCGCGGCGGCCGCAGTGCGACCGAGCCGCACGGACGGCTCCGCCAGAGTGGTCAGGTCCATGTCCTTGTAGGTCTGGCAGACCAGCCTGTAGTCCTTGGACTTCACGGGCGGGAACTGGAAGTCCGTCGGGCCTTCTGCCGTGCGGATGGCGTCGGTGTTCAGCGAAAGCGTCCAGAGCCGCTCGGAGCGCGGGCCCACTTGCTCGCCCCAGGTGTTCAGCTCCTTCAACTGGAGGCCTTCGTGCGCGTTGACCTGCCGGACACCCACCGCCTGCTTCAACGCCGCGAGGTCCAGCAACTGGTCGAGGTCCGGCACCAAGCCGTTGCCGACGGCCTTGATTTCCAACGCGAGCGCGCCGCTGATGGCAAACTGCCGCGTGTCGAGCGTCTGCGTGACTTCGACCTTGCTCGCCGGACGCGGCGGCGCGGTCGCGGCAATCTTGATGACGGTCTCCGCCGAGGTGGCGGGAATGGTGACCGGGCCGGTGAGGTCGATGAACTTCAGCTCCAGTTCGACCGGCGGAATCTTGTCCACGCTCGCGTCCTTGGCGCGCACGAGCGCGTAGGCCAGCACGGTCTCCTCCCAGCCGGGCTGTGCGGTGGGACGCGGCTTCACCTCGGTGGAGGCGAAGACGACAGACTTCACGTCGAAGAACGGCGCGAGCACTTCGTTGAGCGCCAGCTCGAACTCATCCCGCGGGCCCTGGGCGTCGCGAATTTTGCGGACCATCATGGACTTGCGCTGCTTCTGCCGGCTGGCCCCGCCCGGCAGGCCCGCCGGATCGTTGCTCAGATACTGGCCGAACTGCGCCACGCGGCCCATCGCCTCCGTGTGGACCACGCTGATGATGATGCCGAAATCCTGGTCGCGACCGATGGTGTTTGGTCCGTCCACGCGCGTCTGGAGGCGCACCTCGCTCAGGAGCTGGTCGAAATACGCGGCCTTCTTCTGCGCGCCGAGCGTGAAGGGGTCGTCCTTGGTGATGACCAGTGAGCTGGCGAGGTAACGGTATTTCAAGTCCTCGTGCAGCGGGTCGCGCTCGTCGGCGAGGCGGGCGCTGACGACCTTCGCGAACTGGCTCAGGTGCGCCGGCGCGGCCTTGCCCGGCAGCGCAAGGAGCTGCTCGCGAATCTTCGCCAGCGCGGCGCGGTTCATCGCCTTCGAGAGGTTGATTTGGCCGCCCGAGCCGATGCCAATGAGGCTGTGGAACCAGCCGAGGTAGGCGTCCACGGAATAGTCCGCCGGGGCGAGCTTCGCGACTTCCTTCGCGTAGGCCTCCGTGCCGCGCAGGAAGTAATCCTGCGCCTGAAGGTTCTTCTCCTTGTAGCCGGTGAGGCGCTTCTTCGCGTCGCCGGTGACCAGCTCCTGGAAATACTCGAAGTCGCCCCAGTCCGTGAGCAGCGTGCCGCCGAGGGTGAGCGCACGGGAAACCTCCGTGTGCCCGGCGAGCCACGCGTCAATCATCCGCAGCGCGGTGCTGTAGCCGGCACGGACCATCTCGAGCGTCTGCGTTTCGTTGCGCCGCGTGAGGCCGGCACGCTGCACGTCCATCTTGCGCCAGCGGTCGGTGAGGTTGCCGTGCATGCGCGACAGGATGAGGAAGAAGAGCTGCTCGTCCATTTCCCGGAACGGGCCGAAGACCTTTTCAAGGTGGCTCTCGCGGTAAGCCTCCGCGTTGCTGTAGGCGAGGTCGAAGGCCCCGACCACCTTCGGCCAGTCCTTCGGCGCGATGCCCGCCTGCCGGAACAACCCCATCATCCGCGCGAGGCTGTCGATGTTCTTCTCCATCATGATGGGCGTGACGGGAATGCGCGCGTCGTCGGCCAGCGCGTATTTCTTCCGCAACGCCTCGGGCAGCGTCGGGTTGTGCGTCTGCGCCCAGACGGTGAGGAAATCCTCGGCCAGCGCCACGCCCGCCGCCGGGCTGCGCTTGCCGATTTCCACGATGCGGTCGGCGGCCAGCTCGAAGTTCGCGCTGGCGAGGATGACCTTGGACAGGCTCACGTCGAAACGCTCGCGCACGCCGTCCGGCAGCGCGGCGAGCCACTTGCCGGCGGGCGCGGTCGCAAGCAAATCCTCCGCGAGGACCGGCTTGGGCTTCGAGGACGTGCTGGCGGTCTTCTGCGAAAAGGTGTTCTCCGCCTCGTTCATCCAGGACTCGCCCATCAACTGCGCGAACTGGCTCCACGGCTTGGCGTTGAGGTCCACGTGCTCACCCAGCAACGCGGCGACCGTCGCCTGCGCTTTGAGGTTCTCCGTCCGCAAGCCGACCTCGC
The DNA here is from genome assembly GCA_964591495.1 of uncultured Klebsiella sp. Classification (GTDB taxonomy): domain Bacteria; phylum Verrucomicrobiota; class Verrucomicrobiia; order Limisphaerales; family SXTU01; genus SXTU01. The sequence goes on from CAZQEW010000041.1 coordinate 23,519, forward strand.
CGCGCGCCTCGTTCTGGAGCTTGCGCTGCAAGCCCGCCACCAGGCGCATCGCGCCGTCGGGGTTGGACTTCACCAGCTCGACGAACACCGGCGCGAGCGTGCCGGGCTGGATTTGCATCAGCACCTTGGCGAGCGCCGTGCCGGCCTTGGACTTCTCCCACTCGTTGATGCGCGGCATCGCCAGCAGGCGGAGGTTCTCGTCCCAAATCTTCTGCACCTGCCCGCGCTGCGCGGCCTCGGTCTCCCGCTGCGTGGCGAGGAAGGCGGCCAGCTCGTTGCGCACGGCTTCGTCGGCGATTTGGTCCAACTGCCCGACCGGCGGGAGATAGGTGCGGGCGAGGTCCTTGAAGCCGCCGGCCAGCAGGACGCGCCCGGCGAGCAGGCGCTTGGCCGGGTCCGTGCCACCGAGTTTGGCCGTGCCTTTGCGGAGCTTGTCGGAGAGCCAGAACGCTTCGCCCGGCGGCACGACCTGGCCAAAGAGTTGCCCGAGCTTGCGGAGGTTGTCCGCCGTGAAGTCCCCCGGCACGGCGTCGGCCAGACCGAGGACGTCGTCGAGCTTCAGGTTGGGTTTCTGCTTGTCGGCGAGGTCAGCGAGCATCTTGTCATAGACCTTGCGCGCCCAATCGGGCGGCAGCGCGGCCAGCTCCTCGCGGACCTTCGCCCACTCGCCGTAACGGAAGTGCGCGAAGAAGCGGTCGGACACCGTGAGCGCAGCGGGGTCGGCCTTCGCGGTGCGTTCGAGCGCGTAGAAGATGTCCGTCAGGTCGCGGGAGTATTTGTGGTTGAGGAGCGACTCGTATTGCTTGAGGACCTTGGGGTCGAGCGGCGCGGCGGCGGGCTGCTGCGCCCGCGCGGGAGAAATGCCGGCGAGCAGTGCAGCAGCGAGAAGAAGGGAGAGTTTCATGGGCGGTGCAGGCGGAATCGGAAAGGGAAAAACGGTGTGCGGTCAGGACCCCTTGTTCGGCAGTTTCTCGAACTCTTGGAAGATGTTGCGGCCATCGGTCTTGGGTCCGGGCTTGGGACCGGGACCGGCTCCGCCAATCAACTCGGCGGCGGCGGCCTTGCCCTTGGTGCCCTGCTGCGGACCGTTCTTCACGGCGAGCGCGGTCTCGAGGTTTTGCAACTTCACCGCGTTGATGCCGGTCACGCCGGTGACCGGCCGGACGGCTCCCGTGCCGACCGTGCCGACCGTCACGTTCACCGCCGTGCCCACGATGGGCGGCGGTGGGGGCTTGGCCGCAGAAGGCGGGGGCGGCGGCGCGACGGCCTTGGGTGGTGGTGGAGGCGTAACCGCCTTGGGCGTGGGCGGCGGCGGGAGGACCACGGTGCGACCGTCGGCTTTCACGCCGTTGACGGTGTTGATGCCGTCAATTTTGCTCACGCCCTGCGCGGTGTTCGGCGGGATGGCGATGTTGCCGGGCTCGATGTTCTTGATGCGCGAGGCGGCCTCCTCCTTGACGCCCTTGACACCGGCAACGGCGGCGGGAGTCGGCGGAGTTTTGGCAGCCGGCTCCTGCGCGCTGGCCAGCGAGCCAAGGCACAGCCAGACAGGCAAGGCGTGGCGGAAGGAAAGTTTGTTCATGGGGTTCTTCGTTCCAAGGTCTTGGCAAACTCCGCCTCCACGCGCTGCTCGTATTGGGCCAGCGCGCCGGGTTCCTGATGCTCGGCGAGGTAGCGGAAAATCTGCCGCGTGCGCTCGGCGAACGGCCGCCACTCGTCCTCCGTCGCGCCGTTGGTCTTGAGCAGATAGGTCGCGTAGTAGTGCGCCTTGCCGAGCATTTCGCGGATGGCGCGCGTGGTCTTCGCGTCATCACCGTGCGTCTGCGCGGCTTCCTGGAGCAGCTCGGTGAGGTCGGTGATGGCCCCGGCCACGTCGAGCATTTCGAGCCGCGCCTTGGCCTTGGCGAGGCGGATTTGGTGCTTCACCACGGGGCGCTCGTCCTTGGGCAACGCGGTCGCGAGCTTGTCGTATTCCTCGACGATGAGTTCCCAGTTGGGCTCCTTCGCGCGTTCCAACGCGCGAATCTCCGCCACGTGCCGGCGCGCCCGCTCGCGCGCCATCTGTGTCTGGCCCTGGTTGAAGTGGTAGTAAATCACCGCCACCGGAAAGAGCAGCCAGAGCAACGTGAAGAACTTTCTCATCGCGCGCACCTCGCTGGCAGGTTGGAGACAACGAACTGGAACCGTGCGGGCGGCGAACCGTTCGCGCCCTTCCCCCTCACCCCGGCCCTCTCCCGCCGGGAGAGGGAGAGACGCAGCCCGCGTTCGGCTGCCAGGAACGCCACAGCACGTTGAAAGCTTACTGACTTTCCCCCTCTCCCAGCGGGAGAGGGCCGGGGTGAGGAAGAACGGCCACGTTCGCCCAAACCGGTTGCTGGGAAAATAACCACTCCCCTCCTCATCGCGCAGCCAACGCTCCTTCCTTCGCCCGCGCCGCGCCCGCTTCGTCCCGCTCCGGGTGGATGGCCTTCCAATCGCTGCCGAAGTATTCCAGCGCGACCGGAATCAAGGCGAGGACCAGCGCGCCCAAGACCATCGCCAGCACGGCGAGTTCCTCGCGGGTCCAGCCGCGTTGGGGCGGGGCCGCCGTGACGACCAAGTCTCCGAGCGCCTCGGTGGACAGATGCTTCTCGTTCACGTCCACGTAGGTGCCCAGCAACGCCGAAGCCACGGTCCGCAGCGTGTCGCCTTCCTGGCGCGACAAGTGACCGTCAATGAACGTGCCCTTGTGCGGGTTGCCCACGCCGAGCACGAAGATTTCCTTCACCGACTTGGGCCGGGGCGCGATGGGCGCGAGGCTCACGCAATCACCGTCGGTGACGACGATGAGCCGCGTGCTGCCGTCGGGGAAATCAGCGACGAGCTTGACCGCTTCGTTGATGGCCTTGCCGAGGTCGGTCGGGCCGTCGCGCATCGCGTAACTCAGCGGCAGGCCGTTGAAGACATTTCGCACCAGCTCCGGGTCGCGCGCCTCCATCACCACCGGCTGCGAATCGGTCCAGAAACCGATCACGCCGTAGCGCAGGTTCCCGCTCACGCGCTGGAGAATGCCCTCGACCACCTCCCGCATCCGGGCGTGGCGCGTGAGCTTGCCCTCCGGCCCGGCGTCCGCGAGATACATGCTGGGCGAGAGGTCCGCGACGAACATGAGCCGCGTGGCGGTCTTGCTGTCGGACGGGCGGTCGCCACCCTCGCGCTCGGCGAGCTTGAGCAGGAACAGCGTCACCAGCCCCCACGCGAACGCCGCGAACGCGAGCGAGCGCAACAGCGGCACCACGCGGGTCCACCCATGCGGCAACCCAGTCGGCCCGAACGCCAGCCGCCCCACCGCACGGATGCGCCGCGCGTGCAGCCATTCGGCGAGGGAAGCAACCAACAGGACGGCTAGCGCGGCAAGCAGCGGAATCATGCGGGGAAAACGGTCGAAGCCACGCCTTTCATTGCGCACCACGGCGCGACGGAAGGCAGCGGCCGCCGTTTCGGGCGGGCCCTTGCGGGGTAAGGCTTGCCGGGCAAGTCATTTAAAGGAGTTCGGTTTAGGGAATCGTTGGCGCTTAGTTTGCACCGGATTAAAAACAAGTGTCCACACTGGACGCGCCCCGCGACGCGCTTATTGAAAGCCACCGCGTCTAAACTAAAGGCGTCTGCCCCAGCCAGCATTTAGGCTGGCCACGCGCTGGCGTATCCGCGTCCAACGCCGCCCGCACCGCCCAAACCGCAGGAATTCTTTGACACCAACCCGCCGTTGACTAGCCTCACCGCGCACTTCAACCGCAACCATTATGAGATTCGGCATCAACTCCTTCCTTTACACGTCCCCATTCACCACCGAGAGCGTGAAGCTCTTCCCCAAGTTCGTGAAATGGGGCTTCGACACCGTCGAGATTCCGGTCGAGGCGCCTGAGCACATTGACCCGGCCAAGGTGAAGGCCGCCGCCGACAAGGCCGGCATCGCCATCGGCTCCATCTGCGCCTGCATGGGCCCGGGGCGTGATTTCCGCGGCACCGCCGAGGAGCAGGCCACCGGCATGGCTTACTGCAAGGCCCTCGTGGACCAGGCCGCCATCATGGGCTGCCCGCGCCTCATCGGCCCGATCTACTCCGTGGTGGGCAAGGCCGACGCCGTGGAACCGGAACAGCAGAAGAAGGAGTTCGCCCTCGTGGTGAAGAACCTGAAGGTGCTGGCCGCCTACGCCG
>CAZQEW010000041.1:27725-29673 GCA_964591495.1 uncultured Klebsiella sp.
CGCCGCGAAGGGCGTCACGCTCTGCATCGAGCCGCTCAACCGCTTCGAGACCGACTTCCTCAACACCACCGACAAGGGCCTCGCGCTCATCAAGGCCGTCGGGGCAAAGAACGTCGTCCTGCACCTCGACACGTTCCACATGAACATCGAGGAGAAGAACCAGGCCGAGGCCATCCTCAAGGCCGGCAAGCACCTCGGCCACTTCCACGCCTGCGGCAGCGACCGCGGCACGCCCGGTGGCGACCACATAGACTGGAAGCCCATCGTCGCCGCGCTGAAGAAGATCAACTACCAGGGCGACGTGGTCATCGAGAGCTTCACCACCGACGTGAAGGTCATCGCCCGCGCCGCCGCCATCTGGCGCAAGATCGAGCCCAAGCGCGACGACATCGCCGTGAAGGGCCTCGCGAACCTGAAGCGCCTCTTCGGCAAGAAGTAGGCCGCGCGCAAAACTTCATTCGAGCGAAAGCCGCCGGAGTCATCCGGCGGCTTTCGCCGTTTCTGAACCGTGCGGCAGCACGCGGGCGGCAAGCCGTCCAGATGCTGCCGGCCAATCCTACCGGCAGAATTGCGTTGAGCCTCCGGGATGGTTCGGCTTAATGAGCGGTGTCCGCTGAAATCACACGTCAGCCTGCCCCGCGCCATGGAAGCTAACAACAGCGCCGCCATTCTCGCGGATTTCCTTCGCCTGAGCCCCGGACACGACCGACCACTGTGAAAACGAAACTCACCCTTGGTCTGCTCGGAGCGATGTTCATTCTCGGGTGGAACATTCTCTCGCTTCGGAAAGTCGAGCCTGCCCCTGACCGATCGGTGCAAGCTCCGACCAGCTCAACCCCGGCACCGCGCGAGCCAGCCAAGGAAGGCACCACCAATGTCCCCGGCATTGGCCCGGTGCCGACGGATCCGAAGGAGTTGGAGCAGTTCAAAGCCAAGGCCAAGCGGGAGATGCAGGAAGCGCTGCGGACGGTAGGCGTCTTCTCGAACCGCGAGGACATGAAGCAGGCCCAGGACAATGGCGAACTGGCTTGGATCTACATCAAGCAGCGGAAGAACCTTCAGTTGGCAATGGACCACATTCATGGGGCGGCGGTGGAGCCGTATCCGGCACGCACGTTGCAGGCCTTAGAGCACATCCTAAAGCATGCGGAAAACCCGCAGCTCCGGCTGGCCGCCGCCGTGCTGTTGTTTCGCTACGATCAGCCAGGAGGCAAGGAATATCTGCTGAAGGTGGTCAACTCACCAGCGGTGGATATGCTCACGCGCGATGTCATTTACGTCTTGGCCAAGAACCGAGTGCCGGAGGCGGTGCCGGGTATCGCGGCCGCTTACCCCAAGATGGGCGCGCTTTACGAGATTCACCACCTTGCACTCGGCCAGTGGGGGGACCCAGGGGTGTTGGAGGCCGTGCGCCGCCGATACGCGGGCGAGCCGAAGGATTATGGTTACGCCCTGTGCCTAGCGCAAGCCGGTGACGCAGGATCCGTGGCCCCTCTTCGCGCAGCGTTGGCCACCCGAGGAAGCACGCCGACCGGCAATGTCCTACGATCTGCCTTGGCCCGGGTGGGAGCCTTGGATGCAGAAACCTGGCACGCTGAAATGGAGTTGGCGTGGGCCAATCATCGCAGTCTCTCAGAGGCCGCAATCATCCACTATTTCGATGCGGCTGGCCCAGCCGTGGCAAAGGGAATGGCGGAGCAGTGTCTGAAAGCCAGCATCCCCCTGCACGAAGCCTACGTGGCGGGGATGGAGTCGCAGGCCAAAGGCATCCGGGAGAAGATCCCCGAGCTGGCCAACAAGTTCCCCAAGCCACCGCCCTCAGAATTCATCATGGGCGCAGCCCAGCTCCTCGCCCAGTGGGACGCCAAGGAAGCCGTGCCCACGCTTCAGCAGGTGCTCACCACCGTGCAGCAGGGCGGCCGCGCCAACGTGTATGTCAACGAAGCCC
>CAZQEW010000042.1:0-29460 GCA_964591495.1 uncultured Klebsiella sp.
GCTACCTTCCGCGCCCTGACTATGGCCGCCGCCCGCGCATCTCATCGCTCTCCGAATTCCTCCGCCTCCCTCCCCGCCATTCCGCCCGGCACCAGCGTCACCACGCTCGACAACGGCCTGACTGTCATCCTGCGCGAGGACCGCTCGGCGCCGGTTGTGTCCGCGCAGGCGTGGGCGCAGACGGGCAGCGTGCATGAAGGGCGCTGGCTGGGCGCGGGCTTGAGTCACGTGCTGGAGCACATGCTCTTCAAGGGCACGGCCACGCGACCGCCGGGGCAGATTGACCGCGAGGTGCAGGACGCCGGCGGCTACATGAACGCCTACACGAGCTTCGACCGCACGGTGTATCACATTGACGCCCCGAACACCGGCACGCGCGTCGCCGTGGACGTGCTCTGCGACATCATGCAGCACGCGACCTTGCCGGAGGACGAGCTGGTGAAGGAGCTCGACGTCATCCGCCGCGAGATGGACATGGGCCACGACGACCCCGGTCGCCGCGCGGGCCGCCGGCTCTTCGAGACGGCTTACACGCGCAGCCCGTATCGCTTCACGGTCATCGGCTACCGCGACATTTTCGACACGTTGAAGCGCGAGGACATCGTCGGCTACTACCGCGAGCGTTACGCGCCGAACAACGTCTTCTTCCTCGTCGTGGGCGACATCGTGGCCGCCGACGTGCTCGCGCAAATCAAGGAGGCCTGGGCGAAGACGCCTTCGCGCGCCATTCCGCCGATGGTTCTCCCCGAAGAGCCCACGCAAGCCGCCGCGCGCGAGGTCATTGAGGAAGCGCCCATCGAGCTCGGCCACTTCCACTTCTCGTGGCACATTCCGGACGTGCGCCACGCGGACATTCCCGCGCTCGACGTGCTCGCCACCCTGCTCGGCAACGGGCGCAGTTCGCGCCTCTTCCAAAACGTGCGCGAGAAAAAAGCCCTCGCCCACTCCGCCGACGCGTGGACTTACAATCCCGGCCTGCCCGGCCTCTTCGGCATGAGCGGCGTGGTGGACGCGGAAAAGTTCACCGCCGCGCGCGACGCGATGCTCGCCGAGGTCGAGCGCATGAAAGCGAAGCCCGTGTCGAAGGCCGAGCTGGCGAAGGCCGTGAAGCAGTTCACCGCCGGCACACTCGCGACGCGCAAGACAATGGCCGGTCAAGCGCAGGACCTGGGCGGCAACTGGCTCGCCGCGAGCGACCTTAACTTCTCCCAGCGCTTCCTCGATGCCGTGCGCCGCCTCACGCCCGCCGACTTGCAGCGTGTCGCCCGCCAGTATCTAACACCCGAAAATCGCACGCTCTACGCGCTCCTGCCCGAAGGCACCGCGCCAAAGACAACCGCGAGCATCGAGGTCAGCAGCCGCAGCGACATCGCGAAGTTTGATTTGCCCAACGGCCTGCGCCTGCTCGTGAAGGAGGACCATCGCCTGCCGTTCGTTCACTTCCGGGCCGGGCTGCGCGGCGGCGTGCTGGTCGAGACGGCGGTGAACAACGGCGCGAGTTCCCTGCTCGCCAAGCTGCTGATGAAAGGCACGAAGACCCGCACCGCTGAGCAGCTCGCGACGGAGATTGAGAGCGTCGGCGGCAGCCTCGACACTTACAGCGGCAACAACTCGCTGGGCGTCACGACCGACGTGCTGCGCGAGGACTTCGCGCTCGGCCTCGAACTCACTGCCGACGTGTTGCTGCGGCCCGCCTTCCCGAAGTCCGAGCTGGAGCGCGAACGCGAGATTCAGCTCGGCAACCTCCGCCACCAGCGCGACGAGCTGCTGCAAAGCTGTTTCAAGCTGATGAAGCGCACGCTCTTCGGCGACGCCGGCTACGGCCTCGATTCGCTCGGCACCGAGGCGACGGTGAAGGCCATGCAAGTCGCCAACCTCGCCGCGTTGCACAAACAACTCGTCACACCGGACAACTGCGTCCTCGCCATCTACGGCGCGGTGGACACAAAGCGCGTGGTTGCCGAGGTGAAGAAGACATTTGCCAAATGGAAGCCGGCAGCGAAGTCCGCTTCCCCATTGGCCATTCGCACTTCAGAGTTTGCGGCCAGCCGCGCCTTTGATTCCCGCGACAAGAAGCAGGCCGTCCTCGTCATTGGCTTCCCCGGCACGACGATGGCGCACGCGGACCACTACGCCCTGGGCCTCATCCAGGAAGCGTGCAGCGACATGGGCTCGCGGCTCTTCACGCGCATCCGCGAGAAGCTCGGCCTGGCCTACTACGTCGGCGCGCAGCACATGGCGGGCTTGGTGCCCGGCTACTTCGCGTTCTACTGCGGCACCGCGCCGGAGCAGGCCGCGCTGGTTGAGAAAGAACTGCTGGCCGAGGCTGAAGTGCTCCGCACCGAGGGTTTGACCGAGGACGAGCTGAAGCGCGCAAAGGCGAAGATCATCGGCCAGAAAAAAATCGCCCGACAAGACCTCGGCGGCCAGGCGATGCTCCACGCCCTCGATGAACTCTACGGCCTAGGCTATGCCCGCAGTGAACGGGAAGAATCCCGCTGCGAAGCCGTGACACTCGCACAGGTGAAGGCTGCGGCCGAGCGGTATCTCGTTCCGGCGGCCAGCGCCGTGGCGGTCATCAGCGGGACCGCTTCCAACGGCGGAACGCAGTAACGCCGCGCTGCGCGGGCAGGTCCGGCGGAAAAATGATTCGCGCAACGATCACCGCGTCCGCATTATGCCCGGCTGTATGTCGTTTAGCGCACTGAACCTTGCCCCGGAAATCCTCCGCGCCATCGCGGAGGCGGGCTACACCGAGCCGACGCCGATCCAGACGCAGGCCATCCCGCAGATTCTGGCGAACCACGACCTGATCGGCATCGCGCAGACGGGCACGGGCAAGACGGCGGCCTTCACGCTGCCCATCCTCACCAAGCTCGCGGCCACCGCCGGCCAGGGGCGGGGCACGCGAGTGCTGGTGCTCGCGCCCACGCGCGAGCTGGCCGCGCAGATCGAGGAGAACGTGCGCACCTATGCGAAGCATCTGCCGCTGCGCATGGCGACGGTGTTTGGCGGCGTGGGCGAGACCGCGCAGATCAACGCGCTGCGCAGCGGGCTGGACATCATCATTGCCACGCCGGGCCGGTTGCTGGACCTGATGGGGCGGCGCTTCGCGGATTTCAGCGGGGTGCAGTTTCTCGTGCTCGACGAGGCGGACCGAATGCTCGACATGGGTTTCCTGCCCGACATGCGGCGCATCGTGCGCGACCTGCCGAAACAGCGCCAGACCCTGCTCTTCTCAGCCACGCTGTCGCCCGAGATCGAGCGGCTGACGCATGAGTTCCAGCATTCGCCAAAGCTGGTGCAGATCGGGCGCCGCTCGAATCCGGCGGAGACGGTCACGCAGTTCGTTTATGAAGTGCCGCGCTCGCGGAAGGTCCCGCTGCTCGCGCATCTGCTCCGTGAGCCGGACATGAACATGGTGCTCGTGTTCGTGCGGATGAAGCACGCGGCCGACCGGCTGGCGCGGCAACTGGAGCAGCACGGCATCAACTGCGCGACGCTGCACTCGAACCGCTCGCAGGCGCAGCGGCTCCGGGCTTTGCGCGACTTCAAGAGCGGGGCGGTGCGCGTGCTGGTGGCCACGGACATCGCGGCGCGCGGCATTGACGTGGACGGCATCTCGCACGTGGTGAACTTCGATTTCCCGATGCACGCGGAGGACTACGTGCACCGCATCGGCCGCACGGGCCGCGCGCAGGCGATTGGGGACGCGATCAGCTTCGTGACGCCGGAGGACCAGAAGGAGCTGCGCGCGCTGGAGCGGTTCATCGGGCGCGGACTGGTGCGCAAGCACGCGGAAGACTTCGATTATACGGACCGGCAGCCGCAGCCCGCGCCGCCGCAACCGCAGCAGCAGCGGCAGCCACAAAGGCCCCAGCAGCAGCAACCGAGGCAGCAGCCCCGGCCGCAGCAGCCGGGCGGACGCGGGCAAAGCCAGCCCCGCCAGGCGCGCGGCAACCAGCCCAGCCGCGAGCCGAATCATCCGCTGCCGCCGCAGCAGCGGGCGGACAGCTGGCACAGCGGCTTCGCGCCTGAACCGGGCACGCGCAGCAGCGGTGGCGGCCGACCGGGTGGCCGGACGTTCCGCCGTCGCTGGGGCCGGTAGAACGGCGGGGCAGGCGGGATGAAACCGCCATTGACTTCACCGCCCCGCATCCCTAGCGTCCGCCCGTAAATACTGAGCGGTGCGCCCCGAATTTACATTCGGGGTTTTTTATTGCCGCGGTGCAAACAGAGTTATGGCCAACACGATTCTCGTCGGCGCCCAATGGGGCGACGAAGGCAAAGGCAAGATCATCGACGTGCTGACGGAAGACGCGGACATCGTCGTCCGCTATGCCGGCGGCAACAACGCCGGGCACACCGTAATCGTCGCCGGACAGAAGTTCGTGCTGCACCTGATCCCGTCCGGAATCCTGCGGTCGGGCAAGACCTGCGTCATCGGCAATGGCGTCGTGCTTGATCCCATCGGCCTGGTCTCGGAAATCGAAGGCTTGGAAAAGCTGGGCGTGAAGGTCACGCCGGACAACTTCCTCATCTCCGAGACGGCCCACGTCGTTTTTCCCTACCATCGCGAGCTGGATGGCGCCCGGGAACTGGCCAAGGGCAAGGGCAAGATCGGCACCACCAAGCGTGGCATCGGCCCGTGCTACGGGGACAAGGCGGCCCGCGTGGGCCTGCGGGTGTCCGACCTCATCAGCCCCGAGCGTTTTGCGGCGAAGCTGAAGGCCCGCGTGCAGGACGCCAACGCCCATCTCAAGGGCCTCGGAGTCAAGCCGGTCAGCTACAAAAAGATCCTCGCTGATTATACCGCCGCCGCCGAAGTCCTGCGGGCGCATGTGGCCAACACGGTGGTTTACCTGCACAATGCCACCCGGGAGAAAAGGGGCATTCTCTTCGAAGGGGCACAGGGCACGTTCCTGGACATTGACCACGGCACGTATCCGTATGTCACCTCGTCGAACACAACAGCCGGTGGCGCATGCACGGGCTCTGGCGTGCCACCGCACAAGATGGACAAGGTGGTGGGCGTAATGAAGGCCTACACTACCCGCGTGGGCGAAGGCCCGCTGCCGACCGAAAACCAGGAAATCTCCGACCTGCTGCATGGCATGGGCCGTGAGTTCGGTGCGACCACGGGACGAGCACGGCGCTGCGGATGGTTTGATGCCGTAGCCACCCGCCATGCGACGATGGTTAACGGTATCGATGAGCTGGCCGTGACGAATCTCGACGGTCTCGACACGCTTGCGACCATTAAAGTCTGCACCGGTTACCGCGTGGGATCGGTTACGTTCGACCACCTCCCCAACGACATTGAAGTGCTGGCGCTCTGCGAACCAGTCTATGAGGAGCGACCGGGTTGGCAGGTGGACACCAGCAAGGCCCGCAAGTGGAAAGAACTCCCGCCCAAGGCGCGCGATTACTTGAAGTTCATCGCCGACCAGACCGGGGCGAAGCTGGCCATTGCCTCCGTTGGTCCGGGTCGGGAGCAAACCATTTTTGTCTGATTCTCCCGAAAGGCTCCTCAGGCAGCCTGCTGTCTCATCTCTTTCCTCGCCGCGTATTCAGAATGTTTTTGCCATTTGGCCCTATTCCATGGCATGAACGCCGCCGAAATAAGCTCAACTCGCCAACCAATCACAGGGTCACCGTTTGAGGCCCCGCGCGTAACCTCCCAACTTCTGCGCGTGGCATGCGGTTTGTTGTTGCTTGTCGCGATCAGCTCGAGCCTCCTGGCAGCGGAAACAAGGTCGCCTCAAACGCAGCTCGAATTGGCCAAACAGCAGTATCTGCAAGCGCTGCAAAAAGGCGATTTCACTGCGGCGGAACGTCATGACCGGGAGATTAAGGCGCTAGAAGCCCGGGCGGGAAGCGTCCTCGCTCCGACCGTCGCTCCCGCCGCCCCCCTACCGGCACCTGCCGAATTTTTCTCGGCACCGCCAGGAGCACCTGCCGTGCGCCCGCCGAGCAGTTCAAGCGTCTTCACGCCCCCCACCCTGGCACTTGGTTCCACGTTGCCCGCCGCCCCACCCTCCAGTCCGGCGTCACCGGCAGCCAAGCCAAACGTCGCCGCACCGCCCAAACAAAGTCCTCCTCCCACCAAGAGCGTTTCCCCGCCGAGCATCCTGCCGCCCCCCGCCCCCACTAACTCGGCTGCACCCGCATCGACCGTAATCGTGCCGGCTCCGAGCGGTCTGCGCCGGAGCACCACCCTGCTGTCCGTGCCGGCCACCACGCCATCGAACTTGGAGGAGCCACGGCCGGCCGATGCCCCGCCGGCAGTAGTCGAACTTCCCACCGCGCAGGAGGCACTGACCCGTCTCGATGAATTCCGAATGGCGGAGAGCCTCACCACGCGGAGGGGGGCCCCGCCCGCCGATCCGCTCCGGGCACCCGTCGTGCCACCGCCCTCGTTGGTGTTGACGCCGGCCGCCGGGTGGCCGATGACCGCCAGCCCCAGCAACTCCGCGCCGCCGCCCGCGGTTGACTTGAACCCCGCGATGCAGGATTCCCGGCGTCAGTTGGAAGATCTGAGCCGCCGGCGCACCGAACTCCAGACCGAAGCCCAGCGACTCGCCAAGGACAGCGCGGACTGGGAGTCACGTTACGCCGCGGCCAAAGCTGAACTGGCCCGGCTGGAGGCTCAGGGTCCGGGCAGCAATCGCCTGCAGTCGATCCGTGATGAAATCGCCCGACTGGATGCGAACTCGACCCGCCTGATGCAGGATTTGGAGGCTGGACGAGCGGAACAAGGTCGTCGCGCCCGCGAAGTTCTGACCCGCATGGAGCCGGCGACCAACTCCGTATTGACCCTGCGGGATCGCCCCATGGCCACGGCCAGCATGACGTTTCCGGCACTGACCAACGGTCCGGCGGCGGCCGCGCCGCCCGAGAAGAAGGGTCCGCCTTCGTTCCAGCCCGTGGGTTCCTCCCGGCCGCAAAAAATGGCCGCCGAGGGCAACATCATCCGCACCGGCCGGTCCAGCGAGGATCCTGCGGCCATTGAACGTGACCTGAGCCGTCTGAACGAGAAACGTGAGCTGCTCACCCGCGAGGTGGACGACGTGCAGGCCAAGTTCAGCGTGGCGCAGCGCGAACTGGCCACAGCCACCCGCACCGGCATTCAGGCGGACATCGACCGCTGGACGAAGGAGTCCGCAGCACTGGACGAGCGCTTCAAACTCATCAACACCGAGCTGGGCAACGTCAATTCCGAGATGCAGGGCAAGGTGGCGGCCATGCGCAGCGCAATGGGGGTGAGCGACCCGGACATGGTCAACCCCGGTGATGTGATCCGCCTCATCGTGGCCGAGGATGATTCCTACAACGCTGATTATCCGGTCCGCCGCGACGGCAACATTTCCGTGAAGGGTGTCGGCCGGGTAGCGGTGGGTGGCAAAAGCATTACGGAAGCCGAGGCCGCAGTGAAGGCTCTGCTGGAGGAGTCGCTGTTGAACAAGGCCACCGTCACCTTGGAGTTCGCCAAAAAAGTGGAAACCGGCGGTGGCGCACTGCCGCCCACCGGCGACCAGACAGTTATCATTTACCTGGCCGGCGAGTTCATCACTCCCGGCCCGCTGAAGATTCCCGAGGGCGTGGCCCCCACGCTCATCACCACCATCATCCGTTCCGGCGGCATTACGCCGTCAGGCGACCTCACCCGCACCAAGCTCCTGCGCATCGAGAACGGTCAGGGCGCGGTCGAGGAGGTCAATGTGGCGGCCATCCTCTCGGGCAACATCCCGCCCACGGACATCGCGCTCAACCCCGGCGACATCATCATGATCCCGGCCTTCGCGCCGGTGGTGTATGTGACCGGCAACGTGAACAAGCCCGGCACCCTGCGCCTCTTCCAGGACGAGACGCTCACCGCCTACTCCGCCATCCTGCGCGCCGGTGGTTTTTCGCGCTTTGCCAATCTTAAGAAATGCACCGTGGTCCGCGACCTGGGCAACGGCGAAAAGATCCAGATGCCGCTGAACGTGAAGGAAATCCAGAAGGGCCTCGCACCCGACATCGTCCTCCAGGGCAAGGACATCGTCGTGGTGCCGGAAAGCTTCTTCAGCTTTTAGCGGGTGACGGAAGGGTTGACGAACGAAGGCATGTGACGCAGTGATTGAACGATGATTCCGGGCGAAAAGAAGCGCAGAGCTGATTTCACGGACGTGGTGATGTATGTCGCCATCGCCGCGAAGTATGCGCGCACCATCGTCCTGCTGTTCACCATGTCGCTGGCGGGCGGCCTGCTTTTCTACATCTTCAGCCGGCCGGTCTATTTCTCCAAGAGCAAGATCCGTTACACTTCCATCGGCACCGGCCCGGTAACGCAGGTGGAAAACCTGCAAAAGGGCGAACGCGGGGACCGGTTCTCGGATGACATGTTCCTTCGGGACTTTTACGCCGACCACATCTGCGAACGGGTGGACAAGCGGCTGGGAGATGAAGTGGGAGCCGCCCGCGCAGGCAAGAGTGGACGCAAGCAGGTGCGCGCCACGTGGACGACCGACCATGACATCGAACTGAACGTCTGGTGCTACATCCCTTCCTGGGTATCGAAGTATCCCGAGTTGATGATCGAGGAGTTCAACAAGGACCGCCGCGAACGCGCCATCCGCCTGTATCAGGCCACGACCAACAAATACATGGCGACGATCGAGGAGCTGAGCAAAAAATATCAGGAACAAATCGCCCTCGAACAGGGCGTAAAGGCCAAGTTCAATCCCGACGTTTTAAAGTTCGAGCTGGCGCAGTTGAACAACCTTCCCAACGAAATCGCCCGCTACAACCGGTCGTGGGAAAAGTGGGAAGAGGTGCGGCGCCGGCTGGCCAATCCCACGCTCAGCATCAGCGAGAGATTGCATTTGTTCTCCGCCGTTCAGCAAGACGTGCAGGGACCGACCATCGTGGACATGGATCCGGCGTCCAGAGAGCGTCAAAGCCCGGGTAGCCGCCCAACAAACAGCACCGTAGTGCTCCTGCCCTCCACGGCTCCCGTCGGCGGTGGCTCCTGGCAGGAGATCGAGTTGGAAAAGCAACGCCTTGATCGCACCATTCAACAACAAAGCGCCACCTTCAAACCTTCTCACCCGAAGATGGTGACCCTCTACAAACAGCGGCAGGCACTCGAAAAGGCGCTGGAGACCGCCTATATGGACGCCGAGCTTGCATTCCAGCGATACGGCCAGTTTCTGGACAATCAATTGAAAAAACTGCGGGAGGAAGAGCCGCGCTGGCAGCAGCGGCAGAAAGAGTATGACGAGTATCTCAAGGAGATGACGCGAGTCACCCAGGGCAAAACTCCTTACGACACCTACATCGGGGAGTTGCAGAAACGCATGACCGAAGCCGAGATGGCCATCACCAATGAACGCGTCACCCTACAGTTCATTGATTTCGACTACCCCATCCGCGACGAAATCCCCATTTCGCCGAACCGCCTGAAGATCGTTCTCATTTCCTTGGGCTTGGGTTTGGCCCTGTCGATTGGCATTCCGTTCCTGATTGAGTTCATGGACCAGACAGTCACGAACATGGAGAAGATGGAGGAAGCCGTGAATCTCCGCGGCCTCGGGCTGGTGCCAGACTTTGAGGACGACATCGCCGAAGCCTATCCGCTTATCTTCAGCGACGGCGTCGCCAACCCGGATTTCATCGAAAACTTCCGGGTCATCCGCACCAATCTGCTGGCCAGTGCCGCCACCTCGAAGTTCCCGCAAGTCATCATGGTCACCAGCACCTCGCCCAAAGAGGGCAAGACGGTCGTGGCCTCGAACCTCGCCATGTCCTTCGCGCACATGGGCGAAAAGACGGTGATTCTCGACGCCAACCTGCGGCGCGGCATCGAGCACCACCTCTTCGGCAGCCGGCAGTCACCTGGCTTGAGCAACATCCTTGTCGAGAAGCACGACGTTTACGACGCCTGCCGCCCGACCACGATGGAGAACCTGCACATCCTCCCGTGCGGTGACAACCTGGAGGGCGACATTGAGGCCCTCGGCTCCCCGCAGTTCATGGAGGTAATCGAGAAGCTGCGCAAACGCTACCAGCGCATCATCGTGGACAGCACGCCGGTGCTGGGCCTGGCCGAGACCAGCGTCATGCAGCCCGCGATGGACGGCGTGGTGCTGGTAATCTGGAGCGGCCAGACGCCCACGCGCGCGGTGCGCACGGCCATGGACATCCTCCATGACAACCATGCGAACTTCTACGGCTTCGTGCTCAACCGCCTCGACCTGATGGCGACGATGAACCGGTTCCACTACTACTACTACACGAACCACTACTACAACCGGTATCAGTCCGTCACCAAGGCCAAAGGGCAGGAATACGAGCAGGCCCGCTGAAGCCCCATGAGCGCGTCGCCGCACCCGGCTGCCTCCGCCAAGCCACCGGGCGTTTCTGTCGTCATCCCGGCCTACAACTACGCCCGCTTCCTGCCCTTCGCCGTCGAATCCTGCCTCCGGCAAGATTACCCCAACTTCGAAGTCGTCGTGATCGATGACGGCTCGAAGGACAACACCCGCGAGGTCATGGCGCACTACGGCCCGCCCGTCCGCTACGTCCACCAGCAGAACGCCGGCCTCTCCGCCGCGCGCAACACCGGCATCCGCGAGGCGAAGTTTGATTACGTCTGTTTCCTCGACGCCGACGATCTGCTCCTGCCCACGCACCTGAGCGACAGCATGGCGGCCTTCGCGAAGCTGCCACCGGACTTCGCATTGGTGGCTTGCGACGACGTTTTGGTGGACGTGGACGGCAAACCCCAGCCTTTCACCGTCCACGTCCCCGTGCTGCCGCGTGAGGTGACGCTGAAGGACATCCTGATGCGCACGCGCTTCTCGCCCACCGGCGCGGTGGCCCGCAAGGAGGTCTTCGCGATCTGCGGCGGCTTCGACACCACGTTGCGCAGCACCGAAGACCGCGACATGTGGATCCGCATCGCCGCCCAGCGCCGCATCTGGCACCAGGGCAAGGTGCTCGTCGAGATCCGCAAGCACGGCAATAACATGAGCAACAACGCCGACCGCATGAAAAGCAACATGTCGGCCGTGCTGAAGAAGGCCTATGATGCGGGCATCGTGCCCCGGTCGAACATCACCTTCTGGCTCCAGGTGTGGAGCTACTGGCGCTTCCAAAGCTCGCTGATCTACAACGGCACCCGTCAACCCGCGCGCGCATATCGCGAATTGATCCGCTCGGTCCTGCTCTGGCCTTGGTTTCTCGACCCGGCGGCCAACGGCAATCCACCGTTCTTCCGGCTGCGGGCGTTCGTCCGCTACACGTTGAATGTGGTCCGCGGTGAGGTGAAGCCGTGAGGGCCGCCGTGCCACGCCGTCTCAAAATTCTCCATGTGGTCTTCTCGCTCGAACCGGGCGGGATGGAAAACGGCGTGGTAAACGTCGCGCGGCGGCTGCCGGCCGACGAATTCGAGGTCCATGTCTGCTGCCTCGAGCGGGGTGGCGCGTTTGTCGAACGGCTGCCCAACCCTGAGAACGTGGTGGTGCTGCACAAGCCGCCGGGCTTCTCGGTCAACGCCGCGCTTGGCGTGGCCCGCCACGCGCAGCGCGTCGGGGCGGACCTGTTGCACCCGCATAATCTCGGCCCGCTCACCTATGCGGCCATCGGCTCCGGCTTCGGCCGGTGGAAGCCGGTGTTGCAGGGCGAGCACGGCGTCTTCCAAGGCGACCAGGCCAGCCCGGCGCGGCTCCGCCAGCGCCAGCGGCTCTACCGCTGCTGCCGGAAAATCCACACTGTCTCCGAGTCACTGCGCCGCTACCTCATTGAGCAGGGTTTTCCGGCAGAGAAAATCACGGCCATCATCAACGGCGTGGACACCGAGCGTTTTCAGCCGGTGGACAAAGCCGCGGTCCGCGCGCAACTCGGGCTGCCCGCTGAGGGCCGGTTCATTGGCATCGTCGGCCGCTTTGACCCGAACAAAAAGCACCTGCTGCTGATCGAGGCATTCAACCAGCTGGCTGCCCGGCTGCCGGATGCGCGGCTCGTCATCGTCGGCGACAAAGGCGCGGAGAAGGAAAAGATTCACGCCGCGGCGCAGGCCAGCCCCGTGCGCGACCGCATCCATCTGGCCGGCTTTCAGCCCAACCCGGCGCCATGGTATCAGGCGCTGGATCTGCTGGCCGCGCCGTCCATCTTCGAGGGACTTTCAAATGCGGTGCTGGAAGCCATGGCCTGCGGCGTGCCGTGTCTCGCACACACGGCCTGCGGGAACGCCGAAGTCATCACCAGCGGCGTGGATGGTTATCTGGCCGCGCTGGATTCAAGGGACACGCTGGCCGCGGAATTGCACCACGTGCTGACGGGAGCGCCGGAGCTGGCGCGGGTCGGAGCCCGCGCCCGCGCGCGGGTGACGCAAGACTTCAGCCTGGACGCGATGGCGGCCAATTATGCCCGCCTCTACCGGGAGGTGGCCGGCCGGCCCTTTTGAACAATCGTCCAGCCCACCAGTCCATTACTCGACCGTCTGCCCGCCGGAACGACCGGATTCCCGGTTGATTCTGACCCGCCGCCGGGCACATTCTCAGACATCGCCTATGAAACGCATCCTATCCGCCCTGCTGGTGGTCATCCTGTCGGGCGCCCCCGCGCGTGCCGTTGAGTTCACGCGGGAACAGGCGGGGCGCATCGCGAAATCCGTCGGCGACCTCCTGGACCGGGCGCATTACAAGGGTTCGCCGATGAACGATGCCGTCGCGGAGATGCACCTCAAGAACTACCTGGATGCGCTGGACTTCAACCACATGATCTTCCTCCAGACGGATGTGGACGAGTTCACCGCCAAGTTCGGCAAGGATCTGGACAACCTGACCAAGAAGGGCGACGCCGGCGCGGCCTACGAGATTTACGAGCGCTACCTTCAACGCTTAGACGCCACGGTCAACCGCGTCGGCGCGCTGGTGAAGCAGAAGCATGATTTCACGGTGGACGAGAAGTTCATCCCGCAGCGCAACAAGCTCCCGTGGCCGAAGGATGCAGCCGAAGCGCAGGAGTTGTGGCGGCAGCGGATGAAGTTTGAACTGCTCGGCGGCAAGCTGGCCGGCGACACGCTTGAAACCACCGCCGAGCGCATCAACAAACGCTACGCCCGCCTGCAAAAAAACATGCGGCAGCTCGATTCGAGTGACATCCTCCAGGTCTATCTCTCCGCTCTCGGTCACGCCTTTGACCCGCACTCCGATTACATGGCGCCGTCCGTGGCGAAGAACTTCAACATTCACAATGTGCAGTTGAAGCTCACCGGCATTGGTGCCCAGCTGCGGCAGGACGACGAGGGTTACACCGAAATCGTCAACCTGACCCCCGGTGGCCCCGCCGAGCTCAGCAAACAGCTCAAGCCCAAGGACCGGATTGTCGCCGTGGGTCAGGGTGACGCCGAACCGGTGGACTGCGTGGACATGAAGCTGGACGAAGTGGTGGACATGATCCGCGGCAAGAAGGGCACCGAAGTTCGGCTCATCGTCATCCCGGTGGGCGCCGCGAGCAATTCAGAGCGGAAGACGATTCGCATCGTCCGGGACGAGATCAAGCTCAAGGAATCCTACGCCTACGCCCGCATCATGGAACACGTTGGCCCGGACGGAAAGCCGCAGCGCCTCGGCGTGATTGAGCTCCCCCAGTTTTACCAAAAATGCGCCGCCGACGTGGAGAAACTCATTGGCCGGCTTAAAAAAGAGGACATTGCCGGCCTCATCCTGGACCTGCGGCGCAACGGAGGCGGCCTGCTCAACGAAGCGGTCGAACTCACCGGCCTGTTCATCAAGCGCGGCCCGGTGGTGCAGGTCCGCCAGCCCAAGCAAGTCGAGGTGCTGGAAGACGAGGACGCCCGCGTTGCCTATGACGGCCCGCTCATCGTCGCCGTCGGCCATCACAGCGCGTCCGCCTCGGAGATCGTTGCCGCCGCCTTGCAGGACTACGGCCGCGCGCTTGTCGTGGGCGACCAGCACACGCACGGCAAGGGCACGGTGCAAACGCTGTTTCCACTCGTGAACTGGATGGGCAACCGGCAGGTCGCCGACCCCGGCCAGCTCAAGTTCACCATCTCGAAGTTCTACCGCATCGCCGGCGGCACCACCCAGAAGCACGGCGTCACCCCCGACATCACGCTGCCCAACGTCCTTGACCTGCTGGAAACCGGGGAAGCCTATCTGCCGAACGTGCTCGAAGCCGACAACATCCAGCCCGCGAAATATCAGCGCACCGACCGGATCAACGGCAGCCTCGA
The DNA here is from genome assembly GCA_964591495.1 of uncultured Klebsiella sp. Lineage (GTDB taxonomy): Bacteria > Verrucomicrobiota > Verrucomicrobiia > Limisphaerales > SXTU01 > SXTU01. The sequence continues at coordinate 14,246 of CAZQEW010000042.1, forward strand.
ACAGCTCCGCAAGCTCTCCACCGAGCGCATCGCCAAGAACCAGGACTTCCGCTACATCCTCGAAGACATTGAGCAGGTGAAGAAACAGCGGGCTGACAAGAGCGTCTCCCTCAGCGAGCCGCAGCGCCTCAAGGAAAAGGCCGAGGCGGAGGCCCGCGCGGAAGCCCGCAAAAAGGAACGGGATGCCCGCCCCGCCGTGACCGACAAGGTTTTCCTGGTCAAGACTGAGACCGTGGACAAGAACCAGCCACTCGTTGCTCTCCAGCCACCCAAGCCCAAGGCTGAGGACAAAGACAAACCCAACGCCAAGGCCCCGGCCCCAAAACCTCACGAAGACGGCGAGGAGCCCGAGGACACCACGGACGCTGCAAAAGCCATCCTCGACGTGTATTTGAAGGAAACCCTCAGCATCCTCGGCGACTACATCCGCCTGCAGGCCAAGGCCGGCCGTGGCGAGCTGGTGGTCGTGCCGCAGGCAAAATGACGGGAGCGTGGACGGTGAATTCTTTCCTCTCCCGCCGCTCCTTCCTCACCCGCTCCGGCCTCGGCTTCGGTGGCCTTGCGCTGGGCACCATGCTCGCGCGTGATGGCTTCGGGCTGGAGAGCAGTTGGCGTCCGCCCACGGGCCTGCCGCACTTCCCGGCGCGGGCCAAGTCGGTCATTTGGATTTTCCTGCGCGGTGGGTTGAGCCACATGGAGAGCTTCGACCCCAAGCCCGCGCTCACCCAATACGCCGGCAAGACGTTCGATGAAACGCCATTCAAGGGCATCAATGACCCCGAGAAACGCAAGCGCGTGCGCGTGGTCGTGGTCAACGACGCCAACGGCCAGCAACGCAACAAGATTTACCCGCTGCAAGTCGGTCACGCGCCCGGCGGCAAGAGCGGCATCGCGGTCAGCGACTGGTTCCCGCATCTCCGCAACTGCGTGGACGACCTCGCCATCGTGCGCTCGATGTGGACCACCGATGACAACCACGGCGCCCAGGTGCAGTTCCACTCCGGCCGGCACATGCTCGACGTGCAGGAGCCGACCATCGGCGCGTGGGTGAACTACGGCCTCGGCTCGCTCAACGACAACCTCCCGCAGTTCATCAACATGGGCCCGCGCTTCTTCGACAAGCGCGACGGCCGTTACCTCGGCCCCGCTTACGACGCCGTGCCGCTGGTGATTGACCCGCGCGAACCGCTGGCCTATGCGCGGCCCGAGGGCGACCTCAGCGCGGCGGAGCAGCAGATTCAGTTCAACCTCGTCGGCCAGCTGAACCGCCTGAAGGCCGCGCAATACCCCGGCGACCAGGCACTCGATGCGCGCATCAAGAGCTACGAACTCGCCTTCCGCATGCAGATGGCCGTGCCCGAAGTCGTGAACTTCGAGCGCGAAACCGCCGAGACGAAGCAGCTCTACGGCCTCGACCAGTCCGAGACGAAAACGTTCGGCATGCAACTGCTCGCGGCGCGCCGCTTCGTCGAGCGGGGCGTGCGCTTTATCCAAATCCAGCACGGCGACGGTGCGGCCGGTGCGTGGGACGCGCACAGCGGGTTGAAGGCGAATCATTCCAAGCTCTCCGCACAGGTGGACAAGCCGACCGCCGGCCTGTTGCAAGACTTGAAGCGGCGCGGTTTGCTCGACGAAACCATCGTCGTCTTCGCCACGGAGTTTGGCCGCACGCCCGGCTCCCAGGGCGCAGACGGGCGCGACCACCATCCCTACGGCTTCAGCGTCTGGCTTGCTGGCGGCGGCATCAAGGGCGGCGTGGTCCACGGCGCGACTGATGAACTCGGCTTCCACGCCGTCGAGGACGCGCACTACGTCACGGACATCCACGCGACCCTCCTGCACCAAATGGGTCTGAACGGCCGCCGCCTCGAACTCCCCGACCGCAAGCGGCTGGACTTGGACTACGGCGAAGTCATCCGGCCGATTCTCGCCTGAACTCACCTCGGTGGTGACGACGTGAGGAGTCTCCCACAGAACTCCCGCTTGAGCCGTGTCCGGGCTCGGCGCAATCTCGCCCCATGCACTCCCGCTTCACTGGGCTCGCGCTCTGCCTCGTCGCGTTCACCCTTAACGCCGCGCCCAAGTTCAACGTTCTCTTCGTCGTCTCGGACGACCTCTGCACCGCGCTGGGCGCCTACGGTCATCCGTTGGTGAAGTCGCCGAACATCGACCGGCTCGCGGCCAAGGGCGTGCGGTTCGACCGCGCATATTGCCAGTATCCGCTCTGCAACCCCTCGCGTGCTTCGTTCCTCACGGGGCTGCGGCCGGACACCACGAAGGTCCACGAAAACCGCACGCACTTCCGGCAGGCCGTGCCGGAGGCGCAGTCGCTCGGGCAGACCTTCCAAAAGGCCGGTTACTTCGTCGCGCGCGTGGGCAAGCTCTACCACTACGCAGTCCCGCTCCAAATCGGCACCGACGGCCTCGACGACCCGCCTTCGTGGCAACGCGTCGTCAACCCCTCCGGGCGCGACAAGGCTGATGAACCGAAAATCTTCTCGCTCACGCCCGGTGTGTTCGGCGGCTCGTTGAGCTGGCTCGCGGCGGAGGGTTCGGACGAAGAGCAGACCGATGCGATGAGCGCCGCCGAAGCCATCAAGCTAATGGAAGCGAACCGCGAAAAGCCCTTCTTCCTCGCAGTCGGTTTCTTCCGTCCGCACACGCCCTATGTCGCGCCGAAGAAGTATTTCGACCTCTACCCGCTTGACCAAATCCAACTCGCGGACGTGCCCGCAAATCACCAGCAAGGCGTGCCCGCGATGGCTTTTGGCAGCCACAAGAAAGATCAGGAGCAGCTCACCGATGACCTGCGTCGCCAGGCCATCCAGGCCTACCACGCCTCGACGAGCTTCATGGACGCGCAGCTTGGCAAGCTCCTCGACGCGCTCGACCGCCTCGCGCTCGCGGAGCGCACCATCGTCGTCTTCCTGAGCGACCACGGCTACCACCTCGGCGAGCACGGGCTGTGGCAAAAGCTAAGCCTCTTCGAGCAGTCCGCGCGCGTGCCGCTTCTGGTTTACCAGCCCGGCGCAAAGGGCAACGGCAAGGCCTCACCGCGCACCGTCGAGCTGATTGACCTGCACCCGACGCTCGCTGAACTGTGCGGTCTGCCCGCGCCGCCGCGTGTGGAAGGCAAGAGCCTCAAGCCGCTGCTCGAAAACCCCGCCGCCCCGTGGGACAAACCCGCCCTCACGCAAGTCGCGCGGAACCTGAACGTCGGCACTTTTCCGAAAGCCGACGACGCGAAGAAGAAAGCCGCGCGTCCGGCGATGGGCTACAGCATCCGCACCGAGCGCTGGCGTTACACCGAATGGGACGGCGGCAAGCAGGGCGCGCAACTCTACGACCACACGACCGACCCGCTGGAAATGAAGAACCTGGCGACCGACCCCAAGCATGCGGGAACGGTGGCAGAGTTGAGGAAACTGCTTCCGACGGGCGGCGCGAAACCGTGAGCCGCTCGCCGGGAGCTACCGCTTGACCTCGGCGATGAGCTTCTCCAGCCGGCGGCCATACTCGATGAAGTTCGCGCACACGTCGGCGTCGTTCGTGGCCTTCGAGCCCGCGTCGTGGAAGACCACGACCATGTGCGGCTCGATGCTGATGCCGGCGTCGTAACCGCGCGCGAAGGCGTCCTTCAGAATGCGGCGCACCTGGCCCTGGCCTTCGCCGGGCCAGTTGTAATCGGCGTCGTTCTTGGTCGGGTTCCACGTTGCATCCTTCACGTGGATGTGGGCGACGTGGTCGCGGACGGTGGTCCAAAACTCCCACGCGTTCTGGCGCGGCCAGGGCTGCGGGAGCTGGCGGTCCGGGTTGAAGATGGGATTGGCGGTGTCGAAGACCCACTTGAGGCCAGGGCACTTGTCGAGCATCTCGAGTGCGTGCGCGCTGCTCATGCCGCCGTAGTTCATGCAGTTCTCGTGCACGGGCGTGAGGCCGGCGTCAGTGAACATCTTCGTCACCTCCCGCACGCGCTCGAAGACCACGGGCGGCGTGACAGCGTCGGTGTCCTTGGGCTTGAAGCTCATGATGCGCACGTATTTCGTGCCGAGCCGCTGCATCCGAGGGATGGCGCGACGCACCTCGCCGAGCGTGACATCGAAGGGTGTTTCGACGGTCTTGGCCCAGTTCATGATGGTGGAGCCGAAGCAATACACGCCCAGGCCCGCCTCCTGAATCTTCGCCGCCGCGATGTCAAACGCCGCGTCGGGAATCTCGTGGAAGTTCGCCTTCGGGTAGCCCGGCACCTCGACGCCGCGCATCTCGATCCACTTCCAACCGAGTTCCTTCGCGGCCTTGATCTGGAAGTCCAGTCCGCCGCCCGCTTCGTCGCCAATTCCCATCAGGTGCATAGTGTGTCTTTCGTTTCGGCTGATTAACTCACAGAACAAACCGCCAACTCAAGCGCGCAGCCGGAGCACGCGTCAGCCCACCTCGCGGCGGCCTTCCAGCGCGCGGCTCAGGGTCAGTTCGTCCGCGAACTCCAGCCCGCTGCCCGCTGGCAGGCCGTGGGCGAGCCGGCTCACCCGCACCCCGCACGGCGCGAGGCGCTTGGCCAGGTAGTGCCCCGTGGCGTCGCCTTCCACGTCCGTGCCCAGCGCGAGGATGATTTCCTTCACCGGCTCGGAGCCGAGGCGCGTTTCCAGCTCCGCGATGCGCAGGTCCTCCGGGCCGACGCCGTTGAGCGGCGAAATCTTTCCGCCCAGGACATGGAAACGCCCGTGAAACGCACCGGATTTCTCGATGCTGAAAATGTCCGTGGGCCGCTCCACCACGCAGACGAGCGACGCGTCACGGCGCGGGTCGTCGCACAAGGCGCACGGCTGCCGTTCCGTAAGCGCGCCGCACACCCGGCAGAGCGAGATGCGCTCGCGCGCGGCGAGGATGGCCTCCGCGAGCGACCGCACCGCCCCCGCCTCGCTCTGCACGAGGTGCAACGCGAGCCGTTCCGCGGAGCGCGGCCCGATGCCGGGCAGGCGCGCCAGCGCGGCGGTCAGGGCGATGATGGGTTCGGGGAGGGCGGGCATGGGAATGAAAAGTTAAAAGTGAAAAATGCCCGAGGCATCCGCATTGGTCGGATCGCCGTTTGGCATTTTGCACTTTGCCTTCTTCATTCTCACATCATCCCCGGCAGGTTGAAGCCCTGGGTCACCTTGCCCATCTCGGTGTTGGAGATTTCCTTGGCCTGCGCGAGGGCGTTGTTGGCGGCGGAGAGGATCATGTCCTCAAGGAGAGAGGCGTCGGCCGGGTTCACCGCCGCGGGGTCAATCTTGATGGCGGCCAGCGTGCCATCGCACTTGGCGGTGACTTTCACCACGCCGCCACCGCTGGTGGCCTCGACAGTTTTGGCCGCGAGTTCCGTCTGGACGCGCTCGATCTGCTGCTGCATCCGCGCGGCCTGCTTCATGAGTTTCCCAATGCTCGACATAGTGCGGGGAGGTTGGCAGGCCCGCGACCGGAGCGCAATTGCGGCGAGGCCCCAGAGAGGCAGAGAAGCGGCAAGATGTCTAACTTGACTGGCTCCGCCCGACAGCAGAGATTGCCGCCCACCTGACACTGACCAAATGAACCGCCCGTCTCTTCGCGGCTACCGTGCGCTGTCGCGCCGTGCCTTTACGTTGATTGAACTGCTGGTCGTCATTGCCATCATCGCCATCTTGGCGGGGATGCTCCTGCCGGCGCTGAGCAAGGCCAAGGCCAAGGCGTCGCAAACGATTGACATCAATAACATGCGCCAGCTGCTGATGGCTCTGCGCCTGTATTGCGACGACTTTGATGACAAGATGCCTTGGAACAACTGGGGAACTCTGGCCAATTACCCCGGCTGGCTATACATGGATGCCGGCGGGGTTCAGGATGCTACGCGCGGGGCGTTGTGGCGCACGATCATGAACACCAATGGCTTTCGTTGTCCGATGGACTTCAAGAATGCAGCCCAGATTGCCAGTCGCGGTCAGAAAATCTCCAGCTACTGCATGAACGGCGCCGTATCCGGTTATTCCCAAAATGCCGGCGGGACCACGGGTAACACGGGCCGGCGCGTGCAATTTGCCAGTGAAGAGGACATCGTCCTTTGGGAGCCAAACGAACTGGGCCCCGCGGGCTACTGGAATGATGGCGCGAATTATCCCAACGAGGGGATCAGTCGGCGCCATAACGTGGGCGCACTATCCGGTGCACTGGGAGGTCAGGCGGAATTCTTCAAACTTCCCGAGTGGTCGGTCATATCCGGTGACAACATTACCGGCGTAGCCGCACCGGCGGGGAGAACCCGAACTTGGTGCAACCCGTTCACTGCCAATGGCCACTGACCGGCGATCGGCATCAAAGGCCGATGGGTTGGTAACCGAATCGAACTCGGGTTTCCTCCAAAACCTTGAGTTCAGCGGGTGACAGACCGGCACCACGAATCTCTGCGACGACTTTTGCCTTCTGAGCTGGATCCCCGAACTGGTGTTGGTTGAGCCAGTAATCAATCATGACGAGCTTTTCGGGCTGTGATCGCTGACCCCACGGCTTTACTGCCGGCTTGGGGAGGGGCAGGGAATTGGGGGGCAAATTCTTCGGCGGATCAACCACCACGGCAGCGGCACTGGCCTTGTCAGCCGTTGGGTTTAACTCCCCGCTGCTGGTCGGGACATCAGGCTTCTTTCTCTTGCATGCGAGAGGGCCAGAAATGGCTAGAACCACGACCGCGAAGGACAACAGGACTCGGCGAGTGAGCATGGGCCGAGTTTTAAGGGCACCATTTAGAACTTCAAGTTCGATGCGTGCCCCAAGTCGGTGAATAGCGGCTGGCCGCTGGCAGTCGGGTCAATCTGTCTGCCATCACCCCACGTCAGCGATGGCGTAGAATTCAAAACTTACATGAACGAAGCCCCCGCCTCCCGCCGCGAGTTCCTCCAGACTTCCACCGCCGCGACTGCTGCTGCCACCGTCGCCTTCCCGGCCCTGCTCCGCGCCGCGCCCAACAGCGACAAGCTCCGCATCGGCTTCATCGGCTGCGGCGGACGCGGCACCGGCGCGGCCGCCCAAGCGCTCAAGGCGGACAGCAACGTCGAGCTGTGGGCCATGGGCGACGCCTTCCCCGAGCCCATCGAGCGCAGCCTTGCGGCGGTGAAAGGCGCGGTAAAGGACGACAAAAAGTTCAACGTGACTTCGGAGCGCAAGTTCGTGGGCATCGACGCCTACGAGAAGGTCATCAAGAGCGGGGTGGACCTCGTCATCCTCACCTCGCCGCCCGGCTTCCGGCCCGGCCACCTGCGCGCCGCCGTCGAGGCCGGCAAGCACGTCTTCACCGAGAAGCCGATGGCCACCGACGCCCCCGGCGTCCGCTCCGTGATCGAGTCGGTGAAGATCGCCAAGCAGAAGAATCTCGCCGTCGTCGCGGGCTTCTGCTGGCGCTACGACTACGCCAAGCGCGCGGTCTTCGGCAAAATGCTCGACGGCACCATCGGTGACGTCCGCGCCGTCTATGGCACCTACCTCACCGGCCCGGTGAAACCCATGCCCCCGGCCAGCGCGCGCCCCGCCGGCATGAGCGACCTCGAATGGATGACCCGCAACTGGTATAACTTCACCTGGCTCTCCGGTGACGGCCTCGTCGAACAGGCCATCCACACCGTGGACTGGATGATGTGGGCCATGAAGGACAAGCCGCCCGTAAGCTGCACCGCCACCGGGGGCCGTCAGATCAAGGCCGAGGGCGGCAACATCTTCGACCACATCAGCGTGGCCTACGAATGGCCCGGCGGCGTGCGCGGCTTCATCGCCCAGCGCCAGATCACCGGCTGCTACGGCGAGAACTCCTTCTACGCGATGGGCACCAAGGGCAACGCCTACATCCATAGGGGTGCCTTCACCACGGACCTCGCCGGCGAGCGCACCTGGAAATACGAAGGCCCCACCCCCGACATGTATCAGGTGGAGCACGACGAGCTGTTCGCCTCCATCCGCGCGGGCAAGCCGCTCAACGACGGCGACCGCATGGTGACCAGCACGATGGCCGGCATCATGGGCCGCATGGCCGGCTATACCGGACAGCAGGTCACCTGGGAGCAGGCGCTGAACTCGAAGGAGGAGCTGGCCCCGCAAAACCTCCGCGACTGGAACGGCACCGTGGTCGTCCCGCCGCTGGCGCTGCCCGGCCGCACCAAGTTGATCTGAGCTGGGAGCGCCCGATCAAAGCCCGTCGAGCCAGCTCTTCGTGCTGAGAGACTCACGCACGACTTCAAGCTGCCGCCGGGCTTTCTCCAACTGCACCGCGCGGCGCGTCTCGGCGTTCGCGCCGGCAAACGTCCGCCGCTCGCCGCCCACGGGCAGGAACTCATTCAGCATGATGAGGCTCCACTTGAGCGCGAGCATCGGATAGGTCAGCCGCAGGCGCGCGCGGACACCCGTCGCCCCCGCCAGACGCGCCAGGAGTCCGCTCACAAAAGCGCCGCGGTGTTCGGTGGGCAGCGGCACCTCCGGCAGCAACAGCGCGTTGGCGATCACCTGCGCCGGGTCGTCCCAGCCGGCATACTCGAAGTCGAGGAATGTCAGCCGGCCATCCGCGCGGCGCAGCACGTTGTGAAAGCCGTGGTCCGCCGGGCTTAACGTGCGCTGCATGAGCGGAAGTTCGGCATCCCAGCCCACGCCGAGTTCAGCCGATTTCACGGTCAAAAACTCCCTTACCGCCGTCGCCACGGGCACCAGCTCGCGCTCGACGAATTCCGCCACGGCCGCCACTTCCGGCCGGCCCGCCAATGCGGGACGCACGCGGTTCAGGCGGCGCTCCACATTCGCCCAGTAGCCGCTGAGCGTGAACGCGGCTTCGGAAGCGGGCGGCAATGGCGCCGCGCCCGGCTCGGTCCGCAGCCGCCACATCGTGGCCAGCAGGTCAACAAGCTGCTCCACATCCGCCGCCGTCACCTGTCCGGGCGCGACCCGCTCGCCAACGATGAACTCGTAAAGCCCCAGGTTTTGCCCCCGGCTCATTTGCCGCGGCTCCGGCACGCAGCGCACGCCGTTGCGCCAGAGGAACTCCAGCATGCCGAACTCCGTGCCCAGCCGGTCGCGCGGATCGCGGGCGTGGGTGAAGTAGAGCTTCGCCAACAGCGGCCGTCCGCCCGCCTCCACGCGGGCCACGACGTTGTTGGCACCGCCGGCCAAGCGCGTGACTGCGGCGGGCCGTTCGCCCAGCACGGCCGCGACGGCGCTGTAAATGGGTTCATCCGGGCAGAGCCGTGCCAGCAGCTTCGTCCAGTCGGAGAAGCTCTGGATTTCACCCTCCCGCCGTTCGGCCTGGCCGGGCAGGAAGTGCCAGCGCTCGACGCCCGGCGGAAACTCCGGCTCCGTCAGCACCTCCTCCAAATCATCCACGAACACCGTGCAGCCTTGGGCGGCGATGCGACGGAGCTTCTCCGCGCGCGTGCCCTCGAAGAACACGTCTTCGCGGCGCAGGCCGAAGCCGTCGGCCGCGAAGAAGCCGTTCGCCTCCAGCCACGCCAGCGCGGCGGCGCGCAAGTTCACCCGCGGTCCGGCCACGGAGAATTCCGTCTTGTGGCTGATGATGCAGAGGGGAATTCGCGCGGCGCGGACGGCCCGGAGCAATTCCGCGAGGCCAGGGGCCATCTTTGCCTCGGGCATGAGCGAGCCATAGACCAGCCCCTGCAATTCCGTCCAGCGCGCCTCGCCGTCGGGCTGGCGCCGGAGCCAGTCGCGCACGGCGGTCTTGTTCACCGGCACCTCGCGCGGCATGCCGTGGCGCGCGATGGCGTGCCGGTGGAAGACCTCGTCGTAAAGCACGATCGTGCCATCGAGGTCGAGGCCGAGGCGCAATGGAGGAGAGCCGGTTGTCATTGAGAAGCAAATTGCTCAATCCACGGCTCTGGCTTGTCACCCAAATCCTTACCAGTAATTGCGCGCATGTGAGCGATGATGGCCAGTGCTGAACTGGTCCGACACCGCTCGACTATGCGATCTAATTTTGAGCCAGTCACCTGCTTGCTGCCGGAGGGATAATACCAAATGAGGTAACGCAGACACTCGGCTGCCCGTTTGGGATCCTTGGTGAGACAGGCCTCTTTGACCATTTCAGCGTGGATTCCGGTGTCTCCCTCGGCCATGGCCAGACGAAGCCGCAGGACCGCGCTGTCACCGAAAGTCCAAACCAGTAGGGCTAGCACCAACGCGTTGGAAATGCCCAAACCTATGCTCAACTTCCGATGTGCTTCAGTAGTCATAGCGTCATGGAGCGGTAACACGAGGGCACTTCGCACTCGCGTTTGCCCCAGCAACTAAAGCCAGCCAGCTACTAGAGCTGGAGCAATCCCTTTGCTTCTGCCGCGATCTGCTCCGGCGTGAGGCCATAGCGGGCGAAGAGGCTGGCCTGGGAACCGTATTTGTCGGGGAAGGCGTCGGGCAAACCGAGCCGCTTGAAGCGCTTGGGCACGGTGAAGTTCGCCTCCGCCAGGGCCTCGGCCACCGCGCTGCCCAGGCCACCGATGACATTGTGCTCCTCCACGGTCAGCACCGCCGGCACGCGGTCGATCTGCGCCAGCAAGGTCTCCCGGTCCAGCGGCTTGATGGTGTGCAGGTGCAGCACGCCGGCCCGCACGCCAGCCGCCTCGAGCTGCTGCGCGGCGCCCAGTGTGGGCTGGAGTCCCACGCCCGTGGTTACCAGCAGCGCATCCACTCCCTCGCGATGCACGATGCCCTTGCCCATTTCAAAGCCCAGCTCCGGCCGCGACACCACGGGGTCGCCGCCCTTGCCCAGCCGGATGTAAATGGGGCCGCGCCAGTCGAGGGTCTGCGGCATGAACCGGCGCATTTCCTCGGCGTCGCACGGGGCGACGATGGCCATGCGCGGCAGGCAGCGGAAAATGGCGATGTCCTCCGTGGCCTCGTGCGTGGGACCAAGCGGCGCATAGACGAGGCCGCCGCCGCTGCCGATGAGCCGGACGTTCGTGTGGTGCAGGCAGAGGTCGAGGCAGACCTGCTCGTAGCAGCGCCGGGTGAGAAAGGTGGCGATGGTGTTGATGTAAACCACGCGCCCCTCCATCGCGAGGCCGGCGGCCATGGTGACCAGGTGCGCCTCGCTCACGCCCTCCATGAGGAAGCGGTCGGGCATCTCGGCCTTGAACTGCTTGAGCGTGCCGATGCCCAGGTCCGAGCCGATGAAGACCACGCGCTCGTCGCGCTTGGCCAGTTCGTAAACCAAATCGAGACAGGTCTTGCGCATCAGCGGCTCGCCTCCCCTCCGTCCAGCGCGGCGAGCAACGCCTTCACCTCGTCCTCGCTGACCTTGTTCTTGTGGTGCCAGTTCAGGTTGTTCTCCACGAACGGAATGCCCTTGCCCTTGATCGTGTGGCAGATCAGCGCCGAGGGCTTGTCCGCCTGGAAGGGAACCCGCCGCAGCGCCGCGCGGAGCTGCGCGACATCGTGGCCGTCCACTTCCTCGACGGCGAAGCCGAAGGCCCGCCATTTGTCCGCGAACGGCTCCAGGTCGAGCACCTCGTAGGTCGTGCTGTAGGACTGCTGCTTGTTGTAGTCAATGAGCACGGTGAGGTTCGCAAGCCGGTGTTTCGCGGCGGAAAGCGCGGCCTCCCACACGCTGCCCTCGTTGGATTCGCCATCGCTGCCGATGACAAACACGCGGTGCTTTGCGCCGGAGATTTTCGCGTTCAAGGCGAAGCCGACACCGAAGGAAAGCCCGTGGCCGAGGCTGCCGGTGGAAGCCTCGACGCCCGGCACCTTGCCGTATTCCGGGTGGCCACCGAGCATTCCGTCGGCCTTGCAGAATTTCCACAGTTCCGCCTCGGGGAAAAAGCCCTTGTCCGCCAGCAGCGCGTAAAGCGCGAGGCAGCCGTGGCCCTTGCTCAATACGCAGCGGTCGCGTTCCGCCCAGCGCGGCTGCCGCGCATCGAACCGCAGCACGTCGTCGTAAAGCACGCGCAGCATCTCCACGAGCGAGAAGGCCGAACCAACGTGCCCGCGCCCACCGCGCTCCAGCGTGCGGACGATGACGCGGCGCAGCGCGCGCGACCGCTCGTCCAGCGGCGTGGTGTTGACCGGCGGCGGCTTGGGAGTGACCGGGGCGGCGTTCATGGGAATTCAGCGGCAGCTAGCTGATCTTCAGCTCCTGCATCCGCTTGATGTTCGAGTAGAGCGTGTTCTTGAACGGGTCGGGAATCTTCCCGGCGCGATACGCGGTGACGATGCTCTGGATGGCGTCCTCGATGCCGTATTGCACCTCGAAGCCGAGCACGCGCTTCACCTTGTCCGAATTGACGTGGTAGCTGCGGTTGTCGTCGCTGGGCGTGTATTCCAGCTCGATGGTCGGGTCGCCGATCGTGTCGCGCACGAGGAAGGCAATCTTCTCAATGGCAAGGTTCTGGAAGCCGACGTTGAACGCCTCGCGGTCCACCTTCGCGGCGGGCGCGGCGAGGAAGGCGAAGTAGGCGCGGACCATGTCCTTGATGTTCAGGTTGGGCCGGAGCTGCTTGCCGCCGAAGATGCGGATCTTGTGATTCACCAGCGCGTGGATGGTGAGGATGTTCACCGAGAGGTCGAGGCGCAGGCGCGGCGCGTAGCCGCAGACGGTCGCGGGCCGCACGATGACGCGGTCCATGCCGCGCACATCCGTGCGGGCGAGCAGGTCGCGCTCGCAGTCGAGCTTGAAGCGCGAGTAGTCGGTGAGCGGCAGCGGCGCGGCGTCTTCGCGCACATCGGGCTCTTCCTTCACGCCGTAGATGCTCGAGGAACTCGCGTAGATGAAGCGCTTCACGCCCGCGTTCACCGCGCCGTTCACGAGGCCGGCGAAGCAGTCGTAGTTGATGGATTTGCCGAGGTTCGGGTTCAGCTCGAAGCTCGGGTCGTTCGAGATGCAGGCGAGGTGGATGACCGCGTCCACGCCCTTCATCGCCTCGCCAACGCGTTGCGAGTCGCGCAGGTCCAGCTCCACGAGTTCGAGCTCGGGGCGTTTGGCGTGGTCGCCGAAGACGTCCTTGCCATACCAAAAGGTGTCGAGGACGCGGACGCGGAATCCGGCATCCAGCAGCGCGGGCACGAGCGCGCTGCCGACATAGCCGCCGCCGCCGGTGACGAGGAGCTGCCGGTAGCCGTTGGGATTGGGATGACTCATGGGTAAGGGGGAAGCTGCGCCCGCGGGAACTACTTCATCAGCGACGTGATGTGCCGGAACAGGCTGGTGGGATCGATGAAGCTCCGGTGGCCCATGATCATGCAGGCCTCGGCGCCCACGACGTTGGCGATGAAGCCCAGCGACTCCGCCGGGATGCCCAGCGCCGCGCAGGGTGACGTCACGGCGAACACCGCATCGCCCGCGCCCACGCGGTCCACCACGCGGATGGCAAAGGCGGGGACCTCGGCGATGTTCTGCTGTTTGTCGCAGCAGTAGCAGCCCGAGCTGCCGCGCGTGACGAGGAAATACCGGCTGCCCAGCCGGGCCGCCGTGGTGCGCGTGATGGCGGCCAGATCATCGCTCAGCTTGCGCGCGTCCAGGCGCACCTCGGGCTCGCCGAGCGAGACGAAGTCGGCGCGGGGATACTTGGAGATCAGGTTGAAGCCCCGGTTGCCCGCGTTCACCTGCACGTTCACGGCCAGGAACTTCGCCCGCGCGCAGATCAGGTGCACCGCCCGCTCCGTGAGCAGGCCGTGCCCGTAATCGGCCACCACCACCACGTCGTATTGCGGCAGCAGCTCGTCGAGCTTTTTGAGGAACTGCTCCTCCAGCGCCGGCGTGAGCCGCTCGTTCCGCATCTCGTAAACCTCGAACAGCTTCGCGGAGAGGTGCTCTTCGAGGAAACGCCGCTTCACGATGGTGGGCGCCTCCGGCAGCCGGAGAAAGTGCGGCCGGACATTCCGGCTCAACTTCGCCTGCACGAAGTCCTCGCGGGAATTCTCCGTGCCCAGCGCGCTAAGCAGGCCCACCTCGTCGCAGAAGTTCGCGACGTGGTTGGCGATGGCCAGCACGCCGCCGGCGTATTGCTCGGTGCGGTGGTGCAGCGCGGCCAGCACCGGCTCCTTGCTCGACTTCCCGAGCACGCCGCAGAACTGATACTCGTCAATGATCGTCTCGCCGATCACCAGCACCTTCTGCTTCCGGATCGCCTGCAAGTGCCCGATGACCTCCTCCGGCGGATGCTTCGCGCGGAAGGTTTCGAGGAAGTCCTTCGTCTTCGGCGAGAAGACATCCATGAACCGGTTGATCAGCGTGGACGCGCTGAAGGTCTCCTCGTCCGTCAGGTGCAGCTTGCCGCCGCAGTTGAGGACGGCCTGCTCCTCGTCGGAAATCGCGTTGGTGTGGTCGCGCTTGCCCTCCTCGCGCACCATGCCCTTCACGTAAAGCGTGGGGCGGACGATCTTGATGGTCTCCACGGCCGTGGGCCACTCGTTGACCGCCACGAAGTCCACGCACGCCAGCGAGGCCAGCGCCTCCGCGCGGAGCTTCTCGGGGAAGGCCGGCCGGTGCGGGCCCTTGTTCACGAAGCGGTCGGGCGTGGTCGTCACCACCAGCACGTCACCGAGCTGCTTGGCGGCCTCCAGGTGCTTGATGTGCCCGATGTGCAGCAGGTCAAACACCCCGTGGCAATGAATGATCGTCCGGCCCGCGGCGCGGTGCGGCTCCAGCGCCGGGCCGAGGTCGTGAACGCGGAAAATCTTCTTTGCCGTGGCTTCCATGACAATAAGCGCGCCGACGATGCCGAACCGCGCGGGCGATTGCAAACCCTCTGAACGGTCCCGCCCTACGGTGAATTACCCGGGCCGCCCTCACCCCACCAAGTCCAACGGGCTCCGCACCCCGAGCCCCGGCCGCTGCATCACATGCGTGTAAAGCTGCGTCGTGGCCACGGACTTGGCCCCGGCCGCCACCAGCGCCTCGTGCAGCGTGTAGCCGAAGCCGCACGCCTCATACACCGTGTGGACGGCGTGCCCCGCCGCGGTCTGTTCCCGCACCCACTTCACCAGCTGCGCGCGCGTGAGCTTCTGCGCGGGCTTGAGCGTGCCGTGATCGCACTGGATCGCCGTGACGCAGCAGTGCAGGTCCACGTCCAGGCCGAGTTTGAAGTCGTGGCGCACGCCCGGTGCAGGCTTGTCAGCGGCGCGGGTTGCGGTTGTAGTGAGAGGGTCATGAGGGTTTGCGGTGTGGTTCATACGACTCGGCGTGTGCCCGTTCTGCCCACGCCACGCAACCCTTCATGGCATCTAAC
>CAZQEW010000043.1:0-28896 GCA_964591495.1 uncultured Klebsiella sp.
GGCGCCTGCAGTTGGCGATCGACAGTGCCTTTGAAGGCATCGCGCTGCTGGATGCACAGGAAAGGTTCGTCTACATGAACCCGGCCTACGCCCAGCTATGCGGATATGCCGGCCCGGTGGAGCTGGTGGGTCAAACCTGGCACCTGCTCTATCGCCCTGCCGTTATCGCACAACTTGAGCAGGAGGTTAGGCCTCAACTGCGGAAGGCCGGCCATTGGCGTGGCTTCATAACCGGCGTCAAAAAGGACGGCACGGACTTCCCGAAGGAAACAGACCTGACCGTGCTGCCGGATGGCGGCCTGCTGTGCCTGTGCGTGGACAACTCCGAGCGGCTCAACGCCATGGAGTCCCTGCGCACGGCCAACGCGGCGTTGCAGCGGTCAGCGCGGTTCAAGGACGAGGTGCTCGCGAACATGAGCCATGAGCTGCGCACCCCGCTCAATGCCATCATCGGCATGGCCGAGTGCCTGCAGATGGAGACCTTTGGGAAATTGAACGAGCGCCAGGGGCGCTCCGTGGAGATGCTGCTGGGCAGCGCCCGGCACTTGGCGGAGCTGATCGGGGACATCCTGGACCTGGCGAAGATCGAGGCCGGCAAGCTGACGCCCCAGAAACATCCGCTGGACGTGCAGCGGGTGGTGGAGGCGGTGTTGGTGATGTTCCGCCAGCGGGTGGCGCTCAAACGGCAGTCCCTGGTGGTGCAGGTGCCGGAGGGGTTGCCGCCGCTCTACACGGATGAGCGAAGGCTCAAGCAGATCCTGGTGAACCTGCTGGACAACGCGATCAAGTTCACGCCGGACGGGCGGGCGGTGGGCCTGGAGGTGCGGCGGGATGAAGCGGCGCACCGGGTGTTGCTCACGGTGTGGGACGAGGGCATCGGCATTCCCGCGGCCGACCAGGAGCGGCTGTTCCAGCCGTTTGTGCAGCTGGATACGGGCTTCGCGCGGCAATACGCCGGCACCGGGCTGGGGCTGGCCCTGGTGCAGCGGCTCAGTGAGATGCTCGGCGGGACGGTGCACCTGGTCAGCCAGGAGGCCCGGGGCTCGCGGTTTACCCTGTCCCTGCCGGATGAAGCGCCCCGCCCGGCCGCCGCCGCGCCCGGCGCCGGGGCCGCCGCCCTGGCTCCCGTGCTGCCGGTTACCATCCGGCGGGACCGCCAACCGCTGGTGCTGCTGGTGGAAGACCACCCGCCCAACGCGGAAATGCTCAAGACCTTCCTGCTGGCCATCGGCTACCGCGTGACCCATGTGGAGAGTGGCGCGGACGCCCTCGCCGCCGCCGCCCGCCAGCGGCCGGACGTGGTGCTGATGGACATCCAGATGCCCGGGATGGACGGCCTGGAAGCAACCGCCCGCCTGCGGGCCAACACCGCCACGGCCACGGTGCCGGTGCTGGCGGTCACCGCGCTGGCCATGCCCGAGGACCGCGCCCGGTGCGAGGCGGCCGGGATGAACGAGTATTTCTCCAAACCACTGAAGCTTCGCGAACTCGCCGCTGCCCTCGAAAAATGGGCGCCCCAGACAACCGCCAAGAAACCATGAGCACCCCGCGCCTGCCCCGCATCCTCTTGATCGACGATGACCGCCGTGCCCACGAACGGTTCCACGACATGACCGGCGGCCTCTACGAGCTGCACTCCGCCTACGACGGGGAGGAAGGGCTGCTCCGCGCAATCCAAGGCCTGCCCGATCTGATCATGCTCGACGTGATGATGCCGGGCACGGATGGGTTGACCGTGTGCAGCAACCTGCGCGCGCACCCGGCCTCGTGCGACATCCCGATCATCATGCTGACGGCGTTGGATGACCAGGATACGCGGCTGCGCAGCCTGCGGGAAGGGGCGGATGAATTCCTCACCAAGCCCTTCAACGACCTGGAGATGAAGCTGCGGCTGCGGAATCTGCTGGAGATCAACCGCTACCGGCAGATGCAGGACGAGCGGGAGCGGACCCAGTGGCTGCTGAACGTGGCCCAGGAGGCGTTCCTCATGCTGGATGACCAGTTGTCGATCGAATACGCGAACCCGCGGGCCAAGGCGCTGCTGGGATTGCCCGCCGATGTGAGCGCGGCGGAGCCGGTAAACTTCCAGCTGGCGCTGGGCGAGTTCCACTCGGAGCCGCGGGCGCTGTGGGATGAGTGGCTGGCCGCCCCGCGGTCCAGCGACGCGGGCCTGCTGCACTTGGTCCGGCCGGTAAGCGAGGCGCACCCGGGGCTGGCGCTGCAGATGCAGACGCAGGTCCATTACCACCGGAACCGCGCGTCCATCCTGGTGCGGCTCACGGATGTCACGGCGGAGACCAACAGCCACCTGTTGCGCTGGTCCTTCCAATATCACGTGGCGCACAAGCTCTTCACGCCGCTGACGGGGCTCAAGGCGGGCCTGGAGATGCTCGAGGAGACGGCCACGGGCCGGCTGGACCAGGCCGAACTGGAGGCCTTCGAGGCGGCCATGAAGTCCGCCAACCGCCTGCTGAGCGACTGCCGCAAGGTGGTGGACTATCTCGACCTCGGCAACGCCGCTCCGTTATCCGGCACCTACCCGGTCAGCGACCTCGGGACCCTCTGCGCCCAAATCTGGGCGGCCGCCGGGATCCGCCTGGGGGTCTGTGATCTCGATGCCCGGCTGAATGGCCGCGAGCTGGCCATGCCCGAGATCACCCTGACCGCCATCGTTGCCGAACTGAGCGCCAACAGCCGGAAATTCAGCCAGGGTGGGATGCCGCAAATCACCTTGCGGGTCGAAGCCAGCGGGAAGGAGACGGCGATCCTGCGCTTCATCGATGCGGGCATGCAGATTCCGCCCGAGCAGTTGGCGCACGTGTGGCTGCCGCATTATCAGGCGGAGAAGTCCTTGACCGGGGCCGTGCCCGGCATGGGCATGGGGCTGGCTTCCGTGGCGCTCCAGATGTGGCAGGTGGGCGGGGCGTTCGCCATCAAGAACAACGAGCATGGGAGCGGGGTCACCGTGTCGTTGGAGATTCCGCTGGCGAAGGCGGAGCCTTTGGCGCAGGCGAGCCGGGAGTCGGAGCACTGAGCGCGCGGTGGTCCGGGCACGCAGGCTGCCCTGGTAAGGCGGCGCGCCCGCTGCTTCCAGCCGTTGCCCCTGTCCGAGCAGGGGCGGTGGAAATGATTTGCCCGGTGGGCTGGCATTACCTATTACCCCGCCCGCACAATGAACCCTCGCCGCCGCTTGCCCGGGCGCAGGAGCCTCAGCTGCGGCAGTTCGCTGCTGTTGGCCAGCATCCTCGGTGCCCACGCGCAGACCAACACCAACGTCGTCACGCTGCCGGAGGTCAACATCACGGCCCGGCGCAGCGAGGCCCCGCCGCTGCGGCTGCCATACTTGGTGCATGACATCGCGGCGGAGCAACTGGCGGAGCGGCTGCCGCGCACGTTGCCCGAGGTGCTGCGCGATACGCCGGGCGTGATGGTGCAGAAGACGTCGCACGGCCAAGGCTCGCCGTTCATCCGAGGCTTTACGGGCTTCCGCACCTTGATGCTCATCGATGGCATCCGATTGAACAACTCCGTCTTCCGCGACGGCCCAAACCAATACTGGAACACGGTGGATCCGCTCACCATCGGGCGGCTTGAGGTGGTGAAAGGCCCGTCCTCAGTGCTGTATGGCAGCGACGCGATCGGCGGCACGGTCAACGCGCTGACCGTGGGGCCGAACGGGGGAGCGGAGGGCTTCCAGTGGGACCGGCACGCCTTCTACCGGGTGTCGTCGGCGGAGAGTTCGCACACGGCGCGGGCAGAGGTGGGCGGTCCGTTGGCGGCGGAGGTGGGGTTCTTCCTCGGCGGATCATGGAAGGATTACGGCGACCTGCGCGGCGGGCAGGAAGTGCGGCGGCAGCGCGCCACCGGCTACCTCGACCGCGATCTAGACGGCAAGGTTGAGTGGCGCATCAACCCGGATGCGCGGGTGGTCGTGGCCCACCAGACGGTGGATCAGGATGACGCCTGGCGGACGCACCGCACTTCGCAAGGCGTAGCGTGGCGCGGCACCACCGTGGGCACCGACCAGACCCTCAGTTACGACCAGAACCGGCATCTGAGCTACGTGCAGTATCACGCGGAGAACCTCGGCGGCTTCGCGCAGGAGGCACACGCAAGCGTGTCCCATCACCTGCAGCGGGAGACGGAATTCCGGCGGTTGGCGGCGGGGACTTCCACCATCCAGGGCTTCGAGGTGACGACGCTGGGGCTGAACTTCCACCTCGTGAGCCAGTCGCCCGTGGGCCGGTGGGTATATGGGGCGGAGTATTACCGGGACTGGGTGGGCAGCTTTCGGCGCAACTACAGCGCGGCGGGCGCACTCACCGGCACGCCGGCGCAAGGTCCCGTGGCTGACGACGCGGCTTATCACCTGGCCGGGCTGTTTGCGGAAGACACCGTTCCATTTCTAAATGAACGGCTTGAGCTCTCGTTGGGCGGGCGCTTCACCTACGCAGAGGCGGACGCGGCGCGCGTGGTGAACCCCGTGGGCGGCGCGACGATCGGGGTGAGCGATTCGTGGCACGCCTTCACCGGCAGCGCGCGCCTCGTATGGCACGTGGATGAGCAGGACCGCTGGCATGTCTTCGCCGGGGCATCGCAGGCCTTCCGCGCGCCGAACCTCTCTGACCTCACGCGCTTCGACATCGCGCAGACGGGCGAGCAGGAGACGCCGCAGCCCAACCTGCGGCCGGAGCACTTCCTCACGCTGGAATCCGGCGTGAAGGTGCAGCACGGGCGGTTCACCGCGCAGGCGGGCTACTACCACACGCTGGTGAGCGACCTCATCGTGCGCACGCCCACCGGCGCGCTGATCGGCGGGTTGACCGAGGTGACGAAGCTCAACTCCGGTTCCGGCCACATTCACGGCATTGAGTTCGACGGCGACTTCAAACTGACGACCGCTTGGACGCTCCGGGCGAATGCGACTTGGATGGAAGGCTGGCTGGACGTGTTCCCCGCGACGGCAGGCGCGGCCAAGCAGCGTGAACCGGTTACCAAGCTCATGCCTGCGACCACCCAGCTCGCGCTCAAATATGCGGCGCCTGCGAAGCGCTGGTGGGCGGAGGCGGGCGCGACCGTGGCGGCGCAGCAGAACCGTCTCTCCTCCGCCGACACCCGCGACACGCAGCGCATCCCACCCGGCGGCACGCCGGGCTTCGCGGTTTATCACGTCCGCGCTGGCTGGCGGGCGGTGAAAGGTTTCCATCTGACCGGCGCGATTGAGAATCTGACGGACGAGGACTACCGCATCCACGGCTCCGG
This sequence comes from uncultured Klebsiella sp., assembly GCA_964591495.1. Lineage (GTDB taxonomy): Bacteria > Verrucomicrobiota > Verrucomicrobiia > Limisphaerales > SXTU01 > SXTU01. The sequence goes on from CAZQEW010000043.1 coordinate 5,263, forward strand.
TCTGAACGAGCCGGGCCGCAACTTCATCCTGGCGGCGGACTGGCGGTTCTGACTTTTTTGTTCGCATGACGCTTGGGCGCGGCGGGAGGTCGCGCAAGGGTCCGTTCACAGTTGCTTGGGTGATGCCGCGCCATGCGCCGCGCTGCTTGCGGCGGTGGTAAGGTGGCTGGTGCAGGACTGATCTGCTGACCATGCCGTCGCATAAATCGCTCGGGGAGGGAGGGACTTGGTTTTCCATTTCGCAGAGTTGTAACCGCTCCGCGCTTTGTTCGTGACGCGCGCCTCGCAAGGTGGCGCAGAAATTCGCGGGCGGTGCGCGCGACTGGGCTGCAGGTGTTCGGTGGTTCCTCTGCGAGACTTGGCCGTGGCTGGCCGCCGCTACGCCCGCTCAACGACTGTATAAACTCCATGAGACTCGTCTTGTCTGCCTGCGCCCTCGCGCTTGCCTCCGTGATCGCCCCGTCACCCGTCTGGGCGGGCTTGCAACCCGTTGCCACCATCCTTTCCCAATCCGGCGGCGGGGAAATCCAAGCCTACGACAAGTTCAACAAAATCCTCATCGGCACCAAGGACGGCGGCGTGGAGTTCTACAGCCTGGCGAATCCCGCCGCGCCGGTGTTCCTCGGCACCAACGATCTCACCGGCGTCTTCAGCGGGACGAACACCTTGGGCAACGTCAGCAGCGTGGCGGTGGACCCGGTCGGACGCGGCGTGGGCGTGGCGCTCTGCATTCCAACCGTGAATGACGCGGTGCCGGGCAAGGCCGTCTTCTTCAACCTCGTCACGCGCGCGGTGCTGCGCGTCGTGGAGGTCGGCTATCACCCGGACATGGTCACGTTCACGCCCGACGGCGCGAAGGTGCTCGTGGCTAACGAAGGCGAGTTGACCACCGCCGGCACGGTGGATCGTCCCGGCTCCGTTTCGGTGCTCACGGTGCCCTATCCCAGCGGCCCGTTGCTCCGCATCACGGAAGTGATGTCCAGCTCCACGGCGGTCACAAGCGACTGGTTTGAAATCGTCAACCTCGGTGACGCGGCGGTGGATCTCACGGGCTTCCGCATGGACGACAACAGCTTTTCCTTCGGCAGTGGCGTGCCGCTGGCCTTCGGCGGCTTCGGCGGCACTTCAGTGCTGAACCCCGGCGAGACCGCGGTCTTCATCGAGTCCACGGACATCGCCACCTTCCGCACGACTTGGAAGCTCCCGGCCTCGCTGAAGGTCGGCACTTACGGGGGCACCGGCGTGGGGCTTAGCTCCGGCGGTGACGCCGTGGTGCTCTTCAACTCGGCGGGCCTCGAGCTGCACCGCGTGGCCTTCGGCGCGGCGACTTCCGGCCGCAGTTTCAGTTGGAGTTACGATTCCGCCGGCACGCTGCTTACGGCCACCAATGGCGTGTTGAGCACCAACGGCCTGGACGGTGCGGTGGCCAGCACGGGCGCGACGCCGGACGCCGGTTCGCCCTGTGTTTTCAACCGCACCGATGTGCCCCTCCCGGCGGTCGTCACGGTGGATTTCCAAGGCGTGAACCTCAGCGCCGCGCGCCTCAACCCGCTCTACACCACGACCAACGCGGCCAATGCCTACCTCGACATCGAGCCCGAATACATCACGGTCAGCGGCGGTAAGGCCTACGTCACGCTTCAGGAAAACAACGCGGTGGGCGTGTTCAACCTTGCGACCAACGGCTGGGAGGCGGTGCTTCCGCTGGGCAGCATCAACCAGCTCATTGACGCCTCGGAGCGCGATGGCATCCGCATTGACGACACCGTGACCGGCTTGCCGATGCCCGACGCCATCGCGAGCTTCACGGTCGGCGGACAGACCTACTTCGTGACCGCCAACGAAGGCGATGCCCGCGACGACAACGCGCTGTTGGGCCGCCGCACGGAGGAAGCGCGCGTGAGCGCCGTGACCGCGCAAATCGAGCCCGGCTACCTCGCGCAGCTCAACGCCTTCTACCAGGGCATCATCACGCAGAACGTCACGCACGTGAACGCGCTGGGTGACTTGCGCGTGTCCAAGTTCGACGGTCTCAACGGCGGCGGGCTCATCACCAACCTCACGATGTATGGCACGCGCAGCTTCTCGATTTACAACGCGGCCGGCACGCGCGTCTTCGATTCTGGCTCGCAGTTCGAGCAAATCATCGCCGCGCGGAACCCCGACCTCTTCAACACCGACAGCGGCCTGCCCAGCAATGTGGACAAGCGGTCCGACAGCAAGGGGCCGGAGCCGGAAGGTGTGGCGGTCGGTGAAATCAACGGCCGGTTCTACGCCTTCATCGCGCAGGAGCGCGCGGGCGGCGTCTTCCAATACGACATCACCGACCCGGCAAACGCGTTCTTCGTGGACTACCTCAACACCACGGCCAGCCCGCGCCACGTCTCGCCCGAGAGCGTGCAGTTCATCCACGCCAGCAGCAGCCCGACCGGCAACCCGCTCGTGCTCGTCGGCTACGAACTCAGCAGCGACATCCAAATCTTCGAGGTGACGCCGGGCTTGGGCTACATCTCGCAGGCTCCCGCGCCGTTTGCCGGCCTCGCGGGAAGCGCCGTTGCGTTGACTGCTGCAGCCAGCGCCGACCGGCCGCTCGCCTTGCAATGGTATCGCGACGGCGTGGCCATCCCCGGCGCGACGGGTCCGAACTTCAACATCGGCACGCTGCAATCGACCAACGTGGGCAACTACGCGCTGGTGGCCACCACGCCGTTTGGCTCAGTGACGAATACGGTGCCGGTGGCGATTGCCGAGACGGCGCACTTCGCCGGCGTGGCCCTGGACGGCCCGGCGAACGCCCGCGTGGCGCTGCAATTCCTGGATATGCTCGGTGGCACGAACCAGTGGCAGACGCTTACGAACCTGAACCATGCCGGTGGCCGGCAGTTCTACCTCGACCTGAATTCTCCCGGAGCCGCCCGCCGCTTCTTCCGCGCGGTGCCGACCCCTTGAATTCAGCCATCAAAGGGCCGCCGGGCGAAGCAAGCCCGGCGGCCCGTGCAAGGTTCCGTGCTCGCCTTCAATGCGGAGGGGGGTAGCTTGGTTTCGGCGGGGAGAGGCGTGACCCATCTCTGATGAAGCATCGCTGTCGCTCCCATTCCTCCAACGCCACAACCGCCGGCAAGGCATAACCAACCATGAACGCCACCAACGGTCCGCTGCGCCGTCGCAACTTTCTTCGCACCACTGCCTGCGCGGTCCTGTGTGAGCCGTGGTGGAATGGGCTGGTTCAGTCCGCCGCCGCGCAGTCGGCGGAAACTCCGGTGGGTCGCGTGCGCGTAGTCCTTGCGGACTTTCCCGCGCTGGCTGCCGTAAACGGCTCGGTGTATCTGACCGTCGCCGCCTCCCCGCCGGGTTTGTATCCGGTGGTGCTCACCCGCACGGCGGCGGAGGATTTCGCCGCCGTCACCTCGGAGTGCGCGCACAATGGTTGCGTGGTGCAGCTCTATTCCCTAGGTGCGGGCGTCATCCAGTGCAACTGCCACGGCTCGCAATACACCGCGCAAGGCTTCTTGGTGCGCGGACCGGCTCAACGCAACTTGACGGCGTATCCCGTGCGTCGGCTCGGCACACACAGCTTGGAGCTGGAAATTCCGGGCATCGGCTTCGCGCTCGCCGGCGCAGTCGTCAGCGGGGCGGCGGGCAACCGGCTTCGCCTGTCCTTTGCCACGGTGGCGGGGCTGCGCTACGCGGTGCGACAGCGCTCGACCCTGACGGGCGGGGATACAGGAGCCAGTTTCAGCCAGACGGTGGAGGGAGCATTCAACCAAACGCAACTAACGGGCACCGGCGCAGAGGCGGTCATCTTCCTCCCCCCGCCAACGGAAACCGTATTCTATGCGTTGGTTCGGCAAAATTGACCTGTCGGGGCGGCGACGGGTTTGGTTGACGATTCGACATCAAGGGCGCGGCTTACAGTCTGCTCTAGTGTGCCATAGACATGCTTGATGTCGTCGATGATACGCGGCCAGCTCAGGCGCAGGACGGAGGCGCGGGCTTGACGGCGCATCGCGGCAAGGTCGGCGGCGGCCAGCTTCACGGCGCGTTGGATGAACTCGGCGGGGTCGTCGGCAGTGGCAGTGAGGCCGTTGCTGCCGGACTCGATGAGTTCGCTCGCGGCCGCGTGGTTGAAGGCAAGCACGGCCAAACCGCTGGCGAGCGCCTCGGGCGTGACGTTGCCGAACGTCTCCGTGAGGCTGGGAAAGAGGAAAATGTCGCCGGAGGCGTAGTGGCGCGCGAGTTCCTCGCCCTTGCGGACGCCCGCGAAGACCGCCGACGGGCATCGGCGTTGCAGGGCCGCGCGCGCGGGACCATCCCCGACGAGCACTAGGCGGCTATCGGGGCGGACTTTTTGCATCTGCTCGAAGGCCGTGAGGAGGAGCGGGATGTTCTTCTCGTCCGCGAGCCGACCGACGTAGAGCGCGACGAGCGTGTCCGGCGTGGCACCCCATGTGGCGCGGAGTTCCGGGCTGCGTTTCGCGGGGTCGAAGCGCGTAGTGTCCACGCCCCGGGCCACGACGCGGAGGTTGTCGAAGCCTTCCGCCGCCAGCTCGGCCGCCAGCGCGCGCGTAGGCACCATCGTGCAGCCGGTGCGGTTGTGGAACCAGCGCAGGTAGCCAAGGATGGGGCGCGCCAGCCAGCCCAGCCCGTAATGCGCGCTGTAGGCGTGGAAGTTGGTGCGGAACTCGGATGCGACCGGAAGGCTCAAGCGCCGCGCGGCGGCGAGCGCGGAAAGTCCCAGCGGGCCTTCGGTGACGATGTGCACCACGTCGGGCCGCTGCGATCGCCAAGCGCGGGTGAGGCGATTCATCGCGGGCAGGCCCATCCTGAGCTGGCCATATTTCGGGACCGGCACGCCGGTGACGAAGACTTGGCGGAGGCCCGCGAGTGGGACGTGGTTGAACGGCTCGCCCTGACTGGGCCGGATGAGCGTGAGTTCGTGGCCTTCGGCGCACAGGCCCTCGACGACCTTCGCGATGGTCTGGGCCACACCGTTGACTTCGGGCGGGTAGGTTTCGGTGACGATGGCAATGCGGAAGCGCCGTTTGCCGGCCGGTAATTTGGACGTCTTCGGGTTCACCGCCGTGCTGGCATCGCTCATGGCGCGAAGCTGGAACGGTTGCGTTTCGGTCTGGCGTCGCGGCGGTAACAATTCGCTGACGAGCGGGGTTTGTTACCCGAACGTTTGGGCTCCGTCGCGTCGCCGTAACAGCAGGGTGACAGGTTGTGAGGTGTCAGTCAGCCCTATCCAATGTAGCCAGCTGGGGCCAGCAACTCACTCCTGCCATGACAAATTTTCTCCAACACCTTCACACGCAGCGGATGGACGACCACCGCTATTACCACCACAGCCGCATCAACCAGTCGTTGCACTTTGTCAGCGCCATTAGCTTCCTAGTGGCCTACCTGTTTCTGTTCATTGAGCCGGCCTGGGCGGCGCTCATCGCGTGGTTCTTCTCGATGCCCTCCCGCCAAGCGGGCCATTTCTTTTTCGAACCGCGCGGCTACGACGAGGTGAACCAGGCGACGCACGAGCACAAGGAAGACATCAAGGTGGGCTACAACCTCCAGCGCAAGGTTGTGCTCATGTCGCTGTGGGTGCTCATCCCGGTCGTGCTGTTTTTCGACCGCAGCTTCTTTGGCCTGTTCGAGGCGACGGGCACTTGGGAGAATTACTTCCACTCGCTGGGCATCCTTTGGCTGTGGCTGGGTTTGGGCGGACTCATCTTCCGCACAGTGCATCTCTTCTTCCTTCAGAACGTCATGACCGGGCTGGTGTGGATGACCAAAATCATCACCGACCCGTTCCACGACATCAAACTCTACCACAAGGCCCCGCTCCATCTGCTGCGCGGTGAGTTTATCGACCCGATGCACCATGTGCGCGCCGGCCAGCACACGTCGTCGCCGGCTTGATTCACCGGGCCAGCCGGCGGCGCAGCATCTCGCGCAGCAGGCCGCGGCGGATGGATTTGTTCGTCTGGCCGGGAGCCTGCCACCACCAGCCGTCCGCCGCCATGGCTCGGGCGGCCCGCAGAAAGCGCCGCATCACCTCGTCGAAGTCCGCCGCTGTGTAATTCAGGCTGAAGATGAACCGCCCCGTGCCTACCCAGCTCAAGGCCAGCCCCTCGGCGCGCAGATAGAACTGAAGCATCCAGTTGTAACGCGCTGGCTGCTCGTAAGTGACGGTCCAGATGGACGAGAGGTTCGCCACGCGCACGGGCAGTTGCTCGGCGGCAAGTGCGGCGTTCAGGCGTCCCGCGCGTTCATTCCAAGTTGCGTCGAGATCCTGGTAGAGCGCCTGGATTTCCGGCGCCGCGTGGCGCTCAAGGAACACCTGCATCGCGGTCATGACATACGGGTGCGAGTTGAAGGTGCCGCGCGCGAAGCAAATGTCGGCGGGCCGCTCCTCCTTGAAGCGTCGCATCAAGTCGCGCCGGCCGCACAGCACGCCGATGGGCAGCCCGCCCGCGATGGTCTTCCCGTAAGTGACCAAGTCCGCCCGGATGCCGAAGTATTCCTGAGCCCCGCGTGGCGCGAGCCGGAAGCCAACGAAGATTTCGTCGAGGATGAGCACGATGCCGCGCGCGGTGCAGACTTCGCGGACTTCCTTCAGCCACTTCGTGTAGGCGGCACGGTCGAACTGCGCGCGGCGGCCGCTGTCCACGAGCGTCGAGTCGCCCGGCGCGGGGGCGTTCGGATGCAGCCCTTGCAATGGGTTGACCAGCACGCAGGCGATGTCCCTGCGCGTGCGCAACACGTGCAGCGTGGCGGCGGAAAGATCTGCGAGCGTGTAGGTGTGGCGCGCAGGCAGCGGGTTGCCCGGGCCGGGCTGCACATCGTCCCACCAGCCGTGATACGCGCCACAGAACCGCACCAGATGTGTGCGGCCCGTGTGGTAGCGCGCCAACCGCACCGCCTGCATCACAGCCTCCGTGCCGGACATGTGGAAGGAAACTTCGTCGAGGCCGGAAATCTCCCGCAGCCGCTTCACGTTTTCCGCCACGCACGGGTGATACGAGCCGAGCACCGGGCCGAGCGCCTCCGCACGCGCCACGCCTTCATGGATGCAGGCCTTGTAAAAGTCCACGCCGAACACATTCACGCCATACGAGCCCGTCAGGTCGTAATACTCGTTCCCGTCGAGGTCACGCACGGTCACGCCCGAGGCGGCCTCGAGAAATGCGCCCAGCCGCAAGTGCTCGCGGCAATACGAGCTGAACTGGAACGGCACGCGATACGCGCCCGTGAACTGCATGTCCGAAATGCTCTCGCGTGCCTCGGTGGTGAGCATGAGGGACTTCGTCCGGCGCTTGCGCAGGGCACTGGCCAGTTGCTCGAAGCCTTCCTTCCGCCGGGCGGCCACTTCCGCCGGCGCGCCGTCCACGCGGAAGAATTCCTCTGCCCCATACGCGTAGCCCGGCACCAGCGACGCGAAGCGCTTCGCCATCTTCGAGTGGCCGGTCAGCGAGCGATGCTTCGCCCGCGAGAGTTCGAGCCGGCGCTTCACGCGGGGCAGCAACACCGCCGCTGCTCCGACCACCGCCGATGTCAGCATCATTGAGTTCCCAGTCATCATAATTCCAAGGCATGAAATCCACGCCGACCACCGCCGCTCCCCCGCTTTCCACATTCAAGCAACTCCGCGCAAAAGTGCTGCTTCAGGAGGACCTCAACTTCCTCCTCACCAACCGCATCCCGCGCCTGCTGGTCACGCGTTTCATGGGCTGGTTCAGCCAAGTTGAGCATCCATGGGTGTGCGGCCTGTCGCTGAAAATCTGGCAGATGTTCACCGACCTCGACCTCAGCGACGCCAAGCAGACCCGCTTCAGGAGTGTTCATGATTGCTTCACGCGCGAACTGAAGCCGGGGGCGCGCCCCATCGACCGTGACACGATAGCGCTGACCAGCCCGTGCGACGGGATTGTCGGCCAGTGCGGTGTGATTCGCGGGCAGCAAGTTTACCAAGCCAAAGGGTTCCCCTACTCGGTGACGGAATTGTTCGGCGACGGTGACAAAGCGGCAAAATACGAAGGCGGCAGCTACGTAACGCTTCGGCTGCGCTCGAACATGTATCACCGCTTCCACGCCCCCCATGACTGCCACATCCGCCACGTCACCTACATCTCCGGTGATACTTGGAACGTGAATCCCATCGCCCTCAAGCGCGTGGAGAGGCTGTTCTGCAAGAACGAGCGCGCCGCCATCCGCTGTGAACTCGAACCGGGCGGGCCAGTCGTCACCCTCGTCGCCGTCGCCGCCGTGCTCGTCGCCAGCATCCGGCTGCACTGCCTCGGGACCGTTTTCCATCCGCGCTACCAGGGGCCGAACGAAATCCCCTGCGACGCCGGCTACCGCAAAGGCGACGAACTCGGCTGGTTCCAGCACGGCTCCACCATCCTCGTCTTCGCCCCGAGTGGCTTCACGCTCACCGAAGGCATCCATGAGGGCACCGAGATTCGCATGGGCCAGCGGCTGATGGTTCTGCCCGTTTCGCAAGCAAGCCGATAACTCCGATCGAATCCGCCCAGGGTGCGCGATGAGCCATGCCACTCACTCGCCGGTCGGCACCCCCAGTCCGAATGTTTGCCCAGTCGTAACGGCCGCGCTCTTGGCTCGTGACGAAACCCCGCCAGCTTGTGCGCGAGCTTTACGGGCGGCGCGGGCGGCAGCGAGTTGAGTGCAGGTTGTCCGCTTGCGAGTTGGTATCGTGCCGCCGCGCCGCCTTCACGCTCATCGAGCTGCTGGTCGTCATCGCTATCATTGCCGTCTTGGTAGGCCTGCTGTTGCCCGCGCCCGCCAAGGCCAAGAACGCTGCCACGCGCACACAGTGCCTCTCGCGGGAGCGACAGTGGGGGCTGGCGTTGAACCTGTATTGCGACGAATACGCCGCCGCTTCCCAAAGGAGCGCGGCAGCAGCAAACCGAACGCATGTGCTTACTTGGCGCACGCGACAAACTCCCATTCATGGTTCAACTCACTGCCCACCTTGCTCAAGCAGCGGCCCGCCACATCCTTCGCTGCGACCCCGACGGAACAGTCTGGATTTTACGGCATGAACAGCATGCTGACCTGCCTAGCGGTGACGTTTAACTTGGCGACCAACCTCACGGCATCCCAGTTCTCGATGGCCTACAACTCTCAGCTCAACCTCAGCCGCGGAGCGACGCGGTAGGCTCAAGCGGCGGAGCCATCCCGCACGGTCTGCCTGCTGGCAGTTGGCCTGCCACCGAGGTGAAATTCATCGCCGCGCAATCCACTTACAACGGCCAGCCTCACGGCTTTGCCAGCCGTTTCAGTCGCGGCACGACAAACGCGGCAACCTCGTCTTCACCGACGGTCATGCAGAGGCGCTGGCCGGGGGGAAGGTCGTATGCACCATCGGTCCGAACTCAAGCAAAGCGTGGTTCCCACTAACCACCAGAGGCTGCTGGACGCTTTCCCCTTCGGATGACCCGAATCTTTGGCCCGCGCATCCCCGCCGCTGGATCCGATCCCTGGCGGCCTTTTCCTCGAGCTGCGGGAGATGTCGGCCGGCTGCGGTTCGGAAAGGAGAGCAGTTCATGCTTGGAGCAGCAATTGGCACTGACCGAGGAAGGCCTCCAACGCGAATGGCTTGCGCAGCACCGGCGCACCGAGGCGATCAAGCTCATCGTTGAGGTTGATGCTGCCCGCATCGCCCGTGATAAAGATGAATCGGCTGGCCAATAGTGGCTGGTGCTTCTGCACCCACTGGAACAGATCAAAGCCGCTGAAATGTGGCATCCGAACGTCTGATATGATCAGATCGTAAGGTTCAGCTTGAAGCCGCCGGATGGCGGTTTCACCGTCTGCCACCCACTCCGCCCGGCAGCCCAACTTACGCTGGACGACCGTTCGAAGCATGACAGCGATGGAGTCTTCATCATCTACGATGAGGGCACGCCGTGGGCGGGTCACCGCGGCAGGAGCGAGCCGGGAGGGTGGGGGTGAGGCAGCTTGGCTGTAGGGCGGCGGATTGGTGGCGGCCATGAGTTTCACCCGCACTTGGGTGCCTACTCCGGGGGTGCTCTGAAGGGTCAGTTCGCCCTCGTGTTGTTTGACAATGTTGTAGCAGACACTCAGGCCCAAGCCGGTGCCCCGATCTGGTGCCTTGGTCGTGTAGAAGGGGTCAAAGACCCGGCTGAGATGTTCAGGCGCGATGCCGCACCCGGTGTCGGTAACCACAAAGATCCAGGAATTGCCCTCCTCTCCCAGGGAAAGCGACAGGCAGCGTCGTTGGGTGCCCTCCATGGCATCGAGGCTGTTGAGCACCAGATTGACGATGACCTGCTTAATCTGCTGGGCATCGGCCATGATGTAGGCTGGCGGCTCTCCAGATGCTAACTCCACCGTCACGTCTGCCTGGCGTATCCGGTGTTTGAGGAGGGTGATGGCATCGTTGGCGATCTCGCGCAAGTCGCAGTGAGTGAGCTCCATCTTGCATGGTTTGGAGAGTTGTAGCAGTTGGCGGATGATCCGCGCGGCCTCGGTAGCGCACTTGCTCATCGCGTCACAGTGGCCGATGATTGTGGCAGGATCGTTTCGCGCCTTGACATCTTCGATGACGAACTCGGCGAACATCTGAATGGGGGTGAGCTTGTTGTTCAACTCATGGGCGATGCCACCCACCAATGATTCGATCAGGTTGGCCTTCTCCTTCTGCGCCAGCGTGCGTTCGAGGATGCGCTGTTCGCTGACGTCTTCCAAGAGCACGCAGAACTGGTTTGTCTCACGGATCCAGTGAATAAAAACTTTAAACTGGCGGATCCCCAAGCGCGGCAGCAGAAACCGGAATTCGCCGCTGTGCGTCATGGCTTGCTGGTATTCCTCCTCGGCAGATCCTTCCTGACTCTTGACCAGCAGAAGAAACGTCTGTCGTTCCGCCGGCAGGATCAAGTCACAGACGTTTAGGTGCTGGTTGCCGGATTCCTGCCCGAGCAACACGGCGAAGCGTTGGTTATGAGACTCCACTTCGCAAAAGCGGTTCAGCAGGGCCACGCCCAGAACGGAGTTTTGAAAAAGAATACCGTAGCGGCCGCGCGACCGACGCAACTCATCCAAACTCTCGGTCAAGGCGCGGTTACGTTCGGCCAATGTTTTGCGCTGGTCGTCCAACTCGTTTGTTTTCTCGGCAATCAAGCGCGTCTGTAGCCGAACCAAGGTTTGCACCTGGATGACCCCGAGGAATCCGCCCCGGGTGTCGGTCAGCAGGACGTCGTCGTAAAATTCCTCGCCTCCGCGCGACAGAGCCCGTTCGAGTAATTCTGGCAGCGGCGTGCTCGCCGACAGGAGCAGGCCTCCGGCCAGCAAGTGCTCTCTGATAGGTTGCCGCGCATGCACGGCAAAGCCATATCGAGCGCCGAGCAGGAATCCAATCCGACCGCGGGAGACCAACCCCACCGCCTGTCCGTTTTCGGTGACTCCCAGGTATTCGCGTTCGTGGTGCTGCAAGTAGTCATAGACTGACTCCACCGTCATGGCTGCATCCACCGATTCACGGTGGTCGATCAACGATTCCAAATCCACTCTTTGCTCACGGAGGGCGGAACGCACGAGATGATCGGAGGGCGAAATCATACCCTTGCGACCATCGCCCCTTCGCGTGATGGCGCCGTGGCGGGCCGGTAACAGTGGGGTGAAATACGGCGGTCCCGCCCGGTTGCCACGCTCGCGACTCGCTAGGATGTGCCCGAGGTGGCGAACCCAAAAGCCGCCAACACGAGGGGGCAGCAAGTTGCCCATTCGTTGCGGCGTTGCGGCGTGATCGTCACCGGCACAGGCCATTGTATCGCCGTTATCGAACCGTCCTCATGAACCTACAGTCCCGCCCCCGCATCGCTGCCTTCACCTTAATCGAGTTGCTGGTCGTCATCGCCATCATTGCCATCCTGGCGGGCCTGCTGCTGCCTACGCTAGGCAAGGCCAAGGATCGTGCGGGCCGCATTAAATGCCTGAGCAACCTGCGGCAGCTCGGCCTGGGAAGCCAGCTCTATGCCGATGAGCACAATGGCAACTTCAGCGGGGCCTCCTGGCTCGCGAGCTACAACCCGCCGGAGGTGCCCAACTCCGACCGAGACGACCGCGATGACGATCAGTCGTGGCAATATCCCGCCTATGTGCCGAGCCTGGGCGTGTTCCTATGTCCAGCGACGCGGAACACCATCCGGACCAACCTGTCCACCAAACCCGGGGGGACACAGGTTTTCCGTGACCTCACCGTCCATGCCGCCGGCAAGAGCGGCACTGCGGGAGTGAGCTTTGAGCTGCTGGGGTGCTTCAACGGCACCAGTGGCCCGAAGAAAACCGCCGCCTCCGTGCTTCGGCCGGCGATGACATTCCTGATGGTGGATGAGGATGACACCTTGCCGGCGGGCAATGCGGCCGACGTGAATAATTTCCCGGACAGTGCGGAGGACAATCATGGCCGGGCCGGCGGCAACATGAACTTTTGCGACGGTCACGCCGAGTGGGTTGCGCAGGCCAAGTGGACGGCGACCTGGAGTTACTCGCAGACAAACGGGTTTCGGTAAGCCCGCCAGCCGGGCCTGCCTTGTTTCCCGACCAGCGTTCGGCGAGCTGATACCTGCTGCCGGGAATCAGCAGCAGCCGCTGGGGCCGCAACTGCCCGCTTTCGCGCCCCCGCCGGGCTTGGGCATGAACACTCCCCAGCCACCCAGAATCACGCGCCGAATCGGCTCGCCGGTTTCCGGATGCTGGGTCAGCGGGGCGTCGTTCATGCCCTGCTGAATCTCGAAGTGCTTCACGGGGTCGCCTTCTTTGGCTGGAATGGTGGCGTAGAGGTAGGTCATGGGTGGGATTCGGTTGAGAAGCTGGAAGCGGCCAATTGTCCCAGTGCCTCGGGGCCAACCGGCTCCTGCGCCTGCCACGGCAGCCACGCGGTGCGGGAGGAGAGCTGCTCCACCACTTCGCGCAGGTAGCGATGCTCCGATTCCTCGCGGCACTGAAGGAGTGGATCGCACGAGCCGCTGTGGAGCAGGCTTTGATTGATGGCCCAGGCGAACGGCTGGATGCGCGCGCGGCGCAGATCCTCCTGCAACGCCGCTGCCTCGTGAACGGGCGTTGCCTCAGGCAGCGTCACCAGCAGGATGCGGGTGAAGGCCGGATCGCGCAGCCGTTCCAGCAGGCGCATCACGGCCTCGGGCTGGGTGCTGCGGGTCTGGCGTTGCAGTTCGCGGTTGTAAGCCTCGCTGGCATCGAGCAGCAGCAGGGTGTGCCCGGTCGGCGCGGTGTCGAGGACCACGAAGCGGTCCGTGCCCTTGCCAACTTCGCGGGCGAAGGCGCGGAACACCGCGATTTCCTCCGTGCAGGGCGAGCGCAAGTCTTCTTCGAGCAACGCGCGCCCGGCGGCGTCCAGTTGCGAACTTTGCGCGCGCATCACTTCTGCCGTGTAGGCGGCCGTCTCGGCAGCAGGGTCAATGCGGCTCAAGGTCAGCCCTTCGACCTGTCCCGCCAACGTCTGCGCGACATGTGCAGCGGGATCGGTCGTGCTCAGATGCACCGCATGGCCGCGCCGCGCCAGCATCACCGTGATGGCGGCGGCGACGGTCGTCTTGCCCACGCCGCCCTTGCCCATCGTCATGATGACGCCGCTGCCTAGCCGCTCAATGTCCGCCACCAGCGATGCCAGGCTCTCCATGGCCGGCGGTGTCCAGTCGCCAAAGCGTTTCGGCGTGCAGCCGGCGGCGGCATCGTCGCCCAGCAGCACGCGCAGTCCACCAAGCCCGAGGATGTTGATGGGCTTCAGCGGCACGATGAAGCTCGGCAAGCCGTTGATGAAGTCCTGCGCCGCCGCCAGCGCCGCCAGACCGCGCTGCTGCATCGCGTGCGAGATGACATCCGCCGGGCAGTTCGTCGCAAACATCCCGTTGATGACGAGTTGTTGGTTGCCCACTCCCAGTGCTCGGAGTTCACCCGAAGTCCGCTCCGCTTCGTGGAGGGCGGCCAACTGCGGGCGGCTCACCAGCACTAGGGTTGTGGCCGAGGCGTCGGCCAGCGTTTTGACGGTGCCTTCGTAAATCGCGCGCTGCTTCGCAAGCCCGGCCAGCGGCCCAAGGCAGGACGTGCCGCTGGTGTTCTGGTCAAGAAACTGGTCCCACGCCTTGGCCAGACCCATGAGCCGCAATGTGTGTCCGGTCGGCGCGGTGTCGAAGATGATGTGGTCGTAAGCCTGCGTGGTATCAGGGTTGCCAATCAGCCCGGAGAACTCATCAAAGGCTGCAATCTCCACGGTGCAGGAACCGGAGAGCTGCTCCTCCATGCTGCGTAAAGCCGCTTCGGGCAGCAGTCCCCGCATCGGCCCGATGACCCGCTCGCGATACGCCTCTGCGGCGGCCACCGGATTGATGTTTAGTGCATGCAGGCCCGGTGCGCCGGGGACCGGCTTGGGCTGGTTCGTCAGCGTGGTTTCGAGCACCTCGTCCAGGTTTGAGGCCGGGTCCGTGCTGACCAGCAGCACGCGCTTGCCGGCCTCCGCGAGCTTCAAGGCCGTCGCACACGAGAGCGACGTCTTGCCCACCCCACCTTTGCCGGTGAAGAACAGATAGCGCGTCGTGTTTGCCGGGTCGGGCCGATAGAGCGGCAGATTCACGATGACACCCCGACTTTCCCGCCGGCGGCTGCGCGGGAAAGTGTCTCGCGCTCCCCTTCCGTCGGGTAGCGTCCCTTCAGCCGCACCTCGCCGTCCACGAAGAGCAGCGGCAGTGCGGCCACGCCTTCCGTGTCGAGCAACGCCTTCACGGCCGGGTTTTGAATGAACGCTATCGGCTGCTGGCCGAGGTTGTAACGCTCCACCTTCACGCCCTGCTGGCTCAACTGCGTGAGCAGCGCAGCAAAGCTCACCAGCGCGGGGTCAATCTCGGTGCCGCAGAGGCCGGTGGAGCAGCACATCGGCGGGTCGTAAACTTGGAGGGATTTCAAAATGGAAAGCGGTTTAGATTACTTTGCCTTGAGCTGGTCGCGGCGGCCCTCGGCGTAGGCGGTGAACACGCGGCGAATCTCGTCCCGCACGCGGCGGAACACGGCGAGCTTCTCCTCGTCCGTCCCGGTGGCGTGCGCCGGATCGTCAAAACCCCAGTGGTGGCGGTTCAACTGACCGGGAAACATCGGGCAGGCCTGGTCGGCGTTGCCGCAGACGGTGACGACCGTCTCGATGTCCTGCTGGAGAAAGTCGTTCATGTGCTTGGAGCGGTGCGCGGAGATGTCGATGCCGATCTCGCGCATCACCTGGATGCCGAGGGGATGCACATAGCCGGCGGGCTTCGAGCCGGCGCTGTGGACTTCGAGGATGTCACCGGCGACGGCGCGCAGGATGCCTTCGGCGAGGTGGCTTCGGCAGGAGTTGCCAGTGCAGAGGATGAGGACGGCGGGTTTGTTCATTTGGGTGTGGGTTTGGTTTTGGAAACGCGTCGGCGAGTGGGGGGCATGACTTGCGCCACCCAGCAGCAGTCCGACTGCCGGGCCTTTAACCGGCGGAGGTCATCCCGGAACACTGGATGCGTGGGCAGGCAGTCCTGGAGACAGCGCAACTGCCAGTCCAGCTCCCGCGGGCGCTCGGCGGGCAGCGAATAAATCATCCACTGCTCATGGCGTCGCGATTCCACCAGCCCGCGCTGCCGCAGGTAGGCTAGGTGCTTCGAGGCCGTCACCTGGGTCAGACCGAGAATGTCCTGCAGGTGGCAAACGCACAGCGGCGATTGCGCGAGCAGGTGCACGATGCGCAGCCGGGTCTCGTCACAGAGACAGTTGTAAACCTGGATGAGGGCCGGAGTTTGCATACCTGCGAAGAGAATATGCCTGTATCAGAATATACACAAGTGCTGTCTTGGGGTGACCAAGTCGCTCTGCATGCCCGCCAACTTCTGGCCATACCGGAAACTCTTGTGGCCTGCCTCCGGACTCAAGTCATTCACGATATCGACAAGTCATCGGGTCTTCTCACTGCTCCCATAAAGCTCAACCGGAGCTTGCAGGCATAGTGGCGGGCGATCTGGAGTTACTCGCCGACGAGCGGGTGTCGGTAACCCCGCCAGCCGGGCCGGTCCGGCGTTTCCACCGATCACATCACTCCGGTTTGAAGCAGTAGCCAGTGTGGCGGACGGTGCGGATCCAGGAACGCAGCCGGCCCAGCTTGGCGCGCAGCCGACGGATGTGGGAATCCACGGTGCGCTCGGTGGCGAGGGTGGCGCCGGGCCAGACCTGGCGCAGCAGTTCCGGGCGGGTTTGTGCGTGGCCCTGATGCTCGATCAGGACCGTGAGGAGCTTGAATTCCGTGGGCGAGAGCCGCAGGCGCCGGCCAGCCACCCGGGCCTCACAGGCCGAGAGGTCGACCAGCAGTTCGCCGAAGTGGAGCTGCGTCGGCGGTTCGCTGACCGGCTTGGTGCGGTCAATCATGTTGCGCACGCGCAGCATCAGCTCGCGTGGCTCGCAGGGCAGAAGAAGAAATTCGTCCGCCCCCAGTTCCAGCGCGAGCAGGCGGTAGGTGGGGTTGTCCTGGGCGCTGAGCACAAAGATGGGCATGCGCGCAGTGGCCGGGTTGTGGCGCAGTTCCTTGCACACTTCAAAACCATCCAAGCCCGGGAGCTGGAGGTTCACCAGCGCCAAGTCGGGCAGGCGGCTCTGGGCGATCTGGACTGCGGCGTGTCCATCCGCAGCGGCGAGGATTTGGCAGCCGGCGGCGGCCAGACTGGCATCTACCAGCTCGCGTTCGCGGTTATCGGCGGTCGCAACCAAGATTTGGGCGCGCAAGGCGGGCATAAGGACGGCGAGAAGGTGCGACGGCCGGGTGTCGTGCGTATGGCGCGGAGGTTAAGAAACAGTGACAGAACGCGGGCGGGGTTGTTGCGGGAAAGTGACCTGAAGGCCGTTAATTCGTGACCCGCCCGGCCGAGGATCACCCGGTTCCGCCGAGTGGCGGCGCACGGGTTCCGGCGGATTTTCCCGCGTTATCACCGCCGGAACCCGTTCTCTTTTTGTGGGATTCACCGAGACGTAACGCCCCCGCCACGCTGGCCTGACGTGGCCATGGTCGGCTCAAGGCGATGGGCAGCCCGCTCGCCCCTTTCCTAACTGAAGCCAGTCTACCGCCCGCGGTGAAGTGGCATGCTGCGCTCCGTGGGCCGCTGCCGCATCTGGCGGGCCGGCCGCTGGCCCGCGCGCTGATCCGCGGTCTGCTGCTGGCGTTCGGTGGGGCCATCCGGGAAGTGAGCGGCCTCAGACATGTCCTTCCCGCCCGTGATCCGTTCATATTGGTGCTGAACCACAGCACGAAGCTGGAGGCGCTCTTCGTGCCCGCGTTTCTGCTGCACGCGCGCGGCGGGCGGCCGCTGCACTTCATCGCGGATTGGAATTTCAAGCTCGTGCCCGGCCTGGCGGGCATCTACCGCGCGGGGGATGTCATCACCCTCGACCGCAAGCCGGCGCGGCCGCGCTGGCTGAACGTCCTGCGCCCGCTGCTGACGGATCGCCAGCCGGCCTTTGCGCGTGCGGCGGAGCGGCTTGCGGCGGGCGCATCGGTGGGGATTTTTCCCGAAGGCACGACGAACCGTGACCCGCGCCGGCTGCTGCGCGGCTTTCACGGCGCGGCCAAGCTGTCGCTGCAATGCGGTGTGCCGGTGGTGCCCGCCGGCATCCGCTTTCCCCGGCACGCCAACGCGGCGCGCATCCCCGAGCTGGCACCGATGGAACTCACCTTTGGCGACCCGCTGTGGCCACCCGGCCAGTCCGAGCCCACCGCCGCTGCTGTGCGCGGCTGCCACGCCCGCCTGATGAATGAAATCGCCCGCCTGTCTGGAAAAACCTGGTCCAACCAAAACAAGTCACATGATTAACCTCAGCCGAGTCAGTGTAGTCCCCGTCATTTCCGAGTCGGAGCGCCAGGAGGCGTTGCAGGTGCTCCGCGCAACTTACGAGCGCGAGAAGCGCTGGGTGGCCGATGGCGAGAAGGTGTTTTCGACCGATGATCTGGACCGCTTCGATGTGGCGTGGTTCCTCGCCCGGCGGAGCCGCGAGCCGGTGGGGGTTTTGCGCGTGCTGTTCAATCCCCCGCTGGGCCTCTACGCGGAATATGGTTTCCAGCCCGTGCCCGGGGTCAGCTTTGACGTGACCGAGTTCGTCAAGCGGGCACGCGTGGCCGAGATCGGACGATTCGCCGTGCTGCCGGAGCATCGGACCAACCACTACATTGCGGCCGCCCTCATGCGGGCGGCCGTGCGTGACACGCTGGAACGCGGCTTCACGCACTATGTCACGGACATCTTTGAGGGCGAGAAGCACAGCCCGTATCTCTTCCACACGCGCGTGATGGGCTTCGAGCCGGTGGCCACGCACGACGTGGGTGAGCTGAACTGTCCGCACCGCCGGGTGACGATGATCCTGGACCTGCAGGCCGCCTATCGCCGGCTGCGCCATGGCGGCGGCTGGCTCTTCCGCTATCTCACTGCCGATTGGAGCGCGACGCTGCATCAACGGCTCTCCGGCGAGGGGCCATCCCTCGCGCCCGCCTCCGCGCCGCGCTTTGACGCCGCCGTGCTGGCGTGAAGCCTGCGGGGCTGAACGCATCCGGGACCGGCCCCGCGTGGGTGTGCCGCTTGCGGTGGTAGAGTGGCCGGTAAGCCGGGAGTTCTTCACCGCACTTCGCACTCCGAGCAGTTCCTGGCTGAGGGTCGGCTCACCGGTGACCGGCTGCGCGACGCTTTTCGGCTCCGGGTTTTCCCGCCGCCCTCTTCGCTGGGAGCGGCGATGAACCCCGGGGAATGTAACACAAACTTCGGTTGACGTTTCGGAGTTCCGGGTTAGGACGTTAAAAATGACTGCGACCCAGAAACTTGTTCGGCAGGTAGAGTCCGCCCGGGAAGTTGCCCAGACCACCCGGCTGGCCCTGAATGCTGCGGAAGCGAGGCTTGCCACGCTCACTGCTGCCGCCAAACAGGCCAAGGCCGCCGTAAAAGCCGCGCGCAAGCAGGCCAAAGCTGCCAAGCACGCGGCCAAAGCCGCCCGGGCGGCGGCGGCGTTGGCGGCCAAGGCCTTCAAGAAGGCGGCGAAGAAGGCTGTGAAGCTGGAGCGGGCGCTCGGGGCCTTGAAAAAGAAGCGTTCGGCCCGACTCGGATCCGCGCCGCGAGGGTCCGTCACCCGGGCACGGCCTCCAAAGCCGGACCCTTCTGCTAGCACGGAGAACTCGCCCGCCGTCCCAGCGGCTTGAAGTCACGGGCGGGTCGTTCCCTTTAGCCCGGTCACCGCGCGGTGCAAGCTCCGCGCGAGCGCCTTGCGGTCAGGGTTCTGCAGCGGCTCTCCAAATTGGACAATGGCCCGCGCCTGGGGCTTGCCCAGCAGCTTGAGGAAGTGCGGCAGGAAGGTCATGTCGCGCCAGTAGGCCACGTCCTCCTCCACCGCACCGTCGGTGACCTCGTAGCGGATGAAGGCGGGCGTGACTGGCCAGCCGTGTTCCGCCGCCGGTGCGAGCAGCGAGCTGTGGAACGGCAGCACATGGTCGCCGCCGGTGCTCGTGCCTTCCGGAAACATCGTGAGCACGACGCCCTCGCCGATCACCGGCGCGAACTGCGGGCCGAGCGCCGCCACATCCGCGCGACGCTCGCGGTTCACGAAGAGCGTGCCGCCCGCCCGCGCGATGGCCCCCAGCAGCGGCCAGCCCCGCACCTCGGCCTTGGAGAGGAAGATCATTTCCGTCGCGGCCGCGAGTGCGGGCATGTCGAGGTAGCTGACATGGTTGCAGACCAGCATGCCACCGTCCGGCGCGCGCCCGCGCAGCTCGACTTCCACGCCGATGACCGGCAGGACAATCCGGCACCACTGGCGCAGCCACCGGGCGCGGCGCGTGTGAAGCGGCACCTGACGTTGTGCCACCGCCAGCCAAGCCGCGTGGAGCAAGGCCAGTCCGGCGACGCCGAGGAACATTGCGAACCGCCCCACCGAGCGCGGGAAGGCGAGGATTCTCAACCACGGGTGAATCCGCGGGGACACGGATGAACGCGACTCCATCGCGTGACCGCCTTGTCCCTCGATCAGCAGATCACTTGAAATTTTCCGATCCGTGTTCATCCGTGGTTAAAACCGTTTCATTTCAGCCCAATGTGCCGGCCGGCACCGTGTCGAGATCCAGGACGGTCAGGAAATCGATCGTGCGGAAGTCGCGGTCCAGGGCGGGCGGGCCGCAGATCTTCGCGCCCAGGGAGAAGTAGCCCGAGAGCAGGCGCGGGATGCGAACGGGTTCCGGCGCGATGACCTCCAACGGGCAGCGATATGCCGGGAGCGGCAGCGTGCGCCACGGTTCCGGTGCCAGATGCGCGCGCATGAGCTGCGAGTAGGCCGCCGCGCCCACCGCCGGATCCACGCCCGGCAGCGAGCTGCATCCGACCAGATACCGCCCGCCGCGCTCCCGGGCGTAGTCCGCGATGCCGTGCCAGAGCAGCGCGAGCACGGCGATGTTCCGGTGCTGGCTGTGGACGCAGGCCCGCCCCAGCTCCACCAGCTGCGGGCCAAATGTGGCCAGCGGCGCGAAGTCGAACTCCCCGGCGCTGTAAAAGCCCCGGTGCGCCGCCGCCTTCGCCCCCGTCTGCACGCGATAGGTGCCGACGATGTCCCCGGTCGCCCGGTCCTCGACGACGAGATGATCGCACACCTCGTCGAACGGGTCGGCATCCCGGCACGTCGCGTAACTGGCTTCGAGGCCCTCGTTCATCTCCACGTTGAAGACGAGGAAGCGCAGCGTCTGTGCGGCGAGCAGATCGGCGCGGTCGCGCGCGAGGCGGAGCCGATACCGTTCGGCCAGGCTGCTGCGCGCCAGCACGCGGGCGCCGAGGGAGGTGGGCTTGGGTTGGGCAAGGATGGCATTCATGTGCGGGAGGTTGGCCGGGCCGGGCCTCGGGGCGTGAATCGGAAGATTTTGGTGCCAGCATTCGCTGCACCGATGACGATGATGGTGTGGACAACCAATCTCACCGCTCTGCCTGTAGCCGAGGCCCCGGGCGGTTGCACAGATGACAATTGCAACTTTGCGGCGACGGGATGGTTACGGGGTCAGGACCGAGGCAGAGGTCGACGGTGCCGCCGTCCGCCCAGGAGGTTTCGCCGCACTTTCCGGGCTTGCCATCCAAACGTCACCGGGCGTTCACCGTCGCGCCGTTGTTCGCCGGCGGCGGACGTGGCATTTACTCACGCCTATGCCGCGCCGCGTGCTGATTGTGGATGATGAATCCGACCTCCGGGAAGTGGTGGACTACAACCTCCGGGCCGCCGGCTATGAGGTGAACCATGCCGACTCCGGCACCACGGCGCTGGCCAACGCCCAGTGCCTGCTGCCGGATGCCATCGTGCTCGACATCAATCTCCCCGGCCTCGACGGCCTGGCCGTTTGCGAAATGCTGCGGCTGCTGCCTTCCACCAAAAACATTCCGATCCTCATGCTCACCGCGCTGGCCACCGAGAAGACGCGCGACTTGGGCCTCCAGCTTGGCGCGGACGACTACATGACCAAGCCATTCAGCCCGCGCGAGCTTGTCGCGCGCGTCGGTCACCTGGTTGAGACGACCCATGGCGAACCGGCGGACGGCGCCTGAGCACGCGGGCCGCCGTTCTTCACCGAATCGTTGCCGCCCCGTCCCCGGCTCGTCACCTGCTCCGGGCATGCTCGCCAGAAACCGCATGAAGAAGGTGCTTATCCTCACGGCCGGCTTTGGCGAGGGCCACAACGCCGCCGCCCGCAACCTGCGCGACGCGCTCGAACTGGTGTCCAGTGATGTGCAGGTGGAGGTGCTCGACCTTTTCGAGAGCACCTATGGCCGCTTCAACGCCCTCGTTAAGCGCGCCCATCTCGGCGTCGTCCGCCACACACCAACCCTTTGGCGCGGCATCTACGCGATGCTCGACCATGTCCCGTTCGCGGACAGCGGCATCGGTGGCCTCACGCGCCTGCGCAACGCGCTCGGCGACGTGCTGCGCGTCACGCAGCCGGACTGCGTGGTGTCCACCTATCCCGCCTATGCGCCGGTCATCAAGGAGCTGTTCCGCGACCACTCGGAGAAGCCCTTCCGCTTCGTCACAGTCGTGACCGACTCCATCTCGGTGAACGCGGCGTGGCACCGCGCGCCGAGCGACGTCTTCGTCGTCGCCAATGAGCCCACGGCCACGGTGTTGCGTGCGGCGGGTGTGGACGCGGAGCGCATCCGGCCGCTGGGCTTCCCGGTCAGCCCGCAGTTCGCCAGCCCCGACCTCGTCCCGCTCCCTTTCGACCACGATGGCCCGATCCGCCTGCTTTACGTCATCAACCACGGCAAGCAGAAGACCGGCGCCGTGCTCGAACGCCTGCTGGATCTTGAGCAGCAGACGCACCTCACCATCACCTGCGGGCGCGACGCGGAGCTGAAGGCCGCCCTCATCGAGCGTTTCGCCAGCCAGGCGCACCGCGTGCAGGTGCTTGGTTGGACCAACCAGATGCCCACGCTGCTGCTCACGCACCACGTGCTCATCGGCAAGGCCGGCGGAGCCATCGTGCAGGAGGCCATTGCCGCGCGCATCCCCATGGTCGTGAACCAGATCATCCCCGGTCAGGAGGAAGGCAACGCCCGACTCATTCAGCAGCTTGGCCTCGGCGCGGTGGCCGACCGCAACCGCGAAGTGCCCGGCATGCTGGAATCCGCCTTCACCAAGGACGCCCGGCTCTGGCGCGAGTGGCGCGCTAATCTGCTGAAAGTTTCTCGGCCCGACGCCTCGCTGCGCATCGCCGAGCTGGTGCTCGAGGAATGCCAGGATCGCGGCGACTGGACGAAGTTCGCGCCGCCCGCCCCGGAAGTTTTGCCGGCGCCCAAGATCGAAGCCGCCGCCTTCACCGCTGGGCCCGCCATTCTGGATGGTTCCGTCGCCCGCCGCGCACTGCTCTGCGACTTCCACATCCACAGCAACTACTCCGACGGCAAGCTCACCGTGCCCGAGCTGGTGGACTTCTACGGACCGCGTGGCTTCGACTGCATCTGCATAACGGATCACCTCGCTGACGCGCGCCGGCTTATCGGCAAGTTGAGCAAACTCAGCAACCTCGTCCTCGCCGAAAGCCAGCTCGAAGAATACTTCGACGTGCTGGCCCGTGAGCGCCGCCGCGCCTGGCGCAAATACGGCATGCATCTGCTCACCGGCATTGAGTTCAACAAGGACGGCCTGACGAAGAAGAGCTCCGCGCACCTGCTGGGCATTGACCTGCAAGCCCCCGTCGCTTCGTCGCTGGACCTGCCCGAGACCATCGCGCACCTGCACGCGCAGGGCGCGTTGGCCGTGGCCTCGCACCCGCACGTCTTCAAAAGTGACTGGGGCAAGAACACGCTCTACCTGTGGGAAAACCAAGACCTCTTCGCGCCGTTGCTGGACGCCTGGGAGATCGCCAACCGCAACGACATCTTTGCCCCCGTGGGCCTCAAGCGCCTGCCCTTCATCGCCAACAGCGATTTCCACAAGCCCAAACACATCTACTCGTGGAAGACGCTCCTCCAGTGCGAGAAGGACGTGGGCGCCATCAAGTCCTGCATCCGGCGCAACGAGCACGTCTCGATCACGCTCTATCGCGAGGGGGGCCTGCTGCCGCTGGCCGCGCGC